>DAISYB010000052.1:0-4049 GCA_036825545.1 Crocinitomicaceae bacterium | reverse complement strand
ATATCGGCAAGATATGTGTCACCCCCCAGACATCTGAAAGGGAGGTCCAGTTTTGCGTCACTGATGAAGAAGGTTATTTGTTTCGGCTCGTTCCTATTCCAGAAGGATTTGCTATTTCAAAATTGGATCAAGCATTGGGGCATTCGATAGATCCATCGTTGGTTGCCCTTGTAAGTTTTAATATCGAAAACCATTACTGTTAAGTCTTTCCCATGTGTTACTATAACGGACAGAAAGTTACTCATGCTGAATTTATACGCTTGAAGAGTTTGGAAAAGGCTGTCAGCCAATACGGTTTTTTAGATCGTGATTTGCATGATGGTTTTGTTTATGGGAATATTGCCGTTTTGAAACCTGTAGCCGGAAAACAAGATTTTGATCTGGTACAAATGGAGTGGGGTTTTGTTCCCGATAAGTGGTTTGGAAAACCTTTGGATACCCGAGAAAAAGTCGATCAGTGGAGAAGAGGTTATAAGGACGCGAGTGGCAAATTTATTCCAGGCATCACAACGCTCAATGCCATTTCTGAAGAGATGTTGCTTCCCAATAAAATCTATCGAGAATCTGCGCTGCAAAGAAGGTGTTTGGTATTATCTACCGGATTTTTTGAGTGGCGACATTTTTTTCCTTTGAATAAGCGAACCGGAGAGCCTGTCAAGACTGCGATTAAGATTCCGCATCATATTAGAGTGAAGGATCAGCCCTATTTTTTTATGGCGGGTATTTATAAGCCATGGACTGACACCAGTACCGGAGAAACAGTTGATACGGTTTCTATTTGCACTACTGCAGCACCCGAAGGTCATATCATGGCAAAGATTCATAATAGTAAAATGCGGATGCCAACGATACTCAATGAGGATCTGGCTTGGGAGTGGTTGTTTGGTGAATTAGATGAGACACAAATTAGGGCAATAGGAGGCACACAGTTTCCTTCTGGGCAGATGGAAGCTTGGACGGTGGCAAAGGATTTTAAGACGGCGATGGTTCCATTGGAGAAGGTGGAGTGGGAGGAGTTTCCGATGGAGGAACAGATTCGTTAACTATGTTATTTTCAGATATATTAGAACAAAAGGCGAAGATTATTGCTCCAGAATTTAAGCAACTATTTCTAGATGCAATTAACAATCAGACCCATGATGGAGATCTATTATTAATAAAAGTTAATGGGGCGTATAATCCTGAAGTTTACAAGTGGACAAATTTCCCAAATGAAAATCCTTATAGAATTGGCTCAGGCCCTGAAGGACATTCGGATTACGCACATTACAAGTTTATTAATCAATACCGTTCCACAAATATTTCTGATATTCCATATCCAGAATATTTAAAGCGATTTGAATTTTCTGAAGACCGAATTAAGGAGATTTCACTGCTCGAAGATGCTGAAGGGTTATCAATTCAGTCTGAGATGCTAATTTACCTCAAGATTTGGGAGGCTGATTTATTTATAAAAAAACTTTATCAAATTGCAAATCTTATTAATGGTGTAGAGTATGATTGGCACTTTCGCATAAAGGGTTATAACCGGGAAACTAAAGAGTCAACTGGCACAAGAGAAAATATTATAAGAACAAAAATACGTGATCGTCTAAAGGTACAATACCCTGGAATCGGAAATGCATTAAAAAATGCCTATAAAACACAACTAAGGAACGCAATTGCCCATTCTTCATATTTTCTTATTGGAAGGTATATTCATTTAACTAATCATGATGCTGACGATCCATATGCTCAAATTAAAGTTTTGAGTTTTGACGAGTGGAATAGCTTATTTCATGATACTATGGTGATTTACAACCAACTTATCGGATTTAGCAATTGGATAAATAACTTTTACAGTAGAGTTGCTATGGATAACAACGGAGTTGTACAAATTCGAATTAGCAGGAAATATCCGAAAGAGGAAGTTACTTACTCAATGCTAAGGTACAGATCAGAATTCAATGACTGGTATCCGGATAGATAGTTCATCTAATTGTAGCCTAAAGCGAGGTATGATGGGTGATTAATGTTGCCTAGTCTTTGAATAAGGTTGCTTTTAAATAGATAATCAAGTGAATCAAATAAATCAACCAAGAGATCAAAGTAATTTCCATTTCGTAACATTTCTGGTGTTTTTCCAAACTCAAAATTGTATGTGACACCTTTGTATGTTAAGGTGTAACCTGACAATTTATGAAGATATATCCCTCCAGTATGAATAGTATTGCGAAGTGTCCATATTAGGATAATTAATTTTGCTTCTTCCTTCGCCCAAGCATTATTTTTGTCTTCATATATTAACGCGATTATGGTATGTAAACTCCTTTCTTCGCCTGGTGTTTTACCAGTTAGCTTTGCGTAAAAGGTTCGAAACACAAGCTCAGTCTGAAAAAGTGCCGCATTCACAATCGATTCCGCAGAATGCTGAATTATTATGTGGGCATAATTGTCAATTAGTCCTTTATCATTGTTAAAGAATGCTGCAAACTCTTTTTCATTTGTTTCAGAAAATCGTTTATTGATTTTTAGATTTATCATAGATCCAGTAATCTCACTTGCAAGTATTTCAAGGTGCTTTCGCTTAATTTCTTTTTCTGGCAAATCTTCATACGGTTTGAGCGTTTGAGTTGCTTTCTTATACAGGTTTTCTAAGGTTTGAATTGCTTCTTTCATTAGCTGCTTTTTTTCATTTTAAACTGTGAGTTCTGGTAAAGTTATATCACCTGCTTTTTCTCGAATTGCGAGCAAGTACTTTTTCGAAATTTTTTCATTTAGTGGTTTGTTCTTTTTGTTATATAAATAGCCGTTACCCAAGTGAAGCTTATATCCAGTTTCCTTGTTATGCGCATGAGGATTTGAAGGCCAGGGATCTACGTCAGTCTTATGAATAACCCATATTTCTCCTTTATGCTTTATTTCCTTTTCATCCAACCTCCGAGCAACGTGGTCTGGTAGAATGCTATGGGGGAATTTTATAGTGCCTATGACCTCTGGGAAAATGAATTTATAATTGTCGAGGCTTTCAAGCATTTGTTCAGCTGTGAAATCATGCTCTACTACTTTTGTACTATCCTCTTCTTTATATCCTAGTACATTTCCTAGAGCAATTTGAAAGTCAAGATTAGTTATTTGTTGCTGCAACTTTTGGCATAAGGCCTTTCTAGCTTTTTCTGATTCACTTATGTATTTGGATAATTTCAATTCGAAACTCATAGTTTAAATGATATTTGTAACTTTTGAATACACTACGAAATATTACAACTTGAAGGGGTAAATTAAAATTACTTATTCGAAATGAAAGGCTGAGGCTTTCTGGATTAATTGTTCACCAAACTGCCGTTTTATTGAGTCTATACGTTGATAGAGGCTTACTTTTTCTTGCTTGTCGTTGAAAAGATCGATTTGGTAGTTACCGGGTATTAGGTTGGTGAAGCGGATGCCGATTAAGCGGATTAGGAGGCGGCGGGTGTTGAGTTGGGTGAAGAGGGTTTTGACGGTGGATAGAATCATGTGATCTTGGTTTGTATAGGGGACGGATTTTTGCATGGTGTGGGTGTCGAAGTCGCTGTAGCGGATCTTTACAGAGATGCAGCCTGTGAGTTTGTTTTCTTGGCGGAGTTGGAAGGCGATTTTTTCGGTCATGCGCACCAGTTGGGCGTTTAGGAAACGTAGGTCGATGGTGTCTTGTTGGAAGGTCTGTTCTGTTGAAATACTTTTTGCTTCGTGAAATGGTATGACCGGAGACTCGTCGATGCCATTGGCTTTTCGGTGTAAGTCTATTCCGGGTTTACCCATTAAGTTAGTAAGAAGTTCTATGGGAATTTTGGAGAGGGTTTCTACTTTATGGATACCCATATTGATCAATAGGATTTTTGTTTTGTCGCCGACGCCCGGGAGGCGGTCGATCTTTAGGGGTGCTAGATAAGACCTTTCAGTGCCGAAGGGGATTTCTAGCTGCCCGTTGGGTTTTACTTCATTCGTTGCGACTTTGCTGACCAGTTTATTGCTGGCGAGGGCGTAGGAGATGGGAAGACCTGTTTCCTTGGTGATGAACTGCTTTAGCT
>DAISYB010000051.1:0-5489 GCA_036825545.1 Crocinitomicaceae bacterium | reverse complement strand
TGAATATTAACCAAAACGGTCAAGCTTATTTAGGGAAGTACAATGCTCCATGCTCTTTGTTCCTTGTTCTTTGTTCAATTTTCAATTCCAAATTCCCAAAGAAGCGGTATCTTCGTAACTCAAATTCTGCAACATGTCAATTGAGGTAAAGAACCTATTCAAGTATTACGGCGAACAAGCAGCTGTTCGCGATGTGTCTTTCACGGTGAACAAAGGTGAAATTGTTGGCTTTTTGGGACCAAATGGTGCCGGGAAATCAACAACGATGAAAGTTATAACCGGCTACATTAATGCATCAGGAGGTGAAGTAAAGGTTTGCGGTTTGCCGGTTGATGTGGATTCACTGGATACACGAAGAAAGATCGGGTATCTTCCTGAGCACAATCCTTTGTATCTGGACATGTATGTGAAAGAGTACCTGGAGTTCGTGGGTCAGATCTATAAAGTGCCGAATTTGAAAGAGCGTGTGAAGCAGATGATCAAATCTGTTGGATTGGATGTTGAGCAAAACAAAAAGATCGGTGCATTATCAAAAGGATACCGTCAACGGGTTGGATTGGCTGCTGCGATCATTCACGATCCGGAAGTACTGATCCTGGATGAGCCAACTTCTGGATTGGATCCCAATCAGCTGGTTGAGATTCGCGAATTGATCAAAACGATCGGTAAATCCAAAACGGTCATGCTTTCAACGCACATCATGCAGGAGGTAGAAGCCATTTGTGATCGGGTGATCATCATTAATAAAGGTCAGATCGTTGCGGATGATACTGCGGCTGCTCTTCAACTGGAACAGACACATCAGACGGTTTATGCTGAATTTGACGGTAATGTGACGAAGTCTCAGCTGGCAAAAATTCCAAGTGTACGCAAAGTGGAGAAGGTCAGCAACGGCTGGTTATTGGAAACTACAGAAGACGTGGACCTTAGAAAAGTGATTGCGCAATATGCACAGCAGAATGGTTTACTCACCCTGACCTTGAAGTTGGAAGAGCGATCATTAGAAGAAGTATTTAAAGAATTAACGAAATAAGAAATGCCGTCAAATTTTATTGAAGAGTTGAAATGGAGAGGTATGGTGCACGACATCATGCCCGGGACAGAGGAAGCGCTGAACAAGAAAGTCTCAGCCGGATACATCGGTTTTGATCCAACGGCGGATTCGCTACATGTTGGACATTTGGTGCAGATCATGACTTTGGTTCATTTCCAGCGTGCGGGACATAAACCTTTTGCTCTAGTTGGTGGTGCAACAGGAATGGTTGGAGATCCATCCGGAAAATCGCAAGAGCGCAACTTGTTGGATGTCGATACGCTCAACCACAATGTGAAATGCGTCAAAGAGCAACTGGAAAAGTTTCTGGATTTCAATTGTGGTGAGAATTCAGCAGAAATGGTGAATAACTACGATTGGTTCAAAGACATGAGTTTCCTCGATTTCATTCGCGATGTAGGGAAACACATTTCGGTAAATTACATGATGGCGAAGGATTCTGTGAAGAAGCGCTTGGAAACTGGAATGTCGTTCACGGAGTTTTCGTACCAATTGGTACAGGGATACGATTTCTACTACTTGAATAAATACAAGCACTGTATCGTCCAGTTGGGTGGTTCCGATCAGTGGGGAAATATTGTGACGGGTACTGAATTGATTCGAAGAAAATCTGGTGGTGAGGCCTTTGCGGTTACGACACCTTTGATCAAAAAGGCGGATGGGACGAAGTTCGGGAAAACCGAAGGCGGAAATGTCTGGTTGGATCCGGAGCGTACCTCACCTTATGAGTTTTATCAGTTCTGGTTGAATTCCAGTGATGCTGATTCGGTGAATTACATTCGCATTTTTACGTTGCGAGGAAAAGACGAGATCGAAGAATTGGAGCGTCAGCACAACGAAGCACCTCATTTGCGTATTCTTCAGAAGGCCATAGCTGAGGACATCACGACGCGTGTTCACGGAGCGGATGCATTGCAAACCGCAATTGCAGCTTCGAACATTTTGTTTGGCAAATCAACAGCCGAAGATCTTAAATCACTTTCCGAGAAGGATTTCTTTTCGGTTTTTGACGGAGTACCTCAGTTCCAACTGAGCAAGGAGGAATTTGGATCAAGTTTACCAATTGTTGAAGCCTTGGCAACGAAGACCGGTTTCTTATCTTCGAACAGTGAGGCGAGAAGAGAATTAAAAGCGAATGCTATCTCAGTAAACAAAGAAAAGGTAGGAGAGGAGTTTTTGTTGACAAATGATCACCTTATCAATGGGAAATATGTACTTCTTGGGAAAGGAAAGAAAAACAATTATATCTTGATTGTGGATTGAAAGGATAGAATATTTAATAGAACTAAAAAAGCACTAAGTAATTAGTGCTTTTTTAATATCCTTTATTTTGTAGTTAACTTATTCTTTAATAGACATCACCCCAAAACGTTCTTTCTTGCCATAAATAGCATAAAGTAAAACCTCTTTAGTTTCGTAATTTACATAGAACATTTTAGGGACTGCGATAGCTGAAATCTCTTTACGATCAAAGAATGTTGTACGCTCCATTTTTCCGTCATTTAAGTCTATCTCAACGATTGCAACGACATTTTTCTTTTTGCCAAAATTGGCCCTAGCATGTGAGCCTTTAATGTGATTACCTTTTTCATCGTAGTTGGCCACATTGTCATTAAAAATAAAGCACAGGTTGTCGCCATCTACAAATCTCGAATAAGAACTAAAAGGACCCCCATCATTTGTTGATACTTGTGTTTTATTAATTTTTTTCAGCCAATCAAAACCGCCATCTGTTCCAACGCGATAGGCAATGATGTCGTTGTAATAGTACGTGTATGTAGTGGTTGTTGCACCAGTCCTTGGATCTGTATAGGTTGTTACCACAACATAATATTGTTCAATTGACCCGACAATGCTACCATCCTTAAGAACTTCAGTCTGCCTCATTCTATAGTTGTAAAGTTGTGGTTCTCCTTTACCTTTAGCTTCTTTTCTCTCGGCCTTTTCTTTTTGACGGTCAGACCAGTCTTGGGTAATAAAATCTTTACCAAATTTTTCGAATCCTTCATCGATCAGTTCCTGTTTTTCAAAGTCGGCACGTAAATAAAACAGTCCATTCACACCTGCTTTTCCTTCATCACCATAGATTCCGGTGATGGTGAATACTTTGTTATTATCTGAATTCATGCGCATGGCCTCAACTCGTTTTCCTTTCAGATTAATGGTGAAATCTTGAATGTCTTCTGGAGTAATATGGTAGATATGGGCAGCTTTGAAGTTGATATACGATTTGAAAACTTTCTTTTCACCCGGAGTAAACTCCATTACCGAGATAAAATAATCACCCGTATTTGAGAGATAATGTTCATGAATATCAGAATATTTACTTTCAAATGGCAATTTGTATTCACCTTCCGATATTTCAGCCAAATCGGTGTCAAGAATACGGAAACCATATATGTCTTTCTGCTCTTTCTTTCCGGGAATTTCCCAAATCACTCCGAAAAACTCATTATTTCTTGATTTTATCACATTGAAAAAACCTTTAGAACGGCCTTTTTCCAATTCATAACTAGCTAGTTTTTTTGAATCCCCCTTAATCGTAAGATCACGGTTGTATTCTTGCATGTAAATCGAATTTTTTCCTTCCTTCCTACTCGATAGAAAAACAATCAATTTATCACCAAGATAGGCTACATCTTCAAAATGAGCCATACTACCATCAACTTGCATGACCAATTTTCCGGTCGCGGTTAATGACAGGTTGTCGTGTCTGGAAAGACGAAGCGATCCCAACATGGCACCACCGGTCCAACGAAGTGTATAAAAGTCAGAACCAGAAATGGGAATCACAGATTGGAGTCTGCCTGACCTCTTATCCATTTTTCCCCAATTAATGTTGTAAGATTGGGATAAAACAATTTGAGGGAGGATCAGAAAAAAAAGTATAAACCGTAACTTTTTCATGGGTTGTTTCTTTGAAAAATGAATATATCGATTTATTGAAATTTCACTAAACCGAACCGCTGAAGCTTTCCTTCTTTCGCATAAAGATAAAGCTGATTGAATTCAGAAATATATTTTGAATTGCGAGCCAATATTATGGAGTTATTTGATGACTGTTTCAAAAATTCTTTCCGTACGTAATCACCTGTATTAATATCTATTTCAATAACTGCTATAATATTCCCTTCCTTACCTAGTCGTGTAGCTTTAATATTTCCATCTTCGTTGAAGGAGCCATTTTCATTATAGTTTTTTGGATTGTCATTGAAGATTTGGTATACTTTTCCATCTCGAAGAAACTGATAGTACGAAGAAAATTCACCTCCTTCTTCTGTGTAAAATTGAACTTTTCGATTGTTTAATAGCCAATCAGCTTCGCAATTTGGGTTCAATTTCAAAGTAATTAGGTTTTCGCAATAGGTGGTTGAACTAACTAAGTTGATCTGTTCCATTGTACAGATAAGACTTCCATCAGGTAGTAATTCAACGTCATTCAATATGTAGTTAAAGAGCATAGGGGGAGAACCCTTAGCTTCTTTTTTTTCAAGGATGGTTTTGTCAACATTCGAAAGGCCATTAAAAATAAACTCTCTTGTAAAATGGTAATCTTTTTCAAGTAATGTTTCATTTTTATTAATGTCAACTTTTATGATTTTAATTCCTTTAGTACCATGATCGTTTGAAACGCCAAAAGAACCCAAAATAGTTATTTCATTAGCGTCATTGGAAAGTACTGATATGTCATCAATGCGCTTGTTTTCAACATTAAATGTAAAATGATTGAAATCCGATTGATTCCAAGAATTGAAGTGTATGTTTTTATAATTGTAAAAAGTTTTAAATCCAATCTTTTCATGATGACCAAATTCCAATGATACAAAAACTAATTGTCCATTGTTACCTAAAAACAAATTACTCTTTGCTATATTCTTGGATTTTAAATCTAGATCAAAATCATCTTCATGAAAAACTTCAAGATTAGAGTCTAGTATTACAAATCGACCTGAGCTATTTAATTCTTCTGATTGATTTTTGAATGATACAAATGCTAGAAATTTTTTGTTTTTTGAAATTGCGATTTGATTCATTTCCATTTTGACATCTTGTGCCATGGAAATTGGATTTTTAGCAATTTCTATCTTTTTTCCTATTGGTGATAAATCCGTTGAAACTTCCTGGATGAAAGTGACCATATTGAAACCATGGGTTTCCGTGATACAAATAAGTAACTTTTCGCCAAGTTTGAATATCCCATCAAAAAAGGCGAATTCAAGCTCACTTCTCAATTCTTGAGTGGTTGAAGATACAAGGTTTAAGTCTGTATAACGGTTTATTTCAAATTTTTGATTTTTCTTTTGTTTTGAATTCGATAAAATATCAAAATGGACTGAATAAAGATTTTTATCATCCGATGGAAAATAGTATATCAGATTCGTTGAAGGTTTATTAGGTTCTCCCCATTTAATATTATTTTGAGAACTTACATATC
>DAISYB010000050.1:0-6499 GCA_036825545.1 Crocinitomicaceae bacterium | reverse complement strand
GATTTTTTCGGGTCTGAAGCCAAACTTGATCCAATAGTAAATAGACGATCCTGAATTTCGATCAATTGCTCTTTGTATTTTGCGTCAATCTCTTGATCCCGCAGCATACCGATGTAAGAATTCAATTCATCGACCGTACCATACGCTTCGATACGCAATGAACTTTTAGGAACCCGCGTTCCACCTATTAGCCCTGTTGTTCCTTTGTCACCTTTTTTTGTGTAGATCTTCATTGGATGTTTAATTAATTGTTCACGGCACTCAACATTGATTTTAGTTCAGATATGCGTGCCTTTTTACTTTGAACCCGAATGTTCTTTGCTGTTTGAGTGAAATAACGATGGTGTTTTTCCAGGTAGTTCAATTGAAATTCGATCCATTCACTTTCTGTGAAATACTTACCAAAGTTTTCCATTTCAATTCTGAGCTTCTTCACAACATTGTGATAATCCGGTCGACCCAAGTAGTCGTGATCGGCATCACACATCAGTTTTTCTAAAAGGTTGGTTGGAGTTTCACCACTTGCGGTACACTTAATAATGGCAGCGATTTTCTTTATTTGAGAAGGTGTATATCCGAAACGAGGTAAATTTTCTTCAGCCAATCGCACACCAAATTCTTCATTATGATCGTAGCGTATGATAAATCCGGCGTCATGGTAAAGAACAGCCGTTCGCAATAATCGAATAGATTCTTCATCTACACCTTCTAGTTTTGCGTAACGAATGGCTGCTTTTTCAACATTCAAGGTATGATTTAAATCGTGGTAGTTGACTTCTTCAGGAAGTAAGGATCGCAATCTGTTGATGATATCATTGCGCATGTGCTCAAAAGCAATCGGTGAAAGTCCACAACGTGTTCTAAGTTCTGATGAAGCCACATTCTCATCATCAGGCATGGTATTGCCAACTTTCAACTTGGAGAGATAGTACATAGGGATGCTTCCGCCTCGTTTATGTATACTCACATTACCTCTGGATTCCATTTCAAAAAAAGGAGCTACTCTTTTTGCTACAGCATCTGTTATTGTTATATGGCCGGGTTTTGAACCTTGTTCTGCCCGAGCAGCAATATTTACTGAATCACCCCAAACATCATAACTAATTTTGTTGGTTCCAATGATGCCTGCGACTAATGGCCCCATGTGTATTCCAACACGGATTTCCCAGTAATCCCTGTTCAAGGCCCGAGCAATTAGCCGCTCATTTTGCATTAAATCGCGAATTTCTATTGCCGCCAAACAAGCACGAACCGCTGGCTCAGGATAATGTTCAGTTACACCCGCCAAAGCCATGTATGCATCACCTATCGTTTTGATCTTTTCGAGTTTGTAGCGACTCATGATCTCATCGAATCGAGTGAAATAGTATTCCAGCTTTTTAAGCAGTCGTATTGGCTTCATATCTCTGGCCTTTAGCGAGAAATCGACAAAATCAGTGAAGAGAATAATGCCGTTTTCGAATCGCTTTGGTGAGAATTTTTTGTTTTGACTCAGATCTTCTAAAACAGTCGTTGGGAAAATATTACTTAGCAGCTGATTAATACGCTGATCCTTGTAATAAAGTGATTTAAATACTTCAATTTTTGCTTTAATGAGGTTCGGATTAAAAGGCGTACTGATGTAATCCACTGCACCTTCATTCAATCCCTTTACCATTTTCGCTCCTGAAGTAGAGTCGGAGGTAATAATGATTTTATAAATATTCTTTACATTTTCTATTTCCTTGGTTGTCTGGAGAAGTTCTATTCCACCAAAATTTGGATTGTCCGTATTCACTAACATGATTCCGATATCCTGTCGCTGAAGTATTTCTAATGCTTCTACGATTGATTCTGCTTGGAGCACATTGTTTCCACCTCCGGATAGGATTTCTTTCAATCCTTTTCGGTTACGAACATTGTCGTCAATGATGAGAATATTTATAAATCGTTCCAAATGTAAATGTTGGTTTTTGTGACGAACTTAAATGAGTTGACACAAACATTTTTTCGAAGATAGAAATTTCCGTAAGCTCGTATTGCTCAAATCATGTATTTTGTATTACATCTTCAATAGAGGTCGAAACTTCCTTCAGGGAAAGTATGCGTTGAATTACTTTGTCAACGATGGAGTCAGGGCAAGAAGCTCCGGAAGTAATGATCACAGTGATGACTGATTTTTCAGGCAAGAAATCGGATGATTTTCTTAATTCTTTGGTGTGGATGTCGAAGTGTTCAATCTCACGAGCGGAAATGAGTTCATGAGCTGAGCGAATAAAATAAGTTGGAAATTTTTCTTCCAACAATTCGACCAAATGGGTTGTGTTTGAACTATTGTAACCTCCAACTACTATTGCAAGATCCGCTTCTTCCTGTAAAAGACCAAGCGTAGCCGATTGATTGTCATTCGTTGCATAACAGAGTGTGTCTCGGGTGTCGGCAATATGTTGTTTACTACTTTCTTCACCAAATTTGCTTAGCATTATTTGTCTCAAATGATCTGCAATTCCTTGCGTTTCACTTGCAAGCATTGTGGTTTGATTGACGACACCAATGCGATTGAGATCCTTATCAGGATCAAATCCTTCTGATAGTTTACCTTCAAAAAACGCGTAAAAATCTTCTTTCGAATGCTTTCCCAGAATAACTTCGCCTAGAAATACTGCTTCTTTCATGTCTTTTAAGATCAATGAAGGAGCATTCTGTATACTGTGCGAGAATGTTGCTCTTGTTTCTTCATGACTGTGTTTTCCATGAATGATAATAGTGTGTTGATCTATTCCGAGCTTTTCCGAGCGATTCCAAACTTTCTCTACAAAGGGACAAGTAGTATTGTAAGATTCAACATTGACTCCTATGGATTTCAATTTTTCTTCAATTTCGACTGTTGTTCCGAATGCTGGAATTATGACAACGTCATCTTTTTTAATTTCTGACCATGGAATCAGCTGAGTTCCATCCGTATCCTGAATAAATTGAATACCATGACTTAGCAAATCAGCATTAACATCGGGATTGTGAATCATTTGACTCAACAAGAAGATACGTTTATCCGGATTTTCATACACTGCTTTATAGGCTATTTCAATGGCGTTTTCCACACCGTAACAAAATCCAAAATGCCTGGCAATGAGAAAACGAATAGATCCGAAATCCAAAACAGTTGGAGAGAAATCCTTTTTTCTTGGATCTTCCAGTTTGCGCTTGGCTTTTACTTTGCTAATTATCGGGGATCTGTAAAATTCAGGGATTTCGAATTGTTTCATGAGGTGTTTTGCTTGAAACAAAGATAGGGGGGAATTGTTTAATTGACAATTGATAATGGACAATTGACAATTGGCGGTGTACAATTGGTGTAAAAAAAAACTGCCTCCGGGGAGACAGTTCTTAGCGTAGATCAGTAGATCGGAATGTTGAGATCTTTGTTGTGCTTGACTTTGAAATTGAAATCGATCGTTTTGGATTCTTTTGGTTTTAGTGTAATATTCCATTCCAGGAATCCGGTACGTTGATCGTGTTTAGCTTTGTTAAGTTCTCCTGCTTCGATCGTGATATCTGCATTGGTGGTAATCGGAATTTGATCCTGGATCACCAGTTCGATAGCTGTGGCTTTTAGATTTTTCACTTCGATTGAGTAAGCGAAATTGCGTTCTTTTTTGTCGCCGATGATCTTTTCTTTCAATTCTTTCTTCAACAATGTCCGCTTGATCTGAATGTTCATGTCGCGACCCAAACTCAAGTTCAGGGTATCTTCCATGGAGCTCGGATCAATATACGTTTCTCCGATGTAACTACCGTCAAAGAAAATATTGGCTGCGGCAGGAACAAGTCCAAGTTCATCCAGTTTCGTGATTTGAGCAACTAAATAAACCGATGCATCCATTTTAGGAACTGCGTAATATTTATAATTTGCATCCATATCTGTTTGTTTGATCAATACCATGTGCTGTTCGTTATTCGATTTTATGGTGTATGGCAGGTCGATCTTGAATTCTACAGACGAAAGCTGGCGAATGGTTTCAACAAATTGAGCTGTTGTTTGTGCTTGAATAGTTTCTGAATCAGCTGTAGTATTCATGTAGGAATAGCCTTTTTGATTGATGGTTACTTCATTCAACGCGGCTGGTGCACCATAAGCTTCCGATTTCTTTTTATCGTTTCGATAGGTGTAATAATCGATGTACCAGGGATGTAAAGTTGGTTTTGTTTTATTCTGGTAAGGATTGTTAGTTGAAATGTTCAATTTTACATTTTCCCAGTCCAATCCGGTGTTTTGGTAAACATGCGCTTTATAAGTCAGGTTGATCTTACCGTTCATTCCGTCACTGCGTAGATCGTATTGTGGAGTCCAGCCGGCATTCGATACCAGGTAGGAAAAATTGATTTTTCCGGAAACGATCTCTTTACTTTGAACAGTGATCACGATGCGATGGATCGGTCCCTGATTCTTAGGTTTCAGTTCGGGATTGTTTTGGTAATTACGCAATTGAACCAAACGTTCGTCCATGCCTCTTTTCTTTTCCGCTTTTTCGTGTTTACGCTTGTTTAGTGCCTGTAATTTCTTGTTGATCTCAGTCATTTTCAAGGTGTAATAATCGATGGCTTGTTTGAGAAGCTGGATTGAGTCGTTCACTTTACCCTGACCCTTGATAGCGCCATTGTTGGCAAGAATACTTTTCGTTGCATTGAGCACATCGATCTCATCCTGAATTTCCTGAATCTCATAGTTCATCGCTTTGATACTGTCCTCCAACAACTGAATGTCTTTGCGGATTTTCAATGGAAGTCCTTCGAGTTGGATGGTCTCCGGTTTTGGGTGGAACAACTGGTATTTTGAATCCATCAGAATTACTGATCCAGTTGCTTTTACTTGTAAACTTTTGGGATCAATGTGCGGACTAACTCCTTCAATGATGATTTCAGTTACGCCGGGTTTTACCGTGTAGGAGGCACGTTTATGGATTTGTGCACCTTGGGCAAAAACAGTGACTTCTGAGATACTTGCTTTAACGATTTCTTTTTCATTGGCACTAGTAAAGAATGATACTATTGTTACTAACGATGCTAAAATGATTTTTTTCATACGGGCTAATTTTGGTGAGGATACAGTGCATTTGAATATCGGTTCAAATGGATGGAATTTTAATTTGAATGGAGATTATTTTTAGAAGCTTAGTCTATAAGGATGAAGTGACTCTTGGTACTGTCCATTTCTAGTACATATTTGGAAGCACTACTGTCCAATAATACTCGTCTACATGTTCTATAAACTCAGTATTTCATATTGATACTAATCTTTTGTTCTGTTAGGACTAGCTTTGTTAAACAACGCATTGCTTAGCTTCGTACAAGACAGTGGACTATAACCAATCACTATTTTTTTCAAGGACAATAGTGATTTGGAAACAGTTTATGTGAAAAAAATGAAACAAACAGTTTATGTGAATATTGAAAAAAATATCTATGGTATAGATTTTGTAATTTCGGGTGAAAAATTTTTTATTATGAGAAAATATACAACTTTATTCTTCGTGTTATTTGTACTTTTTAGTAAGCACGTTTTGGCACAGGACACCCCGCTTAATTATGTAAAGGTTATTTATGGAGAGCAAACGATTTCGACGGATGAGTACACCGTTGAAATTTCGAACGTGGTTTCAACAACGGCCGAAGCAAAATTCAAATTTAAAATCACCAATAAAACAGAAGATTTTTTATTGTTTGATGCTTCGAAATGTACGTTTGAAATTAATGGCGAGAAATTAACGCCTAAAGACAAGTTCCTCATTGTCGATCCGTATGATTCAAAAAGTAAAACGGTTTCTGTTACCGGAGCAGGATTAAACAAGGCGACATCCTATGGATTTGTTTTGAACGGTGTTCAACGTGTAGTACCAATTGGTTCAGCGATTGAGGTACCTCAATTCAAATTACCGGTGAGCACAAATGAGTTTACAGCCGGAAAGTTTTCTGTTCAACTTAAAAGCTCTAAAAAAGAATCAGGTGCGGCATTTGTAAAGTTTGACGTGCAGTACAAGGGTGATAAAATTGGATTTATTATGCCATCAAAAATTGATGTTACCATGCCGGATGGTAATAATTACGCAAGTACGGAATCAAAAAGCAAAACACTGTTATTGTTTCCGGGTGATACCGAGAAAATCTCAGCATCTTGGAGCAAAATGCCCGGTGGTAGAATGAATGACATGCAAATGGTTGAAATGTTAATCAACTTTAAGGGTGTTTTCTCAGAGGGTGTAGCGAAAAATTTGGCAGAACAGAAAGTGACGCTTAATTGGAGTGAAGAGTTAACAAAGGCTGCTAATAAGTAAGAATTGAATTTAACATTGAAAGGGGCTGCCTCAAAAGGGGTAGCCTCTTTTTTTTGAAAGGATTTTAAGATTTAATCTGTATTTTTAGGAGTGTAAGCGACAACGCAACAAATCAATGAGTTTTGCCATAAATTGTTGTGATTCGCTTTCAATTTGTATTTTTAGGAGTGTAAGCGACAACCTGGAAA
>DAISYB010000049.1:0-7938 GCA_036825545.1 Crocinitomicaceae bacterium | reverse complement strand
ATTTTAAGTATAAACACCTTTATTTTTAGGTAATTATACTCATATCAAATTCAGGTATTTTAACCCAACTGTTTTTGCCTTCAATTTGCTTAACTTGGACGAAAACAATCACAATGAGGTACTTTGTAAACAAAAAAAATCAATTCAATGGAGATCACGAAGTTCACACAATGAATTGTCTATTTCTTCCAGAAATAGACAACAGAATAGATCTTGGAGAACATCTGGCTTGTGATACAGCAGTGCAAAAAGCAAGACAAATTTACCCACGAACAAACGGCTGTAGATTTTGTTGTAGCGAGTGTCATACAAGCTAGTTACAAAACTGTTTTTCAGTTTATTATAGACTAATTTAAATGTCTTTGCGATGAGAAAGAAGAAAAGTTGGTTTTTTGATTATTAGTAAATAGTTTAAAGCTTACAACACATAACTTGCTAAAATCAATTAAATACAACTAGAAGAATAGACAAAACCGAACATTTCTTTGAATGTCCCAAATATTCACTTTGACATTTTAACGATCTCATTTTTTTTACTGGAATTAACAGGGAAATTCGGGTTTGTTTTGCCTTGTAAAAGGCAATAGCATAGTGGACAAGTTCCCTCTTTTCAGCAGACGTTAGAGCTTTTTTCAATGATATCCTTTAAAATCGTGTTCTGGAAAATCAACTCCGCAACTTTCTTCTTGTACTGTGCAAGTTCCTTCTCCATCTCTTTCATCTGCTTCAGTTGATTAAGATCCATTCCGGAATACTTACTCTTCCATTGATAAATGTTGGCTGGCTCATACCTTTCTTTGGCAAATATCACTCACTGACTTGCCTTTTTCCTGCTCAGAGATAATCTTTAAGATTTTGAGTTTCTGAGAACTTACTTTTGTTTTACTGCTCCCTAAATTTAAATCTGAGATCAGAGCTAATTCACTCCATTTCTTTTTAAAGATTTTTTCCATTCATTATCGAATGTACTCGTGAATTTTATTTCCATCTCCCACCCTAAAACCTCAATATTTAGGCACAACTGTCAGCTGAACAAAACGATTCAAACGGTGTTCTTCCTCGCTGCAGGGTATCGTAGGTGATTGGCATTTTCCGGTGATCTTGGATGAACCTTCCGATTTAACTATAAGCATCGTTGCGGGAATTCCTTTAGAAATAAGATCCTTTTTCACGGATTCTGCTCGCTTTAATCCAATCTGATAATTGGCTTGGTTATTACCCCTCGCATCCGCGTATCCAGAAACCAAAATTGAAAACTTAGCCCCATTGTCTATCAGTTCCTTTAACTTTTGAACAAAATCAAATTGTTCTTCTGTACCTCCTTGATTGAAATCAAAATAGATTTTCTTTGAATTACACTCTTGTAAAAAAGCCTCTAGGTCAAATTTATTTTCCACTGGTAAAGGCACTATGACCTCCACAATGGGTTCGGGTTCAGGAATTGCCACAACGGGTTGATTCCGGGTAAATTTCCATACATCATCATCCCCTTTTCCACCAAATCGATTGGAGACAAAATGCAATTGATTCTCCGCTTCATAACTCACGAAGAAATCATCGCTAACACTGTTAATTGGTAAGGGAAAATGTCCAATAACTTTTTTTTCGCTTGTACGAACATAATAAAGATCCAATCCACCATAGCCTATACGTCCATCACTACTAAATGTAAATAAACTATCGCCCAAAAAAGATGGAAACAACTCATTACCTGTCGTATTGATCATGGTGATGTTCTCTGGATAGGACCATTGGTTCGATTCGAGGTAACTTATATAGATGTCTGCATCCAACTTGCCTTTGGCTACTTTTGCAAATGCGAGTTCATTTCCATTGGAATGAAGCGCTACATGCGAACAGAACGTGCTATCCTCAAATCCTGAATAAACCCATGGTTTAACCCCGCTTATCGGTTTGCCAATACCCTCACACCTGCCGACATAAATATGTGACAACATTTCATTTTTATTCGCTGAAACCGGATCAGAAGCAGCAAAAATAACCTGTTGATTTTTGCCGTCATAGGCAATGGAATTCACAGAAAAAAAACGTGCTTTTTCATCCAAAAAAAGCCATTCCATCTGCTCATCCTGTTCCATAACAAAAGGTCTTAACAAAAAGACTTCTCCTTCGTCGGTCGAAATAGCATTTTTCAAACTATCCAATCCAATTTCCTTAAACCGGATTTTAGTTCCATTCAAATCCACTATCCAGTCTGCATGTGCATTGTTGTTACTTGTATTAAACAACTGTCCTTCCCATTCCGCCTTGCCTTCCATCCATAAACGACAACTATTCTCAAATCCCAATTCGCCCTGATTACCCCCAAAGTTCTTGTATGTTTTGTGCGATTCCAAAGCAGTATCGAATTGACCTAATGCTCTTTCAAAATGAGCTTTCCAGAGCCATACCTCTGTATTTATTGATTTGTTCTTCAGGTAATTTTGAGCTAAGGTCAAACCCCGTTCAGCATTCATTTCGACAAAATAGCAATAGAGCAAATTGAACTGCTGATCCAAATTGAGATTACTACTGCTTTCGTAAGATCGGGCTGCAGCTTGGTAATCGAAGTTATCAAAAAGCTGATCGGCGTGACTACTCAGCTGTGAAAATGTAGTAAAAACTGACAAAATCACAGTGAAAACAAAACAAATATTCCTCATAATTAGAGTGATGGAGAATAAACTCTATTACGCTTTACATAAGGCGTTCGTGCAGCACTATCCTTTTTCTTCGGACGTACTTGCAATTCAATGAACACTTCATGTGAACCTGATGAATAATTTCGAATTTCACTTGTCGTAAAGTCATAGGCATAACCCAATTTCACCATTCCAAACTGACCACCGGCCATTACAGTAACCGCATCATTCAGACGATGTCCGGCACCCAACCACAGAAACTCTTTGTATTCACCGATTACGTTCAAATCCAATTGAAAAGGACGGGACTCAACCATTCTGAAAATAGTTGAAGTTTTCAATCTCCAATCCTTATTCAAATCAAAGTTGTAGCCTCCCATCAAATAGTAATGACGCACCATGAGGTTTTCAATCATTGTACTGTAATTGAACAAGTCTCTTTTCATTTGTAGTCCATTCTTCACGGAAATACCTGCAAATGCTTTGTTACTGTACGAATAATAGAACCCTAAGTCCACATCCGGTACAAACTGATTGTTATAAGTTCTTGCAATAGCCGGATCATCATCAATGTCAGTCGTCAATTTATTAACATCAACAATGTGTTGACTCATCGTCACACCAATACCACCGCGAATCGAATGCAGATTATCTTTTGACAATCTCAAACGATAAGACAGAAGTAAATTTAATCCTGTGGTTCTACTTGGACCTGTTGCATCATTGAACAAATTACCCCCAAATCCAAGGTTTTTCCCCATGTCAGCATGTGTGGAGATCAATTGTGTTGTTGGTGCTCCATCAAATCCAGCCCACTGTCTTCTAAAATTCAGGTGAATCGGAACGTACTCTTTCGATCCGGCAGCAGCGGGATTTATAGCAGTTTCGTTGAACATGTACATTGAGTTCAGAGACAATTGCTGACCATAAACTCCTGTTACGATCAAACACAACGATATTAAAATACTTTTTTTCATAGTGCTGATTATCTTACAATTGTTACTATTCCTTTAATACTCTCTGTATTCTCGTCCAACTTCAGAACAAAATAATAGGTTTCTGAAGGTAGGGGTTGACTCTTATACGTTCCATCCCAAGGTGTGTATGTATTTGACTGTTCATACAACAAGTTACCCCATCGATTGAATATCTGTATGTTCATTTCCGGATACTGATCCAAGTTATGAATCACCCATGTATCATTGATCCCATCATCATTTGGAGTGAAACTGTTGTTGATCTCCAAATCCAGATTGTCAACTTTAATTAATACTTGGTCACTTGACGAACAACCCTCGATAGATGTTACGACTAAGGTATATTCTGTTGTAATAGTAGGATTAGCAACAGGATTTAGAATATTTGCATTGTCTAAATTCAAAGCCGGAGACCACAAGTAAACGCCAACAATGGAACTCGAGGCGTTCATTTGAACAGAATTTCCTTGAATGATTGTCAGATCTGATCCTGCATTCACAACCGGTAAAGGTGCTATAGTGATATTGTTTGAAGAAACTGTACTGGCATCTCCACAAGCATCCGTATAATTTAAGTTAACACTTACGATATCTCCTGCTGCTAATGGAACAGAAGCATAAACCGGACTATTTGCGCCAACAGTAGAAGCATTCACTTGCCATTCATAAATCAAATTTGAATAGGCATTATTTGGTGTTGCAAGGAACGTAATTGGTGCACCTTCACAAATCAATCCACTCAATGACGCAATGTTCACTGTTGCAGAATTTGCTGTCGAATGAGTAAACGTAATTGAATTGGATACAACAGTAGTCGGATTCGCACAACTTGCATTGGAGGTTAATACTATACTTACCATTTCTCCATTTCCTATTGTTGATGAGGTATACGTAGATGTGGTTACACCTGTTGAAACTCCGTTTATCATCCAATCATAAATTGGTGAACTCCCTCCATTCACAATTGCAGAAGTGATCGTAACAGCATCCCCTGGACAAATTACTGTAGATGGAGTTGAAATAAAGGCTAATGGTGTAAGTTGATTACTCACCGTTATTGTGATCAGTGCGGATGAAACAGTCGATGGGGTCGCACAAACATCACTGGAAGTCAACTCTACCTGAATCTCATCACCATTCACCAATGTTGAATTCGTGTAGACAGAACTGTTCGATCCAACCGGAGATCCGTTTAGTATCCACTGATAAGTTGGATTCACACCACCATTCGTTCCTGCAGCCGTAAAAGTGACTGTTTCTCCTCCACAAATGCTTGTATTGCTCGCTGATGCTGAAACCATTGGTGCAACTACTGGATTCACTGTCATAACAACACTGTTCGAAGTCGCACTAAGTGGTGATGCACACGCTGCATTACTTGTCATCATCGCTGACACAACATCTCCATTGGCTAAAGTCGTTGAATTGAATGTCGCATTGTTGTTGGATTGTGCCACACCATTGATATACCATTCGTAAACCGGAGTAGCTCCTGAGTTGGCGTTTGTTGAGGTGAAGTTCACAGCAGTTCCGGCACAAATAGAATTGGAAGATGCTGAGATCGCCATAGATGGAACCACGTTTGGATTCACCGTCATTGTGATCAGAGCTGATGAAACAGTAGCAACTGTCGCACAAACATCACTGGAAGTCAACTCTACCTGAATCTCATCACCATTCACCAATGTTGAATTCGTGTAGACAGAACTGTTCGATCCAACCGGAGATCCGTTTAGTATCCACTGATAAGTTGGATTCACACCACCATTCGTTCCTGCAGCCGTAAAAGTGACTGTTTCTCCTCCACAAATGCTTGTATTGCTCGCTGATGCTGAAACCATTGGTGCAACTACTGGATTCACTGTCATAACAACACTGTTCGAAGTCGCACTAAGCGGTGATGCACACGCCGCATTCGATGTCATCATCGCTGACACTACATCACCATTCGCTAAACTCGTTGAATTGAATGTCGCACTGTTGTTGGATTGCGCCACTCCATTGATGTACCACTCGTAAACCGGAGTAGCTCCTGAGTTAGCGTTTGTTGAGGTGAAGTTCACAGCAGTTCCCGCACAAATAGAATTGGAAGATGCTGAGATCGCCATAGATGGAACCACGTTTGGATTCACCGTCATTGTGATCAGAGCTGATGAAACAGTAGCAACTGTCGCACAAACATCACTGGAAGTCAGTTCCACTTGAACCTGATCACCATTTGCCAATGTTGAGTTCGTGTAAACCGAACTGTTCGATCCAACCGGAGATCCATTCAGCATCCACTGATAAATCGGACTAGCACCGCCATTTGTTCCTGCAGCTGTGAAAGTGACTGTTTCTCCCGTACAAATACTTGTATTGCTCGCCGAAGCTGAAACCGTTGGTGTCACTACCGGACTTACCGTCATAACAACACTGTTCGAAGTCGCACTAAGTGGTGATGCACACGCTGCATTGCTTGTCATCATCGCTGACACAACATCTCCATTGGCTAAAGTCGTTGAATTGAATGTCGCATTGTTGTTGGATTGTGCCACACCATTGATATACCATTCGTAAACCGGAGCAGCTCCTGAGTTAGTATTTGTAGATGTGAAGTTCACAGCAGTTCCCGCACAAATGGAATTGGAAGATGCTGAGATTGTCATGGATGGGACCACATTTGGATTTACAGTCACCAACACAGAAGAAGATGGACCAGAACAACCATTGGTATTTGTTTGTGTTAAATAATAAGTCGTATTCACTGAAAGTTGCGTACTCGTATAGGTTGCACCTATTCCAAGTAAATTCGTTAATCCAGCATCTGAGTACCAATTAATTGTTCCGGATCCTGAACCTGTTAGCGTTGCTGAATTCCCTTCACAAATCGCTAAAGAAACAGCTGTCGGAGCCACCGGCAACGAATTTACAACTGCACCTACAGCAACTCGGTCAGATGAACAAAGTCCATTGCTTTCCGAAACATAGAATGTATAGGAACCAGCAACTAAGGCTCCCGCATTGAAAGTTACACCTGAACCGAGTGAAGCACCTCCCGTTGGTACGTTGAACCAACTCAATGTTCCACCTGCACCATTTCCTGTGAGGATTACGTCAGAGCCTTGACAAATTTCAACAGAACCAGCACTTGGGTTAGCTGGCTGTGGATTAACTGTAACTTGTACAGCTGTCAAAGAACCCGGACAGCCACCAATTCCCTCTCCAACATAATAAACTGTATTTTGTGTGAGCTCAGAAGTAATGTAGGTTGAATTAACTCCCGATGTACTTTGCAGTACAATTTGACCCAAAGCATCACTGTACCAGGTAATATTTCCCAATCCTGAACCAGTTGCAGAGATTGAAGCCGTATTGTTCTCACAAATAGTGGCACCAGTAGCGACAGGTCCAACCGTACCTGCTACCACACTAAAATTATAATAAACCGGTACTGACCACCCACAGCAATTTTCACGAACACGCAAACGAACCGTGTAATTTTCTGTTGAACCTGTTATCGGCGTTGACCAGCTTGCTACTGAAGTCGTAAATATGGCTGTTGGAGTTGTTGTATTCCCTGAAGCAGGGAAGATCACCCACTCATATTCCACACCACTTGTAGATGTGTTCATTAAGAAGGAGTTTCCTTCGCATACCGTATTCGACATCGAGGCATCAAAAACAGGTAAGGGTCGCGCGGTGTTTATTAGAATAAATCCACCATATCCGACGCCATCAATATTGATACTATGAGCACCTGTTGTTGAGTAAGACACCAACGCACTTGATGATACATTCGTATATGTACTTGAAGTTGCGTTTAAATCATTAATGTAGGCACCTGATCCAGTCAATCCCCATGTTCCACCTCCTTTGGTAATTAGAATTTCTGAATTGGTACATCCCTGACCAGGTGTATTTGTTATGGTCTGTGCAATGGAAGGTGTTGAATTCACAATGGATGAAGCACCTGCTACGTTACGAACAGTTTCACTTAGTCCGGGTGCTCCATTGGCTCCGTCACCACCTTTACCACCGTCACCACCTCGGCCACCACGACCACCTGCTCCAATCTCACAGTTACCACATGACCTTCCTGAAGTCAACGCACAACATCCAGTTAAACTCGTATTATTACCATTCGCTCCAACACCATAGGTTCCTCCTAATCCTCCTGCACCACCTAGTCCACCTATTCCGCCATTAATTGCCGGTCCAGAATTAAGTATTGTATTATTTCGTGTACCCGTACTATTGTAGAGGTAGAGTGCGAATGTCCCTCCACCACCCCAGCCACCTGTGCCTAGGGTTCCACCTTGACCGCCACCACCACCGCC
>DAISYB010000048.1:0-8430 GCA_036825545.1 Crocinitomicaceae bacterium | reverse complement strand
TTGACAAAAATCAACATTTATTGGAAATTCCTCCCCAACTTTTGGTTATGATCCGTGTTTAGGTTCTACGTGTATCAAAGAAGAGGATGCGGATTCTGATCAAAGGTGATTGAATGCCTTTCTTGTTGACCCACTAGGGATCGAACCTTCGTCCCCAGAAAATACAGCGCATTTCTACGCAAAAGCGGTCCTTTTAAGGAACATTCCTGGTAATTCAAGACCTCCGGAGAATCAAGTTATATGTATGATTCTATTATTTAGTGTGTAAATCAATCAATTGAGTAACTACCTCAACGACTTATAATTCTTAATCCATACCGGATCAACCACATCGTTCAGCAATTTCCAGAAATTGGTATCCAAAAAGAAGTCGGCATCGATCTGCTTGATGCCGTAGGTGTTGTAAAGGTAAATTTCTTGTGGAGGAGAAGGCTTGTGCAGTTTGTTGCTCCAGCCTTCTTCTGACGAACCCTGATAGGGATAAGTGGAAAAACGAATCTTCCATAAAGAATCAAATGAAGGACAATAGGTAGATGTTTTGCGACTGAACGAATCTACATCAACCCCGCAAGCTAATGTGCGTTCTTCAAAGTAATTGATGCGCTTTGGATTGTAGATGCTTGGCCAATAGCCACTGGCAATCTTGATAAATTCATCTTGTGAAACAATACGTTTGTTGGTATAGACTCTCCCGTTATCCAAAAAACAAACGAAGGTGGTATACGCGGAATTGGCCTGAAATGCAATCCGTACCCCGAAAACGGAGCGGGCAATCTCCTTGAATTGAATGGAGGAGGTGACGATCCAAATTGATATAATGAGTAGTCGAAGCATTCGCTAATTAGTACGCAAATGCAATATACGACTATTTTCGCTTAAAGGTTATCCACAATACAATGAGAGCGAGTGACAGTACAATTGCGCTCCATAACACACTTTCCGTTAGAAAAATAGTAACTAGCACAGTTGGGATCAAAAAGATCGAAAGTAGATGAAAAAGACCCTGGTATTTTTTATCCTTCATTGAATCGAATCAACTGGCTTGGTGTTATACAATAGTGTAGAGCAATATCGTGTTGATTGACATCATCGATAATTGCTGGATCATCAAACAAACTCAAACCGATGAAAAGTGCAGTAGGCGAGCATTTTCGTAGTAATTTATCGTAATAACCCTTGCCATATCCTACACGGTGACCTTGCTCATCAAATGCCAAAAGGGGAACCAGAACAATATCCAAATCCTTGATCTTGATACTTTTTCCTCTTTTTGGTTCTGGAATCCCTAAGGAGTTCAGTTCAAGCTGCGAGTGGTTTTCAAACAAAAAATGACGCAGTGAATTGGTTTCAGGATTCATTTTAGGCAAAGCGATGCGAACATCCAGACTTATTCCTTTTTCCAAGATCAGGTAGGTATTGATCTCTTTTAAACGTTCGATGGGCAAGAACATACTCACTGTTTTTTCTGCCAATTGAAATTGGGTAAACAAACGCGTACAGACAGCTTCCGATCGCTCTTCCAGTTCACCTGGTGCAAGCGACAAGCGCAATTGCTTGTAATGGGATCTGAGTTCTTGCTTTTTCATGATTTACATTCCCGGGAATAGACTGCGTGCTGCTGACATGGTTTCTTGCTGATTCAATTGCTCTGCAGCTTCCATAGCACGTTTCAATGCAACTGTTAACAAATCTTCCAGATCCTCTTTATTCATTAGATTAAGATCAGAGTTAATCTGAACAGAACGAACCTCACGATTGCCTGTGAGTGTTATGCGAATCAATCCTCCACCTGATTCTCCTTCCACAGTCATTTGATCCAGTTTTTGTTTACTGGAATCAGCCATGGATTTCATTTCTGTTAATTTGGAAAGAATAGATGGATCAAACATTTTCGTCGTTTTCTTTAGTGTATACCATTCGCTTATTCACACCAATTGACAAATTTCATTGAAATGAATAAGAAAGCTAAAAATAGTAAATAACTTTTTAGGTCTGATTCAAATAGAATATATTTGCTGTATGAGAAGACTTTTGACAACCCTAGCATTGTTCTGTGTTTTAGTTGGTGGATTTTTCGCACAAGAAGACACGAGCTACACAGAAGATTACAATTCGAATAAAATAACTGAAACTTTTCATTCGACGAGGATAATTAATGGACATTCCATTGAAACGCTCAGAAAAGGAGTACTGGAGACACGTGTAGAACACCGCTTTGGTGACATGGGTGGAAGTGAGGGAGGTATTCAGAATATGTTTGGTTTGGACAATGCAGCTGATATTCGCTTAGCTTTTGAATATGGAATCACGGATAAGTTGATGATTGGTGTTGGTAGAAGTAAGGGCACAGGGCGGCCATATCGATCGTTAATTGATGGCTTTGTTAAATACCGAGCACTTGATCAAGAAAAAGGTGGATTCCCCATGTCTGTAGCCTTCGTAGGTACAAGTTCAATTTCTTACATGAAAGCAAGTGACGATATTTCGCAAGTAGCTCATTTTCCCGATTGGAGAGACCGATTAGCTTATTCAGCTCAAATCAATATTGCTAGAAAATTCCATGATCGCTTTAGTGCTTCCATTATGCCGACGTTGGTGCATAGAAATTATGTTGCATCAAATGATTTAAATACCCTGCTGGCATTAGGTGGAGCTGCACGTATTGGTATTACTTCCACTTCAGCAATTCTTTTGGAATACTATCATGTATTTAGTAAGAATGATCAGCGTACAGAGTTTACCAATAGTCTCGGTGTGGCATTTGAAATAATCACTTTTGGACATAACTTCACCATCAACTTAACCAATTCAAAAGGTTTCGGCGAAACACAATTTATTCCTTATACATTCGAAGATTGGTTGAAAGGTCAGTTCAGGCTAGGTTTTTGTATCGGTCGTAAATTCGAACGTGAATAGTATTAATTAATAGTAAGAAAACATGAAAACACTAATTTATCCATTTGCTGCATTGATCCTATTGGTCGGATCAGCAGCTACCATCGCTACCTCAAGTTCCGATGTGACAATCAAAGATGGTTACTCCATCAATTTTCAAAGTAAGGATCCGACTGGAGAGTTTAAAGTCATGAAGGGATCAATTAAGTTTGATGAAAATGACTTGGCTTCTTCCAAATTTGATTTGTCATTTGATGTGGCTTCAATCAGTACAGGAAATGGTATGAAAAACAAGAAGGCACTTACTGCTGAATGGTTTGAGGCGTCTAAATACCCACAAATCACTTATGTATCATCAAAAGTGGAAAAATCAGGGAATGATTACCTTGTCAGTGGTACATTGAAAATTAAAGGAATTGCCAAGGAGCAAAAAGTACCTTTAAAAGTGTCTAAAAGCGGTAAGGATATGACATTTACAGGAGCGTTTAAAGTGAACCGTCTAGATTATAAGGTTGGAAAAAAGAGTGAGGCCGTTCCTGATATTATGAATGTTAGTTATTCTATTCCAGTAACACAAAAGTAAAAGCTATGTTCAAGAATTATTTTTTTCTCGGTATAACCACAGGGATTGTGGCTTCGGGTGGGTCTATAGCCTATAGTTCGTTTTATAACCATGAATTATTTGATTTTTCATTGGTTGTTGGTCCAGTAATGATTATTGCTACCTGTCTTTTTGCAGCTGTGGCAGCATCTGTAATTGCTTGGGTGTTTGATAAAGTACTTAAATCATGGGGAGAGTTTGTTTTCAATTCATTCTTTGCTGTTGTTTCAATGGCCAGCATTATGCTACCAATTAAATTTGAAATTCCGCCAGCGTTGTTAACTCAATTGCATGAAGCAACTTTCGAGGGGGTGGAGATGTTTTTCCCAATTTTTGCTATCCCAATGCACTTTTTTCCAATATTAAGTTGGTTTGCACTCAAACCTTTGTTCTTCCGTAAACGTTAACACTGCATGAAACAGTTTTTTTTAGTAGGGGCTCTCAGTATTGTAGCTTTAAGTACTTCGTGCAGAAAGGGTAAAACACCCAGTCTTATTGATGTGAATTGTGAGGATACCGTATCATTTCAAACAGAGATATTTCCATTGATTACAAACCAATGTATTTCTTGCCATGATGTCGGAAATTCGACAGGTTATACATTTACCAATCATACTAATATTTCAAGCAATGCATCGAATATGCTCAACGCGATGCGTGCGCAAGGGGGTATGCAATTGATGCCTCAGGGTGGAGCACTTGACGAAGCTGAAATTCAAAAATTTAGCTGTTGGATCAGTCAAGGGAAATTGAATAATTAACAGAAAACCAAATACCTTAAATTTAATTAAATGAACAAGAACTACTTATTTCTAGGATTAGTTAGTGCTTCTGTATTGGCACTCTCGTTTAATCACACTTCGAAAGAAGAAATTGGCACTTATATTAGAGCACATAGAAATGCCAGCGGTGGACCTATGGGGAATACGGGGGCGCCGGGTGAATCTTCTTCAGCCTGTGCCTCTTGTCACTCGGGAAGTCAGCTTCAGGATGGTGCAACAGAAAATGTATTTGTGGTTTCAGAAGGTGGAAACCCAGTAACAGAATATATTCCGGGAAATACCTATACGGTGTCATTAGGAATGCTTTCCAACCCTGCAAAAAAAGGTTTTCAGGCAACTGCTTTAACAAGTAGTAATAATATGGCAGGAAATTTTACAGCTATGACTGGTGTTAATGTAAATGGTTCGTCGAGAAAATATGCTAATCATACCGGTTCCAGCAATACTTCTGCGACCATTGCATGGCAATGGCAGTGGACAGCTCCTGCAACAAATGTTGGAAATGTAACTTTTTATGTTTCTACAAATAAGGCCAATAATAATGGAGCAAATACTGGAGATTTGATCTATCTATCACAACATGTGATTGCACCGGCAGCTAATGCAGGAACAGAAGAGTTGGTTATAAACAAAAATGATCTGAAGGTTGTATTTAATGCATTGGAGAACCAATTGAATTTTAGTTTCAATAGCCTCAATTCAGGTAAAGTTTATGTTAATTTACTTGATGTTTCCGGTAAAGCCGTGTTCAGTAGCGAAATTGGTGAGGGCACAATCGGAGAAAATTTATTCTCATTTAAATTACCGGAGGGCATCAAAAATGGAGTCTATTTTGCACATGTTTTTGTACATAATACACCGATGTCAGCAAAAGTGATGATTCAGAAATAGGGAATAGCCTTTTAATAGTTAAAACGGGTCTCAGTAACGGGATCCGTTTTTTTGTTCATGTAAATAAATGGGTTGAATTGACTTATAGTAGTAATCTAAAGAAAATAACGGATTGATATTTTTCTTATCTTCAATAACATGAACGAAAATGAACTTTCTAAAATAGTGTTTGATGCTGGACTTAAAATTCATAGAAAATTTGGTCCAGGTCTGTATGAAACGGCATACGAGGCTTGTTTAGAATATGAGTTAGTGAAAAGGGGATTAAAGGTGGAAAAGCAGTTAATATTTCCTTTGAGATATGAAGATTTATTAATTGAAAAGGCTTATCGAATAGATTTGTTAATTGAAGATAAGTTAATTATTGAAGTTAAAACCGTCAGTGAGCTTTCTCAAATTCATTTTAGTCAGATTTTGACCTATTTGAAATTATTAGATAAAAAACTGGGATTGCTAATCAATTTTAATGTTCCTTTATTCAAAGATGGTGTTCGTCGTGTTTCAAATGGTTTTTATTCTGATCTTTAAATACAATGATTAGGGTTTTAATAAATGAAATTGAAAAACCTTTTGTTTAGTATGTAATTAATTTAGGTTGAGGCGAGGTATTGTGAAAAAGGGTTATGACGCAAGGGGCACAAAGATTCGCAAGGTTCGCAAGGAAAACAGGAACAAAAGTGCGCAAGGTTACGGAGTTGTCGAGACGACTTAGAAAGTCTTTTGTGCCAGTTGACTCAAATAACTAGATTAAGAAGGGGGAGGTTTAGCTAGTTGTAACCGTCAACCTTAGCGTCTTTGAATACTTTGCGTTCTTTGCGACAAAAAAGAAAAAAGGTTATGACGCAAAGAACACAAAGATTCGCGAGGTTCGCAAGGAAAACAGGAACATAAGTGCGCAAGGTTACGGAGTCGTCGAGACGACTGAGAGAGTCTTTTGTGCCAGCTTTAGTAAGTGATATAGTTCATGATACTGGAATAATATGGTAGGATTATCAAAAAAAACAGAGCCTTTGAAACATATCTTACTTAGCGTCAAAAAAGTAAAGTCGTCAAAAAGAGTGTTTTTCAATTCAGTCGCTTTTGAACCAAATCATCCACTTTTTTGAAGAATTGATACGGTTTGTAAGTTCGCCATTCGATATCTTCCAATTCACCACCCATTACAAAATAATGATCGATATGAATGCGTTCAAACTCGCTGATCACATGGTCATGAAAATTCACCAGAGCAATCCATCCATCTTCTACCTCATCAAACCATTCTTCGTAATAACTATCATCGGAATAGTGAAAGTTCAAAACATTTTCACCAATCAAAATGAATTTATCAATCCCTTCGTGCATGATGGGCTCAATAATATCCCGTTTAAAAGTCATGATGTCATTTTCGATCGCATCGTTCCATTCACCAATCAATTCAATGATGGCATAATTGAGCTCGTAATCCACAAAAAGGATCTTGATGAAGAGTGTTGGTGAGCCAATATTGTCCCACTGAGGATGAATGTAGTAATTATAAATGGTGTCGGTAAACTCGATCTCGCTATACTCCCGATCATAAAAAGGTGATCGGTAATCTTCTGAGGCAATGTAATACATGCGCCAATTGTAAAACGGTTCGATAAAATGCATGAACAAAAGTATTCTATACTGGCATAATAAATGCTATTGGTGCACGTCTATTTAATGCGCATTATTGCATATTTTTGAACCATAAATTAAATGAGCATGAAAAAGTTTCTATCAGCAATCCTTCTTATCGTAATTCTCGCTTCATGTGGAGGGAATAAAGATGCACGACCAATGCAGGAATATGTTTCAGCATTCTTGAACAAGAATGAGAAAGTTGTTGTTTTTGGAGAGGTTCGTACCATGTCTTTATTGAACAAAGCGGAGTACAAGAAGATACCTAAACTTGGATTATTGTTGGATGGTGAGTTAAATGGTATTCGCTCGAAACTTAATATGGACAGTCCGGTCTACTTCGCGCTTGAAGGTCCATTTTTAGAGGATGGCACACCGGCTTTATCTTACGGATTTATGGAAGTAAACAACGTAGATTCGTTGGAAGCTGAGCTCATGCAGCGTGGATTTGAACTTGAGAAGGAAGGAGATGTGAAAGTACATCAGAGTGGGGATGTGAGTTTTGGAATCCGTAAGAATCTCATGATCATCGCCTCTAAGAAAGGAGGATTTGAAAATAGTGAAGTAATTACTGCCGCGTTTAAACGAACCCAGGGAGACGTGGCAGGAGGGAAGATCGATGAGATATTATCGAATGAAAAAGACCTTGTTTTTGGGGTCAGTATTCAAAATTTATACAGCACATCATCAACGGATCTTCAAAATCTTAGCAAGGATAAACAAGAGAAGTTACAAAAAATGGTGAATGATTCCTATGTCATGAGTACCATGAGTATGGACGCTGGTTCACTCCTATTCGAAACGAAAAATATGTTCAGCAAAGAATTGGCCGATCGCATGTTCTTCAAGGAAGATGGAGGAGCTTCTATTTTGAGTTCTTTAGGTACAGGTAAACCACGAATTGGTTTGTCTGTGAATATGGACATGGCTAAGATGCAAGGATTTTTGGATGAATTTTCTCCAAACGCCTTGCGTGATCTCGCGGAATCGATGGGTGGTCCGGCACAATTTGCATTGATGGCTGCTGGTGATGATGGACTAGCCGGCTTGTTAAGTGGCCAACTTGGATTTATTGTAGTTGGAGAAAATTTTGGTGGAGAATACATGGTTCCTGATTTTAATTTTCATTTGGGATTGAAACCGGCAGCGAAACCAATGGCTGAAATGGCGAAAACGTTTTTATCCCGAGGTATGGGGATGATCGAGCTTAATGATAAAGGTTTGACTGGTGCCACAAATAAACAATATGTCTCAAATGGTGGAATGCGAGCTCAGTTACCAGAAGGTTGTGGAGATTTCGGAAAAAAGGGAATCAGTGCCTTCGCTTACCTTGATGGTATGGATCTAGAGTCATTTGACTTGGAAGGGCCATCTAAATTGGTTTATTTACTAAAATATGCCACTTTCGAAATGGACAACAACGGTAGTCGTTTGCGTTTGGTAGCCAAGGATGGGAAAGAAAATATCCTAAAACAAATGGTGGGACTCATGGTTGAAGAGTTCGAGGATGCGATTGCGGGAATTTAGATTAATTAGGAATTAGGAATTAGGAATTAGGAATTATGTACTTCCCTAAATAAGCTTGACCGTTTTGGTTAATATTCATTCATCAATGAC
>DAISYB010000047.1:0-9069 GCA_036825545.1 Crocinitomicaceae bacterium | reverse complement strand
TTAAAAAGGAATATTTATATTTAATCACTGTCCGAAAAGAGGGAAGGCTTCAAATAGATCTCCTCAAATTTTAACTTGCTCAGATTGGAGACGAAAATTTGATGCACTTAGAAGGCCTTAAATGAAGATGTTTTTGGTTTGGAAGGAGGAATTGTGCAACGGTTACTGCTGTTATGCTTCGTAATTTTATTCAAGTTTTATTCTAAAAAGTAATTGTCTTTCTGCTTTAGACTTAATCTCAACATCGTGATACCAAATTTCAAAATAGTCCTTGCCAGATTCAATTAATTTGTCCAATGTGAATGTTTTAGGTGTGAATGACCCGCTGCCCTCCCAGTATGTTATTACATGGTGTTTTCCATCTTCTATACTTAAGAACGAAAAACAGTCAAAACATGGGTTGTATCTAAAATAATTGACTGTAATCGAATCTCCTTTTTTTAAATCCTGCTTATTCAAGACTATTTCATTTTTCACATTCAAAATATTGAATTTGGCTAACAAGTGACTATTATGATATACTTGCCAATTTATTATAGTATCACAAAATCCAATGCTCTGAAAGCAAATTATAAAAAATAAACATATTAATATTCGAGTCATATTTGTCCTCTTAATGAAGCATAACGGTTTCGGGCTTTGCGTTGGTGGGCTTTTGAAACCGTAAACTGTCTGCCAGCACCAACGTTTATGAATTGCTCAAATGTTTCTATTCGCACTGTCCGCCCACTAACGCAAAACCCGTGTTAGCAGTAGTTTTTCTTTACTTCTTTTTTACTTTCTTAAAAATTGCAAGTATAGTGGAAGCTAAAATAGCGGTAACAACACTTAAAACTATTCCTATGTAGAAGTCATTTTTTTGAAGAAAGTCATAAAGCGGTTTTGAAAAATTATCATATTTTTCTTTCCCAACAAATGTCAATACAGAAGCTAATATTGTCATTATACCGGCTATAATTGCGAAACTCTCAGATGTCCGAGCTACTCTTTTATATTTATTTTCAATAACTTCATTTATTTCTCTTCGTTTCTCAATTATTGTTTTGATTTCTTTTTCAATATTTACATCGTTCGTTTTCTTATCGCTTTCTGTTCGGGTCTCAAGTTCAATATTGTCAATACTTGTAAGCAGTTCGCCTTTAAAATATATTTTTTTAGCTCAGATATAATGGTTTCTTTAATTGATTTATCAAGAAGAGGATTAGAAATTGTTTCAGAAACGAGGTCTTCTATAATATGATTAACAGTGATTTTTTCATTGTCAATCTTCGTTTCTCTCGTCTTGGAGTTAATCACAGTCTGGATTTCAAAAGTTGTCAATTGTCTTCTGTCACCAATTTGGTGAGACAATATTTTAACAATGTCTCTTTTAACCTTATCAATGTTATTCTCTTTGCTCTTTATATACAAGTATAATGATAACGGAATTGAGCCTATTGATGCTACTGTCCCTATGATTGAAAAGAAGTCCATTTAATATTTATTGTTTATTTGTCTGTCTAAAATTACTGCTAACTTATTATATCCCTCACAAAATGGTACTATCGAACATACAGTATGTTGTATAACCCCCATATAATGAGTTTTGCTAATGTACAGTTTTCTTAATAATCCCCTAACGGCTGTTTAATTTCTCTATTTTGTTTATAGGCCTACAAACCTCTCTAAAAAATCTCGTTTTTGGCGTAATTACCAAACCATGTGCTCGCATAAATACAAATGTTCTGTCAAAGATTATTACGTGACTTTTCAGTCTCAAACACAACAATTAAGATCAAAATTTTTGCCTTCGTTCCCTTCTATTTCACTCCAATTCTTGAAAATGAAAATGGTTCAATTCAATTGGCTTCGCCGAACTTACGTTTGTGGATTGTCAATTGTGCTTTGTCCATTGCTTGCCTTGCTCGCACTGAGTTTAATCGAAGTGAGTATACCGAAGGGTCAATTCCTTTTATACGCATCATGCAAACCTTCTCCTTTCAAAATCAACTCAATGCATTTTTCAATGCGCTTGATGCGCGACTTTTCTTGCTTGGGTTGAGAGAAGTAGAGGATGTAACCCCGCTGCCTGCCGGGAGTGAGGGAGTAAAAAGCGTTGGACAGAAATGGATCTTCCTCCATAAAGCGTTGAAATTCGATTGGAATATCGGGAAGTTCCTTTGAGAATTGAACTTTCTGACCGGACTCTTCGATTGCGATGGCTTCTTTGATGTAGCTCAAAATGAGTTCCTTGTTCGCTTCGATTTCTTCAAGGGATGTGAATTTGAAATACCTGCCGGCTTGGGAATTGGGGCCCGGTTGAACGAGTTTATTGGCCGGATCAGAAAGTAAGGAGCCCTTGAAAAAACTCAGACAGGCAAAATCTTTCAGCGCACTGACTGTCAGTACATTTTTTGAATTGTGCGTGAAACAGGGAACTCCCCATTTCATTTCTGCTTGAAGTCCGGCCTCTTTTGCAAGATCAATTAGGCAGATCAATTCTTCGCGCCATCGATTTACTTTGCATTGTGGAGTGGCACCGAGATTGCAGCGCATGCAACCGTCAAGCAAGTACTGCTGGATGGAAGTAGTCATTTTCATTCTTCGATAGTTGGCATGGAACCGATCATCAGATCGACGAAATCACTGTACGAAATGCGCTTGTAATCGGAAGGAATTCCAAAAAGATCCTTTTCAGGAAGCATGATCTCCATTTTCTCAAGAGTGTATTCGTAGACACCGTCAACATTGATGATGTAGTAATGCAAAGGTAATCCGGGGAAATCCTTGAAATGGTTGAGGTACTTCGGAGAATATTTTTTGGTGTAGAGAATCTCGCGTTCCATTTTCATGTCCGGGTGAGAGATCATTAACTTTCTGGCTTTGATTCCGGCGATTTTCTCCTTTCCGCGTTTCTTTTTATACGTGTATTTACTTGGCAAACTGTCAGAAGCATGATCTGTTTGAATGGCAAATTTACCGAGTGGCGTTTCAATCAGTAAGTACGATTTGTTCAGTATCAAATGCTTAATCAATACTTGCTTGCCCAACTGGTCAGTTTGGTTTTCAATGCGAAGAAGTGTGTCGTTGGAGTAGATCACCATCTTACTCGCGGGAATTAAATCTCTGAAGTTTGAGTCGACAAATTCGATTTTGTACGTGAGTTTACCGGTGAATGGGACCTGTTTTTGTGCAAATACAAGACTTGGTGAGAAAAGGCAAATGAATAAGAAACGGATCATTAATTTATATTTTGTACGAAAATAAGATTTCCTTTCCTAAACGACACGGAACAACTTTAGTTACAGTGTTTGACTTGTTTCAGTTCCCGCAATTGTGTTATTTTTGCCACACTATTGATCCTTATGGAAACAGTCAAACTCATCATCAACCGATCCGAATTAACAGCCGGAACCCGAGGGGCTTCTCTTGGTCCGGATGCTATGAAAACAGCTGCAAGAGCAGGTCAATCCACTTTTTTTAGTGAATTCGAAACCCTTGAATTGGAAAATTTCAATTCCTTGTTGGATCAACCCACGCGTTTTCCATTTGCTAAGCGAATTGATGGATTGGTGAAGGTGTATGATCAATTGAATACGGTGATCAGTTCGACAATCCGTGACAAGCAAATTCCTTTCGTTCTGGCAGGTGATCACGGTTCAGCCGGTGGGACAATCGCAGGAATTGCGTCGGCATTGCCAAAGGCGCGAATTGGAGTGATCTGGATAGATGCACACGCGGATATTCACACACCTTATACGACACCATCTGGAAATTTACATGGGATGCCTTTAGCAACTGCCTTGTCACTTGACAACAAGGCTTGTCAGATCAATGAGGTGGAGGATGAAACGGTGCGTTTGTGGGAGCAATTGAAAATGACTGGCGTAGAGCGGGCAAAGATCAAAGCGGAAGATTTGGTGTACATTGCTGTTCGCGATACAGAGCCGGAAGAAGATCATTTGTTGCGCGAATTGGGATTGTTGAATATTGTAGTGGATGAAGTTCGCAGTAATGGGGTAGAGGCGACGGTGACGAAAGTGTTGAAGAAATTGAATGGTTGTGACGTGATCTATGTTTCCTTTGATGTAGACTCTATGGATCCGGAATTGACGTCTCACGGTACTGGTACACCGGTGAAGAATGGATTGACACAGGAGGAAGCAGCAGGATTATTAGAAGGATTTGTTTCATCGCCAAAAACAGCTTGTGTTGAATTTGTCGAGGTGAATCCGTGTCTGGATGAGAAAAAGAATAAAATGGCCGAAGTGGCTTTCAGTTTGTTGGAACGCACAGTTTCAGCATTAGTAAATCGATAATTAAGAATGGAAAATTTAGTAAAAGAACGTCTGTTGAGCAATGCAGATGTGTTATTTGGTACCGACGTACAAGTTGAACAGATCCAGTTTCAGAAAACGAGGAAGGATGTGGAAGGTGACTTGACATTGGTATTGTTTCCATTCGTGAAATTGTTGAAGACTTCGCCAAACGAAATCGGTCAGCGTATTGGTGATTTATTGGTAGAGCAGTGTGATTTTATTGAGCGCTACGAGATCGTAAGTGGATTTTTGAATTTGGTTTTCAGTGCCGACCATTGGTTGAAGCAGTTGGAAACGATTTCAGCAACGGAGAATTACGGGTATGCCAAAGCGGGATCGAAACCTTTAATCATGGTGGAATATTCTTCGCCAAACACGAACAAGCCACTGCACCTCGGACATTTGAGAAACAATTTCCTTGGTTATTCAGTGGCTGAAATTCTGAAAGCGAATGGTCACGAAGTGATCAAAACACAGATTATTAACGATCGTGGAATTCATATCTGTAAGAGCATGTTGGCGTGGGAACGTTTTTCACCGCTGAATGAGAAAGGAGAACGAGAGACACCTGAAAATACAGGTTTGAAAGGAGACAAGCTGGTAGGGAAGTACTACGTTGAATTTGACAAACATTTTAATGCGGAAGCGAAAGCCATTATTGCCGACTGGGAAAGTGGAAATTTTGCTTCCTACGATACGGCTATTGTAGAAGAGTTTCAGCGTTTGAGCGCTGCGAAGGAAGGAAAGGATGAGAAAGCAGCTAAAGGAATTGAAGACAAGATCAAGGATTTGGCGAAGAATCAAACCGCCATCTTGCGCGATGCCAAAGAAATGCTTGTAAAGTGGGAAGCACGTGATCCACAGGTTTATTTGCTGTGGACAAGGATGAATGGTTGGGTCTATGATGGATTCGATGTGACTTACAAGGCAATGGGCGTTGATTTTGACAAATTGTATTATGAATCAGACACCTTCCTTTTAGGAAAAGACGTTGTTCAGGAAGGATTGGCGAAAGGAATTTTTTACCGAAAAGAGGACGGATCTGTATGGATTGATTTGACAGCCGATGGCTTGGACGAGAAGTTAGTTTTGCGTTCAGATGGTACAGCAGTTTACATGACCCAAGATATTGGAACAGCAATCGATCGATACAAAGATTTTCCGGGTTTGAATGGAATTATCTACACGGTAGGTAATGAGCAGGATTATCACTTCAAGGTTTTGTTTTTGATCCTTGAAAAACTGGGTTACGATTGGGCGAAGAACTGCTTCCACTTGTCGTACGGAATGGTTGATCTTCCTTCAGGAAAAATGAAATCACGAGAAGGTACGGTGGTTGATGCCGATGATTTGATGGCAGATGTGGTTACAGACGCTGCAGTGATGACAAAAGAACGAGGTCACCTGGAGGGTATGAGTGAGGTCGAGCGCGAGGAATTGTACCGCAAGATTGGAATGGGAGGCTTGAAGTATTACTTGTTGAAAGTTGATCCGAAGAAACGCATGCTCTTTAATCCGGAGGAATCGATCGAGTTAAACGGACATACCGGACCTTTTATTCAATATGCACATGCGCGAATTTGCTCTTTGATTGCTAAGTCGGGATATACGGATCTTTCGTTCAATCAAGCAGCGGTTTCCATGAATCACGAAGAGAAAGAGATTGTGAAGCAATTGGCGGCATTCCCTTCGACCATTGAAGAGGCTTCAACGGCTTATTCTCCGGCAGTCATTGCGAATTACACGTATGAATTGGTGAAGTTGTATAATCACTTTTATCAGAGTGTGACCATTCTCAACGAAACCAACGAGGACATCAAATTGATGCGTTTGAATATCAGTCGATCAGTAGCTAAAGTGATCAATCTTTCGATGCGATTGTTGGGGATTGAAGTGCCGGAAAGGATGTGATTTATTAACCTTTTAAAGGAATCAATATGGATGAAACGTATTTTCCGGTTGAATTAACACTTCGAATTGATTGGAGTGAATTGGACTATTTTGGACACGTTAATAATGTTTCATTTTTCAAATACATTCAAGCTGCAAGGGTTAATTATTGGGATCAAATTGGACTAACTCAATCGCATAGAAGTACGAACATCGGTCCAATGCTCGCTTCCTGTAAATGTGATTTTAAGCGGCCGTTATTTTACCCTGGAAGAGTAACTCTTCTTTCAAGAGTTGAATTTATTGGGAATACAAGTTTTAGTCTTTGTCATCGCCTGATTGATCATACCGGTCAAATTGCTGCAGAAGCGCAAGACGTAATGGTTATGTTTGATTTTAACAAGAATGAGAAAGTTCCTTTCCCTCAAGATCTGAGAATGAAAATTAGTGCATTGGAAAATAAATCGTTGTAAGTATGGCAGCTTATGTAATAGTTGAAGTGACAGTAAACAATCCTTTGGAGTATGAAGAATATAAAAAATTAACTCCTGCATCTTTAATTCCATTTGGAGGAAAGTTCCTTGTTCGTGGTGGGCAATCAGAAACTTTAGAAGGAGATTGGAATCCCGAAAGAATTGTGGTATTAGAGTTTCCTGATGTTGAAAAAGCTAAAGAATGGTGGAACTCAGAAGTCTATACAGAAGCCAAGCTTATTCGTCAACGAACCGCAGCTACAAAAATGATTATTGTCCCTGGTATATAAGTCGAAAACGATTTATTTGAAATCAAAGTGATTTCTTGTTACAAATAAATCAATTGTCCACTTCCGCCATTGCCTAAGGCTTCAATGAAACTCGGCGTTCCATTCACACGAATATTACCCTCTCCGTCAATTCGGTACACTAACTGATTTTGAGGTGAGGTGGTGACATCACCTTTGGAGTAATTTTCGATTAGACTTATATTTGTTTGTAAATCAAGTGCATCAACTTGCATCAAGGCATAATTCCAAATTTTTAAATGGTGAACCGATCCTGCAAGTGTCAGTTTTCCACCGCAAGGAAAATTGTTCCAGGTATAGAATGTGTTGCAATTCAATTGAAGTGAAACATCGGCCAGCTTTCCGGTGCAGATTAATCCGACTTCCTCTCCTGTCAATGGGTTGGTACAAATCAATGATCCTGTTTCATTGATGTTGAGTCGCTTCAAATTCACCACTGTAATGTGAACGGTAACACGGTTGTTTTTTGGACGCAACCACGCCGTTTTGAATGAACTGGAAACCCGTAATTCACCATCATTCAAGTTACAGGACACTTTTTCGATTAAGGAAGGATGACCACTCACAGTTACAGCTTCTTTCGTTCCCTGAGTCAATACCACATCAAAACGATTGTCAATAGTCAAGGTATGGAAACTTCCAACCTCAATTTCCCGACTAGCCGTTTTTGGTTCCTTCCCACACGAAAGAAGCACTAAAATGAAAACTCCCAAAACTAATCCCTTCATCTAATTGAATATTTTTTAATTACAACTCTCTCATCTCGTCTCTCACTTCTCAAACCAGTACCCAAACCCCACCTCCGGATAATCCAAAATATGTAAATGCGATTTCATTGTAATATGCACCAAAAATCGATCGTTAAATTTATAGCGAACAACGGCTCGGTTATACATTATTTTTGAAGTGTTGACTTTGTTCGTGAGACCGACGTACAATCCTTCCTGAAGAATAAAGCTGAATGGACCGTAAGCAATTTCCTGAGACAAGTGAATACCTGTTCGAAAGTCATCAATGGGTTTGTAGGGGTCTTTTCCCGGCGCACTCATTTCAGTTTCAGTGGATGAGTCGTAGAACAGATCCAAACCTGCGCCAAGTCTTATTTTTCGCGAAATATGTCGTTTGTATTCTGCAGAGATCGATGAAGTGAAATAAATAGTTGATTGCAAAGCGCGGGTGTGTTTTCCACCGGCAGCGTAGATAAACGCGAATTCATTAACGGGCTGGTGTTCTTTCAAAGTTCGTCTTTCTGCGATATTCTGTTTTCCAATCAAGTAATTCGATCCCAGGTAGAAAGTGAGAAAGTTGACACCGAGATTGGGTTCAGACATATTGGCATTGGAGTAGTGGCTAAAGGATAATCCGGAATTGATGTCGAATTTTTCACTCAGGCGAATGGAGGTTCCGATCTTGTAATTGAAATGAATATTCAAGCGCGATCCAACCGCCACATTCATGTAATTGTCTTCTAGATTAAAAGTGCGTGTGGCATAACCCAATCCCAATCCAAATTGCTGGTTGAGTTGGAAGCGTTTTTTTTGCACCAGATGCGTCAGGAAATAACCATAGATCGCGGCTTCGTGTCCGAACACCTCTTTATTGCCAAGACTGGTGTAAAGGAATGTTACGCCAAATTCCGGGTAATTGAACAATTGATCCCGTTCTTTCTCACCGCTTGTTTGTTTCTGTATCGAAGCTTCAAAGCTGTAGATATGGTCATTGACCAACTGATTGAAAAGTTGGTATTCAGGAATGAGGTAGCCTGCGTGAAGATCCATTCGCACGCGCAAATTGTCCAGTTTTTGAGCAAATAAATGGGATCCCGTTAAGTGAACGGTTACAAGTATAACGAGTAGAAGTTTTCGAAAAGCCAATCGATCATTCATGAAGGTCAAATTTAAAGAAATACGCGGTGGATGGCAACAGCTAATTTCCCATGCTTAAAGAAAATTCTTGTAGTTTCAAATTTCTTCCTATCTTTGCCCGTCAAATCTCGTTAGATGTAGAGGCGACATACATAAAAATCATTTAAGTAATATTGGCATGTATATTGATTCAGAAATTAAAAAAGAGATCTTCGCTAAGCATGGTGGATCAGAA
>DAISYB010000046.1:0-10902 GCA_036825545.1 Crocinitomicaceae bacterium | reverse complement strand
TTACAAAATTGTATCGTTTCACCGTCGGCTGAGTGATTTTGTGACGCATCATTGATACATTCTCTTTTGTCAGTCAATCGTTTGGCGTTACAAAATTGTATCGAAGCCGGCGGTGTTGTCAGAACATAGAATGGTCTTTGTTCTATTTTAGCTAAAATCCCTTTTGATCCTGTTTTTTCAACCCATTGTTTTACGGATAGAACAAATCGGTTTAATCCTGCTTGATTTTTAATTCCCTCGAATTCGGGGGAATTAAACCCCGGATTGTACATTTCTTCCCAAATTCCTAATAATTCGATCGTATTCTTGTTGCGTAACCATTTTTCGATCAGCGCAGATCCATTTTCGATAGATTTCACCATGTCCGTGAGCGAAATGTAATCGTTCTCATTGTGTTGAATGATGCTGATCGCAGTATTTTCTATGTTTATTGTTGCCATAAATGATTTTTATTATTTCATTGAATGCTCATTTTTAAACCTATCGAATTCGAGAGGTTTGAAATCCGGATTATACAATGTCTCCCAAATACCAAGGTATTCGACTGTATTCCTGTTTCGCAGTTCAAATCTTTTCTTCAAAATTAATTCAAAAAGATTAAAATATAATCATTAAATGATTAAAAAGTAATCAATAATTTTTAACAAAGGAAGGGTGGGTAAACGTAATCTATTTACGTTGTGAGGAAAAAAAGAATGGAAAAAATGCTTCAGTAACAGGGTGAAATAGCAAAGAAACAATCTTATAAAACTACCATCACAAGCAAAAGCACAATTCCTGAGGAAAGGGAAAAGGCAATAAAAGACATGCTCCACAACAAACGATCAACAATCGCTTTTACTTGCGGATCACCCGTTTTGAGGATGCTGTCTAAATCCCGGTTGAAACTGAGATAGTTGAAACTTGCTCGACGTGAACCAAAAGTGATAAGCAACAACGCCGCACGTTTCAACCAGTCAAAAAGCTCGGCTGTGCTCAACTCCTTCGAAACTGAACGCTTAACCCAAACAACGGAAGGGTGATCCTTGTACATCACTCGCTTTAACTGTTGCATATAGTAAATTGCAAAGACTGATGAAGAAAGCCCCAAGAGCCAGCAAAAAAGAAAGAGGGGGATGAGGAGCATGAGGAACACGCTTAGAGTTCATTAACGTAATTCATCGCCTCCTGTGCAAAGACAGACCATTTACCGCAATGTGCGAAAGGAACCTGAACCCATTCTTTCATCGGGCGTTTCTTGCCTGAAGGATCAAAAAGCTTGGCGCCACTCAGCGATATTGCCTCCCTGTGTGCGTCTGACCGAAGTTTGAACACCATCTCATCTTCGAAAAAACTGATGAAAGCCTTGCTATTTACCTTGAAACAGGGCTTGCCAAAAAACTGACTTTCCAAAGCGTTTTCTAATGAACGACCAATTTGTAAATAGATCTCGTGAGCAGGTGTCATGGGTGGGGATAACACAAATACAACTAATGAAGGGTGTTAGCTTAAAAAAGCAGTAGCAGAATCTTTTAAGTGTTTCGACAAGGCAACAATACTTTCCAAGCCATTTACATCGAACTTGTTCCCATTGATCTCAATGGCATATTTATTCTTACTGGAAGTAATCTTTGCAATCGTTTTCTTGTTGTTGTCATCAACTAGAATGTTGAAACTGTTCTTTTGATCGCGATAGGAAATCCTTGTTGGATCGATCTTCTTGAATGAGTTGATCAGAATAGTCTTTACAGCATGATAGATCTTTAATTCTTCGGCTGTAGTGATGATCATGTTTCCGTTTTTGGATTCTTCCTCGATCACTTTTGGCAACGCATCCTGAATTGCTTTTGAGGTGATCAGTTTACGAATCTTATCACGTACCTGATCACTCATCCTTTTGCCTTCCATTCGATTGAAAATGGCCTTCACGAAATCATCTGATGGCTCACAAAGTTCACTGGAAAAAGCATCGGAAAATCCTTCCAGAAAAAAGAATTCCTGTGCTTCTTCATTCAGTTCCTTCAGATCAATATTGTTGCGATGGATCTTTGATAAATTTTCAAAAAGCGCATTATCTTGCTCGTTGATATCAATAACCAAGAAGGGAATTTCATACAACTTACTTTCTTTTGTAGCTTCGTTGGGAGCATAGAAACGCCACTCGGTACCATTGGTCAGAATGCCAAATTTCGAGTTCTTTGTGTTGATGAAATAATTGTTTAGCTGGGAAGCTTCTTTATCTGTCAACTTCTTGCCATATTTCTTACACTCCACAATGATCTCAGGAATTTTTCCCTTTACGATCAATCCAATATCTGCCTTGTCATTCTTCTTTCCCCAACCGGCATTGATCTCAGTAGCCATATCGTCAATACGACTGTAGCCCAACATCTCAAAAATTGGCTCGATCAAATACGAACGCGTTTGTGCTTCATTTGTGCAACGCTCTTCTAAACGCGTAAAATCAAACTTGGAAAACGATTTTTTGATGGTGTTGATGATCTGCTTGTTGATTGGCATGATGATGATTTTAGTGAAATGGTTGAGGGATAAAGATAGGAAAAACAATTAAGCTATCTAACAGGTTTTAGAATCTGGACATATTCACATGTTTAAGTTGTATGAAAACGTCATGTTTTTTTAGTTCAAGCACATCTCCCTTTTGAAAGACTTCATATTCACCTTCTAAAAATGTTGCCAGACCAGCATTGTTTCTTGTGCTGTCGACATGTACGTATATACCCTTGCCGAATTCTCCCCATGAAACGATTGGAGCTGCATCTTCAAATTGAGGGATTGAAAATCGACCAGATTTATTGAAACTGACCATGTAATTTCCTGAGTAATATGTGATTTGCTTGTCACTGTTGACTGCTCGTAGGTTTTTTCCTTTATGAGTAACCTTGGTTAAGCACCATATACCGGAACTAAGTTGTTCCTTCATCGATGGTTGATTCATATAAACAATTGGTGTAATTATCAGTGCTAAAACAGTGATCGAAAAAATCAAGATTCGAACTTCGGATTTCCATCCTTTTATTATTGGAAACATGGAAGCTTTTTTATCGATCCATTGAAGTATTTTGTTTTCAGTTTTCTGATCCGTTTTTATAAATCCCTTCTCGTAGAGAATGGTATGTGACAATTCGCAATTTTCTTTTTTTACCTGAACGCGTATTCCACCAATTGCCTGAGCGTAGAAAGGGGCAATATCGGTAGTGTATTCATCCGGAATAGAAACTTCAATTCCCTCCATTTCCAGAGTAGAACGAATCAATTGTGCATCGATAGGAAGATCAACTCTGATAATTGTAATCCAATTATTCATACCTTAAAAATAAGAAACAATTTTCTCCGACCCTTGTTTCTCTTCCATGAAACAACCCGTCAGCATCGTGTGATTCAAACGGAATCTCTGCTTCATCAACCTTGAGCCGATATTCGAAGTGTTTTTCTAGTTTCGGATGATCTGTTGATAATCAGGTGATTCTTCATTTTCATTGTTTGAATAGAAAAAAAATCAGGACGGATGAAATAAAAAAAAGAGACTTTCGTCTCCTCTTTAAAAATTCTTGGCAGAATATTATTCCTTCACAAAACGTATCGATTCTGATTGGCTTTTGGTTGTGAAATTGAAAACATACATTCCATTCGAAAGCAAATTGATGTTCACGGAATGCTTACCTGCCACATTTGAACCGGTTTGAATAATTTTTCCGCTTAGATCTGCGATTGAGAAAGTATATGCTTCTTCTGACTCAACCAATAAATGATCTTTTGTCGGATTTGGGAACAATTTAACTAGGCTTAATTCTTTCTCATCCATTGTATTTGCAGGAGATACCTTGATCCATGTAAAATAATTATTGTCGCTATTGTGTAAAGCTATGTTCATAAAAGGCTCTTGTATCCAGTAACGGGTTATAATTCCTCCTAATTCTTCTTCACGAACTCGTATCACATTCGTATATGTGTATCCCTCGGGCATAATTAGTGTTCCGTAAGCTTCATACGTAACCGTTAATTCTTTTACGTTGCCATTCTCACTATATTCGTCAGTATAGCTGTCGAGATAATTAAACGGAAATTGAAGTACCTTTCTTGGATTTTCGCTATAATCTCCAGCGTCGCCCAAGACTGAAATATTCAAAGCTAAATTGTTCATTTCAGTATCAGAAATTTCAAAGTAGCTCGTCCAACTTCCATAGGTGAAAATCCAATTTGCTGTTGGGAAATCATTTGCAAAACTGCTTTCTTCCAAGGAAATGATATTGAGATTTCCGAAGTTTGAAAAAGAGTTGGACGAAAAATCCCATGTTTGTGCTGTTCCTATTGAACCCAAATCAGACATGAAGCTTAAAGCTACAGGATACGATGACCCTGGTGGAACAATGCCTGAACCATTCAATAATATGGGTTGAGCAGAAATTGCTGACAAAAACAATGTGAAGAATAAAGTCGTAAACAGTTTCATTTTAAGATGATTAGGTCCGCAAATATAGTTTTATTTTACAAAACCACATTCGTCTCCTTGTCAAAACGCTTGTAAGAAACAATAACGGCCAGCGTAGCTAATCCGAACATTACCAGAAAACTCAGGGCCAATAAACCGAGATCAAGTGTACCGGCGATCAGTTCTTTCGTAGCCAAAACAACGTTCACAACCGGAATACAGGCAGTGATCGCATTCAGTTCGATTCCCGGAAAGAAGCCAACCATTGCCGGTAACACCATGACAATGTTCAATGGAGTGATAATACTTTGTGCCTCCTTGAATGTTTTAGCGTGAACGGCGATTGGGATCATGACACCGGCGAAGAAAACGGTTAGCGGAATCAATAAGCCATAGAGCATAAAAATGAATCCCGGACTCAAGACGCTGTGGATGATGTTCAGGATTTCCTCGTTTTCGACAACATTCATTACTTCGATGGAAAGGAACAGTCCGAGCAGTGCGCAGGAAGCAGCGGTCAACCCGGAAAGTACTACAACTCCCATTTTACCGAAAAGGATTTTCCATCTGGGAACAGGCGTAGTCAACAAGGTTTCGATGGTTCCTCGTTCTTTTTCACCGGTAAATAGATCGATTGCGGGGTACATACAGCCAATGAATCCAAAAGCGATAAAAATGTAAGGAAGAATCCCGCCGGCCAACTTTCCGATCATTTCCTTATTGCTGGCGATGTTCTTGTAGTTTACACGTAAAGGTTCGATCTGTTCAGCGTTGATATTGAGTTCTTTGTATCTGATTTCCTTTGTTTTAGATTCGATGAGTTGCACATAAACTTCCGCTCTTTCCTGCATCCCCATTTTGGTCGCATTGTAATAGATCGTGAGTGGAGCTGATTTGTAGTCTTTTAGTAATTGATCGAATTCAAGTCCTTGATATACACCAAGATCAATAGAGTCGGATTTGATCATTTTTTGCAGTTCAAGCGTATCCTTGAAGTACAAGATCTCTTTTGAACCAACCGTTTCTGGTAGTGCATTCAGTTCCTTTGCGATAAAAAGTTGATCCGACCCAACGATTCCGATCTTAAGTGCTTTTGTTGCTGCTTCTTTCTGAAAACTTTCTGAAACCGAAACGAATATGTTGAGGATGATCGGGAAAATGAGAATAGGGATCACCAGCATCATCATCAATGTTCTGCGGTCGCGAAGTGTATCAACGAGTTCTTTCTTAAATATAGTGAAGATCATGGCTTAAGCGTTTTGATTTTGTTGAACAATGCGGATAAATTCTGCCGTTAGGTTGTCAGCCTGCATGTTGGTGCGGAAATCTTCCATTGTGCCTGAAAAGAGCAATTTCCCTTTGTGAATGATTGCCATGTCATCACACAGCAGATCGACCTCACTCATGATGTGGCTCGAAAAGATCACTGTTTTTCCCTGATCCTTGCAATCTCTGATCAGTTGAATGATATTTTCTGCCGTGATCACGTCCAGTCCACTTGTAGGTTCATCGAATACAACTACCTCAGGATCATGGATCATGGTGCGACAGATCGAAACTTTTTGTTTCATTCCAGTACTCAACTTTCCAATTCGTTTTCCACGGAAATCATGCATGCCCAGAAGATTGTACAAATGTTCTTTGCGCTCTTCTCTTAAATCTGCTGGAACACCGTAGAGCGTGGCGAAATAGTTGATTAGTTCATCAGGAGTCAATCGTGCATACAAGCCGGTACTCCCCGTCAAGAATCCGATCTTTTTTCTGGCTTCCTGAGCGTTGCTTACAGCATCAATTCCGGCAATCTGAATGTTTCCATTTGTGGGCTTGAAGATCGTCGAGAGCATCCGCATGGTTGTGGTTTTTCCGGCTCCATTGGGACCGAGAAGTGAAAAAACACGACCGGGTTGACAGTCGAAACTAATGTTATCTACCGCTCTTGCAATTTTTTGATCAGTATTGAGCTCTTTTTGCTGTTGACGAGTGAGCTCAAACTCTTTGACTAGGTCTTTTACCTGGATCATGGTGGATGATTTTGAGCGAAAATACGTCCTTTCAAACAATAATGAATAAAATTGGTGTGAACGTATAAAGTACTCGATGAATGGCAAGAATGAAAGAGGAGTGGAGATCTAATTCTTACTCACAAATACGTCCTTTCTTTTTGCCCTGAGCATACATTTCGTCGATGGCACGCATTTCTTCCAATAGCTCAGGCGAAGGTTTCACCTGTAGCAAGGAGTTCAGATCGGGTTGACCTGCATCGACCCACGCTGTGTACCAGATCGACCCAATGGCAAGGATTGCTGCACGCATGCGCCGTTCAACCATTCCGTTCATGCGTCGGTGGTATTCTTGCGAAAATTCAAAACTGTAGGTGGAGATTGTTATGTTTCCGCGTTGTTCAAAACTATACTTCCGATCACTTGGGAACTCAGCTGTGAGTTCTTTCTCGATGCGCAACACCGAATCCAGTGCGCGGTGCGAACCTTCTACTGCTTCCCAGGCAAAATCCAATACGTTGCGAACATAGCTGCTCTTGCCAACAAAATAATCGTAGTTTTCCGCGTTGATCTCCACCAAACGACTTTCCCATAATCCGTGAATTCCACGCTGACCAGTAAATTGTCCATTGTAGTTTTCGGTGGTGTGAAGCGGAACGTGTGCATCACCGATATAGTGTCCAATGTCTGCAGAATATTTCAGGATCAGATCGACATTCTTTGTTTCAAAAGCTTTTTGAAGCTTGTATTTCATGACCTCAATGTGCCATGGAACGATACCATAAGCTTGTAAAGTATCCTCTGAAAATTTATCGACAGCATCCTTCCATTTCTTTGGCATCACTGAGAAAGGATCTTCCCCGGGTTTGTAGTAATGATCCAAGTCGATGTAGTGGCGCTGTGCTTCTCCGTCAACGGCATAGCGACGTTTGTCAGGATCTACAGCATGATCAGTGAGGTACTCGATGTGTTCCTTGTAAAAACCGAACATTTCGGGAGGCAAGGTGAATACCGCAATACGATTGATGCGTTTGTGGCCATAGAATCCCCATTTTTTGTGGGATGTATTTTGCTTTACCGAGATCCCCAGAAAGATCGGTAGGCTCAGTAAAAAAACGAGTATCTTATAATTTAACCAGTTTGCCATCGCGTAAGATCGGTATCACATCGGTCTGGTCCGGTGTAAGACAGTACTTGATGTCCTCATTTAAATTGAGATTTTTCAAGCGGCGTCTGTGTGAGCTGGACTTCAGGTAACCGAAGTAATTATCCTTAGCCGAAAGATACAAATATTTTGCGGCAATGGAAGAGTCTTCATCAGAAGTAAACTTTCCGGTATTCAAAAGATAATCTGAAATAGCTCCTGCACAAATCGTATCCTCCAGATTGAATTTGTCCTGCCATCCTGAACACAAGCAAAGAATGTTTTTATCCTGTTCAGCCAGCCACTTGGATAAAGCGGTCATGTTCAGAAAAGATCCAACAACAACTGTTTCTGCATCTTTCGCAACATCAAGGGATTTGGTTCCGTTGGTTGTTGTCAATACTACTTCTTTCCCGCGAAACTCCTCTCGCATGTAGGAATACGGTGAATTTCCAAAATCAAATCCTTCAACGATTTGTCCTTTGCGCTCAGCTCCTGCAAGGTAACCTCTTTGTTGGTATTCTCTTGCCTCTTCTACAGTTGGGACGGGGATGATTGCTTTTATGCCATTGTCAAATGCTGCACACATTGCAGATGTAGCGCGCAAAACATCGATCACTACAACGATCTCAAATTCATCTTTGTAATAGGCATATTCACCCGGTGTGAAACAAACCTCAACATGTTTTCTTGTATCCATAACTGGCACGAAAGTAGTGATTTTTAAGCTTCTTCATAGCGTAGATAGCGCTTCTCTGCCCAGAATGTGCCAAACGGGATGAGTGAAGCGATCAAGAGGATCAGTGTCTTTTTCACATCCCATTTGTACTCGTTGTGACATACAACAACCCACAAGCAGTAGGCGATGAACAAAACGCCATGTGCCATGCCAACAACATAATTGGGACCTTTGATGTCCCACATGTATTTCAATGGCATTGTCAAACCAAAGGAGATGTAAGAAATTCCTTCCAGAATTGCCAGTAAACGAAGCTGGCCGATGAGTGTGTTTATCTTCATGTTACAAATTTCAGTATTTATGAGCAGCAGGAGTTCATTTGAAACAAAAATTTTACATTTAACAAAAAATCATTGTATGTCACTTGAATTGATTGTCGTTGCGGTTGCCACACTTATCCTATTGACCTTTGTCTGGTCGGTCTACAACCGTTTGATCGCTGCTAGAAACATAGTACATGAAGCATTCAGTGGGATAGATGTACAGCTGAAAAAACGCTTCGAATTAATCCCGAATCTGATCGAAGCGGTCAAAGGATACAATACACACGAAGCACAGGTTTTACAGGAGATTGTAGCAGCTAGAAGTGCATCCGGTGGAAATGTAAATGAGATGTCCGATAACGATGCTTCTATTACAGGTGCTCTGAGACAGTTCAGAGTTCAGGTTGAAGCTTATCCGGATCTGAAGGCAAATGTTCAGTTTCTGGATCTGATGAAAAATCTTTCTTCGGTGGAAAATGAATTGGCGATGGCTAGGCGCTATTACAATGGTGCTGTGCGTGATCTGAATACAAAGATCCAATTGTTTCCGGCTGTACTTTTTGCTAGCATGTTGGGCTTCAGGGCAGAAACGTTTTACAAGGTGGAGGATGAGCAGCGTGAAGCACATACTATTAACTTAAAAGATTAATCATGCGTTACCTCATTGTCCTATTCTGTTTCGTCTTCTTTCCCTCGCTTGCGCAGGAGCGTGAGTTCGAAAGGATTGTTCATTACCATAGTGATATTCAGGTTCAAAAAAACCGAGATGTGTTGATCACTGAAACGATCAAGGTATACGCCGGAGGTCAGGAGATCCGAAGAGGGATTTTTCGGGAACTTCCACTTTCGTACGAGTACAAAGGTGGTAACTGGAAAGTGCGGTTTGAATTGTTGGAAGTCCTCAGGGATGGGAAAGTGGAACCTTACCATACAGAGAATATGAGCAACGGTATACGCATTTATGCCGGTGAGAAAGAGACTTTTCTGGATAATGGTTTTTACACCTATACACTGAAATACAGAGTACATCACGTATTGGGACTTTTTGATGATTTCGATGAGATCTACTGGAACATCAATGGCAATGGTTGGCAGTTTCAAATCGATTCTCTATCAGCGACAATACAGTGGCCAAAAGGGGCTAGTATGAAGAGATTTGACGGTTATACAGGTGTTTTTGGGGCACGAGGAAAGGATTTTAACATTGATTTGGATTCTACAAAGATCACATTTGAAGTTACACGTGTAATGCAATCGGGTGAGAACCTAACGGTTGCTGTTGCCTGGGATAAAGGACATTTGATCTATCCCACAGATTGGGATGAATTTGTGTATTGGTGTCAAACTTATGCACTTTTTATCACGGCACTGTTTGGCTTGCTGATCGGCTTCTTGTACAATTACAGAAACTGGTACAAGTACGGCCGTGATCCAAAGCAGGGAACGATTATTCCACGCTTCTATGCACCCGAAGGATTTTCTCCTGCTGAATGTGTTTACCTGAAAAGAGAGGGCAGGCAAAGTAATCAGATGTTTGGTGCACAGTTGGTTTCATTGGCGGTAAAGGGTTTTATAACCATAAAAGTCAATGAGAAAAAAGGTGTTTTCGGTGAGGAGTCCTATACGATCACGAAGAATGATCCTTCAGAGCATAAAGATATTTTGAACGACACAGAAGAGGCCTTTATGAGGAATCTGATCGGAAGTTTGCAACAAATGGTTTTAACCAAGAAGTACAATCCAAGGGTTAAAGCGGCCTGGGATCAGTTAATTAGCTCCATAGAACACAAGCAGGAAGGAAAGTACATCGTTCGAAACGGTGCTTTGAAAGCTAAGCAATTCATTATTCCGGTAGTTTTTATGATCACTGGGTTTATCATGCATGGCTTGTACGGCGGACCAATGTATATTGTGTTCATCGGTTTGTTTTTGCACATTGTGATGAACATCATTTTCTTCCGTTTGTACGAGCAACCAACTGCTGAAGGTCGACGATTGATGGATGAGATCGCAGGATTCGAAATGTACATGAAGTACGCTGATAAACTAAGAATCAAAGCGATCAATCCACCTTCCATGGATTTTGACTATTTTGAAAAGAATCTGGCTTATGCCATTGCCTTGGGTGTTGCAGATGAATGGAAAAATCAATTTGATGTGAAGATGCTCGAAGAGGCCAAAGTCACACGAATGCCTTATCTCACCGGAATTTCAATTGCCAGCATGTCGAATTTCTCGAAATCCATGAGTTCAACGATCTCTTCTGCATCCACACCACCAAGTTCTTCCGGTTCAGGAAGTGGAGGAGGAGGTTCATCCGGTGG
>DAISYB010000045.1:0-15004 GCA_036825545.1 Crocinitomicaceae bacterium | reverse complement strand
ATACATTATCTAAATAGTGTTTTTTGTAACCCCAACTGTAACCCCAACTGTAACCCCAACCCAAATAAACGACATTTGTCGCCTATTTCATTTTTCGATACATCTGTTCCGATTTATGAAACTTTTATATCTTCGATTTTATTCGTTTTCCCGCTTTAACGGTAGTTTTGACAGGGATTTGTACCATTACGAACTAAAAAAGGGCACTACGCGGAAGTAATGCCCTTTAAAACGGTAATTGAATGATAGTGAAATGGTATTTTTGTACGTTTTGAATTTTACCGTAATTCAGCAAAAATATAACTGAATCCCTTTATTTTAGGGCTTTTTTCGGCAAAAATATAACTATTGTTTATGTATGTTTTGTATTGGGGGGGTTAATGAAAATGAATTTTTTTAAGAAAAGACTATATGAATAGGGGATTGGTGTTTTTTTAATGCGTTCACATGCTCCCATGCAATTCAACAAATTGTTGAGATTCTCATTAATACTCAAAAACTCATAGTCTGAAAGTTTCTCTTCATCTCGTAGAAACTTGATGCGTTTGTACATCAATGCCGAAATAGCAGAAGGAATGTGTAGCTGATCAATCAATTTTTCCTTTTCCTCTTTGGACAGATCAAGTTCATCCAGATCGACGCCATTTCTCAACTGCTCCTTCATCGCAAATACGAAATTGGAGATCATTCGTGAAAAATACTGTCGATCCTCTGGCTCTTTCAACATTCCAGAAAGTTTAACAGCAATGTTTCTGGAATCATTCACAACTTCTCCCCATTTTTTTCGACCTTCCCACCAGCGATCATACGCTGTATTTGTCCTAAAAACAAGTAAAAGTGAAATCACAAAACCAATCAAGGAATAAACCGACATCAGCTTTTCCAAGACAGCTGTGTTAGGAAAGTAATTGATCTCAACATAGGCGAGGATCAAAGTGAAAATCCCCATATAAATGATCTCCTTCCATAAAATCCGAAATGTATCACTCTTGTGAAATCCGAAAATAAGTTGAATCCACGATTTTGGGTTGTATGCAATCATAAACAGAATTTAAATTGAATGCTTTGTTCTAGTTCCACAAATCTCTGATTAATCTTTTGATCTAGGAAGATTTTGAGAATTAATTAATTGAAATAAACTAGTTGAAGAAAGTAATGTCTTTTCATCTTAGTCAATAGCAAACTATAATCGTTGTTCCCGGCTGTAAGTGGTTTGAACTGGTTGTTTTGCAGTTTTCTCACTTCTCTTCTGATAAACATCGGAATCTCGCAGCGCAGCGTTCTCACTTCAAAATCCTATCTTTGCACCTCTAAACATCCATACATGTCAAAAGTCGTTACCCTTAATGAGTTCATCCTTGACCGTCAGGCTGAATTTCCATTTGCAACAGGAGAATTATCGCGCATTTTGAATGATATCGCCGTGGCTTCCAAGATCGTTAGTCGCGATGTGCGCAAAGCCGGATTGGTGGACCATATCTTGGGAGCACAAGGAAATACCAACATACAGGGCGAAGACCAACAAAAATTGGATGTAGTTGCCGATAAGCAGTTTATCAAAGCCTTTGAACTTGGTGGTGAAGTCTGTGGGATCGCCTCTGAAGAAAATGACGATTTTGTGGCATTCAAATCCGAATCTGCCAAACAAGGAAAATACGTCGTGCTTTTCGATCCATTGGATGGCTCTTCTAACATTGATGTGAACGTTTCCATCGGTACGATCTTCTCGATCTACCGCAGAGTTTCGCCTGTTGGAACGGAAGCAACGATCGAAGACATGCTTCAAACAGGTCAGCACCAGATCGCAGCTGGTTACGTACTTTACGGATCTTCAACGATGCTCGTGTACACGACAGGTCACGGGGTGAACGGATTTACACTCGACCCGTCGATCGGTGAATTCTGCCTTTCACATCCGAACATGAAAATGCCGGAGAACGGTCGCATTTACGCCATGAACGAAGGCAATATCGACATCTGCGAAAAAGGGATCAAGGAATATATCCAGTATTGTCAGAGCTATGACAACCAAACCGGGAAACCGTATTCCGGACGTTACATCGGTTCTTTGGTGGCAGATTTCCACAGAAATATGATCAAAGGAGGAATCTATATCTATCCCGGAACGAACGAATCGCCGGGCGGTAAATTGCGCTTGTTGTACGAGTGCAATCCGCTGGCATTTATCGCGGAGCAAGCGGGTGGTTTGGCAACCGACGGACGCAAGCGCATCATGGAGATCGAACCGAAGAAACTGCACCAGCGTGTGCCGTACTTCGTAGGATCGAAAAAGATGATGGAAAAAGCGATGAGCTACTTGAAATAAAGGATCAAATCGGAGGGTTGAGTAGTGGAGATTCAGGAGTTCAGATCGTTCTTTTCGCGCTTGCCGCAAATTGATCAAACAGCTGCATTGCTGAGTGATCCGGGAAAACGCATACATTGGAAAGGACTGGTTGGATCGTCGCGCGGAGCCTCTGCAACGGCATTATCCTCACAAGTTCCGGGTCACCATCTCTTTATTCTCAACGACAAGGAAGAAGCGGCGTATTTTCTGAACGACCTCGAGTCTCTTTTCCCGGAAGATAAACGCATCCTCTTTTACCCGGCGTCGTACCGTGTTCCGTATCAACTGGAAGAAACCGACAATGCAAATGTGGTATCCCGAGCTGAGGTACTGGAGCGTATTAACTCCGGATCGAACACCTGGATCGTGACCTATCCGCAAGCACTCTTCGAAAAGGTGCCCACTTCAAAGAATCTCGCGAAAAACACGATGAAGGTAGAGGTTGGGAAAAGTTATTCGATCGATTTCCTCAATGAACTCTTGCTTGAATACCATTTCGAACGGGTTGATTTCGTATACGAACCGGGACAATTCTCGATCCGCGGTGGAATTGTCGACGTGTATTCCTTTTCCAATGATCTGCCTTTCCGAATCGAATTTTTTGGCGATGAGGTGGAATCGATCCGCACCTTCGACGCATCGACGCAGTTATCGGTGACCAGCCACAAGCATTTCAATATCATTCCTAATGTTCAGGGACGTTTGAACCTCGAAGGGAACGGCAGTTTTTTCTCCTTCCTGGGTCAACAGGTGACGATCTGGCTTTCTTCGCTGGATCAATTGCGCTCAACGCTGGATAAAGAATACGAAAAGTCGGTGAAGATCTATGATTCCTTGCCGGATACCGTAAAACATACGATCCCGGGCGAATTGTATTTGCATCCCACCGAAGCGGTAAAGGAACTGCAAACTTACAGCGTCATCGAATGGGGACCGGAATATCACTTCAAAGCCGATCAAAGTTTCGACTTCGATTTTCAGCCGCAGCCGGCGTTCAACAAGAATTTTGAATTGCTCCGTTCTGACCTGATCAACCGAAAGGAATTAGGGTTTACGAACCTGATCTTTTCCAATCAGCCTCGACAGATCGATCGCTTGTACCAGATCTTCGAAGATATTGGCGGTGAAGTGGACTTCAAACCGATGCACGTTGCTTTGCATGAAGGATTTATCTCACCTTCCCTGAAACTCGTTTGTTACACGGATCATCAGGTGTTCGAGCGCTACCACCGTTTCCGTTTGAAGGAAGGTTTCCGTCAGGCCAAGCAAGCTTTAACACTGAAGGAGATCTATAACTTGCAGAAAGGGGATTACGTGACACACATCGATCACGGTGTGGGCCAATTCTCCGGACTGGAAACGATCGATGTCAACGGAAAACCGCAGGAAGCCATTCGATTGGTGTATAAGGACGGTGATGTGTTGTACGTGGGAATTCACTCCCTGCACCGCATTTCCAAATTCACCGGAAAAGAAGGTTCGATCCCGAAAGTCAACAAACTGGGAACGCAAGCCTGGACGAACCTCAAGAACAAGACAAAAACACGCATCAAAGAACTGGCTTTCGACCTTATTCAACTTTATGCGAAGCGAAAAAGTCAGCCGGGATATCAGTTCAACAAAGATACTTACCTGCAAAACGAGCTCGAGGCGTCCTTCATGTACGAAGACACTCCTGATCAGTTCAAAGCAACTCAAGCCGTAAAAGAAGACATGGAGCGTCCGCAGCCAATGGATCGACTAGTGTGTGGAGATGTTGGTTTCGGTAAAACGGAAGTGGCTATTCGCGCGGCGTTCAAGGCAGCAACGGACGGGAAACAAGTTGCGGTGCTCGTTCCAACTACGATCCTTTCCATGCAGCATTACCGAAGTTTCAAGGAACGCTTGAAGGATTTTCCGGTAACGGTGGATTACATCAATCGTTTCAAATCGACGAAAGACACAACGGAGACGCTCAAGAAACTCAAAGACGGAAAGATCGATATTCTCATCGGTACGCATGCGATCGTTGCGGAGCGCGTGAAGTTCAAGGATCTTGGACTCATGATCATCGATGAGGAACAGAAATTTGGTGTGGCCGTGAAAGACAAGTTGAAAACCCTTCGGGCAACCGTCGATACACTCACACTTACCGCAACACCTATCCCACGTACTTTGCAGTTTTCACTCATGGGCGCACGTGACCTGAGCATCATCAATACACCGCCACCAAACCGTCAGCCGGTGTTGACAGAGATCATTCACTTCAACGAGGAGCAGATCCGCGATGCGATCGCTTATGAAGTGAGCCGCGGTGGACAAGTGTTCTTCGTGCACAACCGCTTGGCGAATATCCGTGAGATCTCGGGTATGATCACGCGTTTGTGTCCGGGTGTGCGCGTGGGAATTGGTCACGGACAAATGGACGGCAAGCAGCTGGAAAAGGTCATGATGGACTTCATCAACGGCGAATACGATGTCCTGCTGGCCACAACGATCATTGAATCCGGGATCGATATCTCGAATGCCAATACGATTATCATCAACGATGCCCACAACTTCGGTCTGAGCGATCTTCACCAGTTGCGCGGACGCGTTGGACGAAGCAACAAGAAAGGATTCTGCTACCTGATCGCGCCGCCGTTCAGTATCATGACCTCCGATTCAAGGAAGCGCTTGGAGGCATTGGTCCAATTCTCTGATCTGGGCTCCGGATTCAACATTGCGATGAAAGACCTCGACATTCGTGGAGCCGGGAATATGCTGGGGGGCGAACAGAGTGGTTTCATTTCTGAGATCGGATTTGAGATGTATCAGAAGATCCTCAACGAAGCCATTGACGAACTGCGCGAGAACGAGTTCAAGGAATTATTCGAAGACCGCAACACCGATTCACCGCTGCATTTTGTACGCGACTGCATCCTCGAAACCGATTTCGAAGCACGTATCCCGGATGATTATGTCAACAACGTCGCTGAACGTTTGAGCATGTATCAGGAAATGGACAACCTGAAAACCGAAGAGGAATTGCAGCAATTCACCGATCATCTGATCGATCGTTTCGGACCTTTGCCGCGCCAGGTAAAAGAGTTGATGATCTCTTTCCGTCTGAGATGGATGGCCGAAAAAATGGGCTTGGAAAGGCTGGTGATCAAATCAGGCAAGATGATCGGTTATTTCATTGCAGATCCGCAGTCGCCATTCTACGAGACCGAAACTTTTACTCAAGTACTTAATTATATCCAGCGAAATGTAAAGGGTTGTAAACTGAGTGAGAAGAACGATCGCTTGCGGATTATCTTTGAGGACGTAAAACACATCAATGATGCGTATGAACAATTAACTGGAGTGACTGTTGAAGTGAAAATTTGAAATAAACATTTGTTTAGACATGCTTATTTTTGGAAGCAACAGGGTACAAAAAACCGAAGTAATTGAATTATGTTTGTACTCTAAGACATAAAATGTCTGACGAATGAAGTTTTTCTCTATTGTAATATTTATTCTTCTCTATCAAACACAGTTGTTTGGTCAGTTGGTAACGTTGAAAAAAGACAGAATTGGTTTTCATGTTGGGTTCGGTTCCGTCTTGAATTCTTCAAATTTGGATTATTTTGACCTTGACAAAAAAATGAGTAGTGCCAATACCATTGGATTCAATTATGAATTACTACTATCGAACCGGGTTGCATTAAGAACCGGGTTGCATATTGGTCAATCTCGCGGATACATAACTGATAATACTTTAGATACAAATAAGGTCTGTTACTTTTACTCCAGCACCGGTGGAAGATATCACACATTGCTTGCTTATGAAGATGTTTTATTTAGTGGTCCGAATACTTCATACTACCTTTATATAGATGATATTTACAAACGAATGTACAAGTTCAATCAACTTACAATTCCAATTGATTTTTATTTCAGATCCAGAATGAAAAACCTAAGTCACAACTTCATTAAAGCAGGGATGCAGTTTTCATTTCTATATTCTGCAATTGCGAAGGAAGTGAGTATGCACACGATTCGAAATGTCATACTACGAGATGTCAATCGTTTTCAACCAAAATTATCAATTGGTGTGGGAAGGGAAAGGGTGATTTTTGGTGGCACTTCAATTTTTATATCGGGAGAAGTTGATGTGCCCTTAAGGAATTATTTCAAAAATAATTCGTCTAAGTCATACTATTTTCTACAGGGGATTAATAATTCTGATATGATTGAACCTACTGCGGTTAATTCATCAACCTTATTCAATAACCATTTCTATCAAATTTTCTTTCGTGTGTCCGTAGGATTTATGTTTTGATCTATGAAGTGTTTATTTTTCATATTATTTATTGTTATTCACGGTTTGTGTGTAGGACAAAATGATTTTAACAACTACCACACATTACAGGCACAAGGTACAGTGCCTGAAGATTTATTAGGTAAAGTTTATCTTAAACTTGAAGACCATTTTGAATCTGGAAATCTTCCATTGACAAACAAAATAGAAGATATAAAAAATGAAAAGTTTCATAAATACCTGGTGCATCAATTGTTGAACAGTGGTTTTTGTATATATGGCGATATTATAAGCCAACATGTTCAAACAATTTCTTACCAACTTTTAAATGACAATTCTTTGAAAGAGCGATTAAGATTCTACACGCTCAAGTTGGAATTTCCATTTTTATATGTTGGAAATGATGGAGAAGTTCTGGTTTCAACAGGTCTAATATCTCATCTCGAATCGGATGCTCAACTTGCTTTCTATCTGGCTCACTCCTTTGGTCATCTATTAGGAGGGCAAAAAGTAGATATCTCCAATAAAGTTCATTCAACTGATGTATTGGAAAAACAAATAAATGAAATTCACAAATTTACTTTAGAGCAAAAGTTGATTGCTGATAGTATTGCACTAGAATTAGTTATTAATGCAGGATTTTCACTGAGTGGAATTGAAAATGCCTTCTTGTTAATAGATGTTTTACATCTGCCATTCCAAGAAATGGGTTTTACACATTCTACCCTTTCATCACCGCTAATGTACATACCTCCTGCAGTTTTCAATGAAAAGACAAATCGAAATGATAAGCTGAAATTAATTCGAGAACATAATGATATGTTCTCTTATCAAGAAAAAAGGTTTGAAAGGATTCAAAGTCTTTCTAAATTTCAAATGGGATCATATAATGATAAACATTTCATAGAAGATAAAATCAAGTTTGATTTGATTTTGACACATTGCAGATTTGAAACAATGCGTTCTCAAGTCATTCTTGGACAATTTGCAAAGGCACTATACTCAATTTATGTTTTGAAAAATCGTTTCCCAAATTCAGTTTTTTTGGGAAGAATGGAGGTACATTGTTGGCTGGGATTGTATCAGAGTTCAGTTCAACAGAATTACAAGAGACACATTCCTTTAGTTAACTCAACTGAAGGTGAAATGAGCAAATTTTACCAGTTTTTGAATCAATTAGACAAAAAAGCAATCTTGGCTTTTAGCATTCGAAAAATCACTGATCTTAAACAAACTTTTCCCAATGATCCGGAAATTGCCGGTTTATATAGGCGATTAATAGAAGAATTATCGAAAGATGAGCAATTCTCGATAAGTCATTTTGGAAAAATGTCTTATCAAGAAATGCAGAGCTTACATCTTAAGAATACTGATACTAACGAAGGAGCACATTCAAAAACAAGTAAGATTAAATCAAAATTGGATCCTAACAATCCAAAAAATTTTGACACAACAAAGTTCTACCTTTACGGAATCTCTGATTTCATTAACGATACTGAGATAATGAGTGAAATTTCAACTAAATCTGCAGAGTTCATTGAAAAGAATCGAGTACGCGATTCACTTCAAAAGCTGAGTATAAGAAATAAAAAATTAAGGCGATCATTAAAGAATAACAGTTTAAAATTAGGTGCGAGTGATATAATAATTATTGAGCCAGAAGTTTTTTGCTATAATAGAAATCGGCGAGATGATAACCTGAGTGAATACATGAAGGAAGAATTTGTGAGGGCATTTGAAATAGCGAATGAGGCACTTGGAAAAAATTATACCATTTATACCTCTAATTATCTAGAAAATGAAGGGACAGATTTTTTTAATAAAATGAATGTACTGAAAGTTCGACTTGCCCAAAGCTCTGTACAATCTCCTATAAATACCTTTCCTATTGATTATGAATACGGGAATGCCCTGTTAAATTTACCAAAAGGTGTTAAAGTCCTCTATCCTATAGTTTTGAATGATTTTTCACCTGAATTCTCTACACCACTCATTGTTACATCTTTGATTTTTCTTCCAACAGCTTTTGGGGTATTACCTGCATATGTGCCAATTCAATTGATGAAAGGACAAAACACAAACATAGCTTTATATATTTTTGATTTTGATAAAGGTCAGGTCGATTACAACGGTTCGCATCAAATGAGTTTAAGTTTGAATGCTTTTAATGTTGCAAGTCATTTGCATTATTACTTAAAAACTATTGTTTCAACCCCGAAATTTTAACCAGAAACATTGGAATGTCGATAAAATAGAATTACTTTTTCAATCCTACTCTGAAATTAAATGAAAAAATACATTTTGTTGAGCTTTACGATTTTCCATCTTTTCAATATAAAATCTCAACCTAATGGTTTTATTGGAAAGAGAAACTATGTGGAAATTTCATTTGGTGCACATATACCATTTTTTGCAGGTGTCGCCCAAAATCAGTTTTATATCTTTGATTTTCCTACCGAAAAAAATCCTTTCGGATTATTCAATTATTCGTTTTTTGGCAGCTTTGGTCGAGTAATTAGAGATAATAGAGGTATTGCTTTAGAAGCATCATGGGATCTTCAATCGATATCCTCTTTAGATAATTGGGCGGGATATTGGCCTGAACAGTATAGTGACATTAAAGTTGATTGCTATAGTCTGATTCCAAAAATCGAAATATCCGGTAAAAATAATTTGTTCCCTGTGGGCTTGACTCATTCTATTGGTGTGGGAGTATTAAATTTGAAATACCGATACGAAAATATTACTGATAGTCTTCTTCTTGAAAAGAATATAAGAGGTGCAACCTTTCTGTATGTGATACAAATGAGAACTGCTTTGTCAAAAAAACTTCTTCTCACCTATGGTATTAGATACACTTTAAACTTGTTGAACGGAGGTCCTGTTTGGCGCGAATTATATTTAACTGATTCTCCTTTAAAAATGATTCATTTATTAGCATTGGATCAAAAGAAGTTTAATTTTCTAAATGCACAAATTGGTTTAACTTACGTTTTTTAGAATAATTTTTAATCCTAGTTAATTCATTTAACTCTGTTTGTTTTGGCTCGTAAAGCAATCGTATCCGTAACCAATGACCTTTTCACCGATAATCGGGTGAACAAGGTTTGTCTTTTCCTGAAAGACCAGGGTTATGATGTATTGCTCGTTGGACGTTTGTTACCCGATAGCCAGCCTTTAGATCGACCTTACGGAACGAGAAGAATGCGTTTACTGTTCCGAAAAGGTGCCAAGTTCTACGCAGAATACAATCTGCGGCTCTTCTTTTTTCTTCTATTCAGAAAGGCCGACACTCTTGTGTCAAATGATCTCGATACCTTACTAGCTAATTATTGTGCATCTAAACTGAAGAGGTCGTGCAAGCTGGTTTATGATTCTCATGAATACTACACGGAGGTTCCCGAACTGATGAATCGACCAAAAGTTAAAGCGGTTTGGGAACGGATCGAAGGATGGATCTTTCCGAACTTGAAATGGGTGTATACCGTCAACGGATCGATCGCGGCACGCTATCAGGAAAAGTATGGTATAGAATTGAAAGTCGTTCGAAATATCGCGCCTAAATACCAACCGGAAAAGGCCTTGTCGAAAAAGGAACTTGGTCTTCCTGAAGATAAATTCATCCTGATCCTTCAGGGTGCCGGGATCAATGTTCACCGTGGTGCTGAAGAGCTGATCGAAGCGATGAAACTGCTCGAGAATGTACTCCTCTTGATCATTGGTGATGGCGATGTGATACCTCAGATCAAGAAGAACGTAAAACAATATGATCTACAGAATTCTGTTTGGATTTTAGGTAAAAAACCGTATGCTGAAATGATGCAATATACTGCTCAGGCTGATCTGGGATTTACTTTAGATAAAGCCAATAATTTGAATTACCGATTCTCACTTCCCAATAAAGTATTCGATTACATCCATGCCGGAACACCGATCATCTGTACTGACTTGCCCGAGGTTCGCAACGTGGTCGAGGGACACGATGTTGGTGTGATCTTGAAAGAACTTACTCCTGAAAGTATTGCAGAGGCAGTGAATATGTTGAAGAACGATCCGGATCGCTTGAATAAATTGAAGAGAAACTGCAAACTCGCTGCTGAAAAGGAAAGTTGGGAAGGAGAGTGTGAAGTCCTAAAAACGATCTATCCTAAAATTGGAAACTAAGAAATTACATATCGTCGCACTGGATGTTCCCTTTCCCGCCGATTACGGTGGAGCGATCGACATGTTCTACCGGATCAAGGCATTGCATGAACTGGGTTTGGAACTGACGATCCATGTTTTTGAATACGGTCGCGGGAAACAAGCGGAACTGGAGAAATTCGGAAAGGTCATCTATTATCCTCGGAAACGTGGCATCATTCAAAATTTATCTTTACGACCGTTTATCGTTCAGTCGCGAAAGAACAGCTTATTGCTGAAAAACCTGTTAAAGGACGATGCCCCGATCTTTTTTGAAGGTATTCATACCACTGCTTACCTCGAGGATGATAGATTGAAGGATCGACGGACATTTGTTCGCATGCACAATCTGGAACACGAATACTACAAAGGACTGAAGAAGAATGCCGGTTGGGTCAGAAAACAGTTCTTTAGAATTGAAGCCTTGAAATTGAAGCGCTACCAATCCATACTTTCTAAAGCAAAATATGTCTTGGCGATCAAAGAATCTGATGCGAAGGCGCTCAAGCAATTCAATTCAAATACACACGTTTTGCCAGCTTCCATTCCCGAAATTCAGGGATCATTCGGGACAGTGGGTCGCTATGCCCTTTTTCACGGGAATCTCTCCGTTCCCGAAAACGACAAAGGTGCTCGCTGGATCATCGACACCCTCGACTCCGTGCTCGATCAGCATTTTGAACTGGTCATCGCAGGAAAGAATCCGGGAAAGAAATTGAAAGTAATGTGCGATAAGGCGGGTGTCAAACTGATCGCCAATCCATCAGAAAAAACGATGGACCAATTGATTCGGGAGGCACACATTCATGTCTTGTATTCGCCTGTTTCTTCCGGAATTAAACTGAAATTATTGGCGTGTTTGCACAGTCCTGGTCAAATCTTACTGAACGACAAGATGCTCGGATCGAAATCCCTCGAGAAGTTTTGTACATTAGCCAACAGTCCAAAAGAATTCAAAATGCATTTTCTGGGACTAAAGAACAAAGTCCTGAGCAAAGAAGAATACAACAAGCGCATCCACTTTATGGATCAACACTTCAACAACCGAAAAAATTGCGAGCTCATCCTTCAACTCATTAAGAATGACAAATAGAATCCTTCCAATATTCACCAAAAATTACGGTATTTCAAAGGCACTAGTTCTTCTATGCTCCATGCTCTATGCTCCATGCTCATCTTTCGCCCAGCCCTCCGGCCAATACCACTGTTCCTTCGCAGTGATCGGTCAGAGCAGCCGTATGACGATCGACATCAAAAGCAAAGCTGTTAAGCCTGAGATCGAACTTACGTTACCTGATTCCGAGGAGAAGAAATCCTACAAAATGGATCGTGTTGCGGTTTCTGATACTTCCTTGACATTCACTTGGTCAGCATATGCCATAACGTTCAAAGGGAAATATTTCGCTCAAGGTGACTCGATTCAAGGAGAGATGACACAATCGGGATTGAACTGGAACGTCACCTTTTTCAGGGAACTTCCGGAAAAGATCGAGATCAAACGGCCACAACAACCTCAAGAACCTTTTGATTTCATTAGTGAGGATCATTTGATAAGCAATGGAAAGATCACCTTGGGAGCGACATTGACTCTTCCTAAAGATTACGATTTCAGAAAGTACAAAGGTGAACAAATACCAGTAGTTGTTCTGGCTTCCGGATCAGGTGCACAGGATCGCAACTGCGAGATTATGGGACATCAGCCCTTTCTGGTGATTGCTGATCACTTGGCCAGAAATGGAATTGCCTGTGTGCGCTTTGATGATCGTGGTGTTGGAAAAAGCACAGGCGTGTTTCAACTGGCTACACTGGAAGATTTCGCTTCGGATGTCAATGCGATCGTCAACCATTTTGCAAAGGATCCGCGATTCAAGTCGGTTCCGATCGGTGTAGCGGGTCACTCAGAAGGCGGAATGCATGCATTGATCGCAGCGAGTAAGAACAAAAAAATCAAATTCGTCATTGAATTGGCAAGTGTTGGAACTACGGGTCGCGATGTCCTGGTCGAGCAACAGTATTTGATTCCACTAAAATCCGAACTTTCAGAAGAAATCGCTGTTTGGAATCGGTCAGTTTATGCCAGTATCAGTGATCTATTGATCAAAACACCGGCAAAAAACCGTTCCGAAGCTTTAGGTTCACTTTTGGATTCAATTTATGCGTCTGCTCCCGCTGAATACAAAGCTGAAAATGGATTTGCGCAGTTCAAAATGGGCATGATGCTATTCGCAAACAACGATTGGTTGAGTCAATTTGTGCGTTATAACGCTTCAACGTATCTCAAAAAGTCAAAAATTCCAATTCTCGCCATCAATGGTGGTGAAGACATTCAAGTTCCTGCGAGATCTAATAAGCTAGGATTTGAACTGTATTTTTCAGTTTCGTCAAAACAAGCAGGATCAAAAGCCATCGTTATTGATGGTCTGAATCACCTGTTTCAAACGTGCAACAAATGCACAATTATGGAATACGGCGATTTGGAGGAAACATTTTCTCCACTTGTGCTGGATGAAATGGTGAAATGGATCAAGGAGAGCATAGAGCATGGAACCTAGAGCATGGACTTGTAGAGATATAACTAACTCTATAAGCGACTCGCGCTGAGCGAAGTCGAAGTGAGCGATCTATGTTCTATAAGCGCAGCGATCTATGCTCCATCAACTTAGCAATCTATGCTCTGAAGAAGCATGTATTCGTTTTGATTCAGTTCATACTGCAACTGATTCAATTCATGCAGAAAAACAGCTAATACACTATTCTCAAGCTGGAAATTTTGATGTTTAATCAAGAGTTCTTTTTGCTTTGGAAAGTTCTCCGTGAGAAAAGAATTGTATTCATCCAATGCTTTGATCAGTTCTGATTTTGAAAGTTCACCCTTGGCATTTACAAAGTGATGAGTCGCTACTTGCGTGTTGGATTTTTGTACTACGTCAATGAATTTTGTCGACTTGGCTTGCCCAAGAGGAATATTGTCTGCCTGACTGATCAAATTCGCTTTGATCCGATCGATCTGTTCCGTGATGGCCGTGGTTCTATTGTGCAAATCCAATTGTTCGGAAGTAAGAGAATCCATTACATTGTTTTGATTCGATTCTCGAAGCATGTCCGTTCGTGATTCAATGTGTTGCTGGATGTCGACCATACTGTCGGTGACCGAACGCGAGAAGCCCAGGTTGAATAAACTGTAGATCATTCCGGCACAAGCTGTCATGAGTACGGCTGTCATGATCTTTCTAAATCGATGCTCAGGATCTCGGTTTCCCGTAATAAAGAATAGTGGGATAAATCCAAAGATGAACAGCGTTGTACTTCCACGCATCATGATGTTTGCATAGGGCCAATGCATGATTTTAAACAGGACACCCATGCAGGCTACAATACCTAGTATAAATCCCAATGAATTAACCAATTTTTCACTTTTCGATGTATTGTTTTTAAAATTAAAAACGATCATGAGAGGTAAAAAGAGGAGACTAAAAAATACTGCTCCTAAAATGTAAGCGAATCCGGCACCCGGCAGATGGAAGGTTTTCAGAATTGAAGCTAACAACAACAATCCGATAGAAATAAATCCTGATATTTTCAATGTTCTTTTCATGGCATAATAATTTTTGAAAGTGAGTAATTTCTCTGTTTCATCCTGTATCTCCTTCAATTCATTATTGAAGAATCTAGAGATCACAGTGGGATAGAACACATGAAAATCAACCTCGTCAGGTTTTTCTTCTTCAATGATACAGCAAATGTGATCCAGGAGATTGTTTTGTAGATCCTCTAAAACAATCCCATTTGCTTTGATATCATCTAAAATGAAATCCAGTTCCGCCTCCGAAAACTTATGCATTGCCTACAGAAGGTTCCAGATTGAGCAGGAATTTCATCGTTTCAACGAAATCTGAAAATTCGTTTACTTTTTGTGCCGCTGCAGCTGTACCTTGATCGGTAAGAATGTAGTATTTACGAACTCGTTTTCCAATGTATTCGGTCTCAGTTCGTAACTCCCCATTCTTTTCCAATGCATGCAATGTTGGGTACAAAGCACCTTCCGTAATTTGAATTTTTCCCTTCGTCCGTTCTTTGACGTTCTGGGTAATCTCGTAACCGTACATTTTCCCTTTTTCTTTTAAGAGATTCAGTACGATTGTTTTAAGTGTTCCTTTTAATAGCTCTGATGAATACATAGGACAAATATACATAAGAATATTATGTAT
>DAISYB010000044.1:15497-15758 GCA_036825545.1 Crocinitomicaceae bacterium | reverse complement strand
TGACAAAGTCGTCGAGACGACTCATAGAGTCTTTTACTCCAGTTTTTTTTCATTACTCAATTCAATTGTAAGATCAACAATTTGTTAATCCTTAAACCTTTGCGCCTTTGAAAACTCTGCGTTCTTTGCGACAAAAAAAAGAAAATAAGAGTTGACGCGAGGGACACAAAGCTACGCGAGGGACGCAAGGAAAACGAGAACATAACTGCGCAATGTGACAAAGTCGTCGAGACGACTCATAGAGTCTTTTACTCCAGTTTT
>DAISYB010000044.1:0-15397 GCA_036825545.1 Crocinitomicaceae bacterium | reverse complement strand
TTTTCATTATTCAATTCACTAATGTCCGATAAAAAAACAACCTAACTGACATCATTTTTACTCTCGATATGCTTAATTTCGTCAAATGTGCGGCATTAGCGGATTTATTGACTACCAAAAAAACTCATCTTCTGAGGTTTTGCTGCGCATGACCAATACCCTGCATCACCGTGGACCTGATGGTGGTTCAACAGAATTGCTTTCCAGTGAATTGGCAACGATCGGATTGGGTCACCGACGCTTAGCGATCATCGACCTGACAGAAACCGGCAAGCAACCAATGAACTTCGAACATTTGTGGATCACCTACAACGGAGAGATCTACAATTATCAGGAGATCAAAAAAGATCTGAGTGCCTTGGGACATTCCTTTCTCGGCAACTCAGACACAGAAATGATCCTTCATGCTTTTGCCCAATGGGGTGAGAAATGCTTGGATCGATTCATCGGAATGTTTGCATTTGTGATCTACGACTCAAAAGAACAATCGGTATTTGCCGCAAGAGATCGCGCCGGAGTGAAACCTTTCTTTTTCTATTCGGATAAGAACATTCTTTTGTTTGCCTCAGAACTGAAAGCCTTCCACGAGCATCCTGAATTCAAAAAAGAGATCGATCCTTCAGCTGTCGCGGCATTTATGCAGTTCGGAAACGTTCCAACACCGCATTGCATCTTCAAAAATACACGCAAGTTGAAACCCGGACATTTCCTGAAGATCAATTTGAAAGATCGTTCGATACGAGAAGAGCAATACTGGAATGTTTATGACGCCTACAATCGCCCAAAACTGGACCTTTCACCCGAAGATGCCATCATCGAAACGGAAAAGATCCTTTCCAGTGCTTTCAATTACCGCATGGTGGCGGATGTACCTGTTGGTGTGTTCCTCAGCGGCGGTTACGATAGTGCTGCGGTGAGCAGTCTGCTTCAAAAAGACCGAACTGAGAAGTTAAAAACCTATACGATCGCCGTTCCCGACATTGGATTGAACGAGGCACCTTATGCCAAGGATGTAGCCAATTACCTGGGAACCGACCACACCGAGATCGAATGTTCACAAAAGGATACCGTAGAATTGATCGCGGATCTGCCATTTTATTACGACGAGCCTTTTGGTGACAGCAGTGCGCTTCCAACAACTTTGGTAAGTAAAATGGCACGGAAGCACGTCACAGTGGCCTTGAGTGCTGATGGTGGCGACGAGATCTTCGCCGGATACAATCGCTACGACTACCTGATGCGTCACGGAAAAAAGATCTCAAGAATGCCGGCATTTGTAAGAAAATCGATGGCAGGAGCAATGGAGATGATCCCTGCAGACAAGATTCCGGTACTGAAGAACAAATACAATTTCCACAATCGCTACGAGAAACTCAAAGGCATTTTGCGCGACCCTTCTCCTGAGAAGATCATGCAGAGTTTGAGTATGCAGTTCGAGCCGGACAAACTCAAGGAATTGATGATGCAGGAATTCGATATGCTCGAAACAGCATATGCTTCGAAAGAATTGAAAAGCGAATTCCACACGCCACTTGCTTACATGATGGCGATCGATTACACGACTTACATGGTAGACGATATCCTTCAGAAAGTCGATCGCGCAACCATGACAGCGAGTCTCGAAGGTCGTGAACCTTTTATGGATCACCGTGTGATCGAATTCGCAGCGCAACTTCCGGATGATTACAAGTACCGCAACGGAATCAAGAAATACATTTTACGCGAAGTCGTTCACCGACATATCCCAAAAGATCTGATGGATCGTCCAAAGATGGGCTTTGCCATTCCGATCGCTGACTGGCTGAGAACTGATCTACGAGATCTTTTGGAAAACTACTTATCAGAACAACGAATCAAGGAAGAAGGATTTTTCAACTGGGAATACGTGCTAAAATTGAAAACACAGTTCCTGCTTGGGAAGAAAGAATACGACTTGAAGATCTGGTATTTGCTGATGTTTGAGATGTGGATGGAGAAGTGGGGACGCTGACCTCGGTACATTTTTCGCTGACTGAGTGCCGAAAGAGGCGGTGCATAAGCCCGCCGAAATGAGGTGTACCGAAGCAGCGAAAAACACTCGGTCAGCGTGGAGTCGATCGAGATTCAACGAAGGAGGAACACATTGCTGGTCAAGTGCCGACGGAGAAGGTGTATCGAGACCAGCAACAGAAAAAAAATGAAATTTTGAAAAAGTACAAAACCATACTCTACCTCTCCTACGACGGGATGACCGATCCGCTGGGTCAGTCGCAGGTATTGCCCTATTTGAAAGGATTGGCGAGAGAAGGGTATCAGTTTCATTTGATCAGTTTTGAAAAAGCGGAACGCTTTGAAAAGTTTCGATCGACGATTCAAGCGATCTGTGATGAATCGGGTATTATCTGGCATCCGTTGACCTATACCAAAAAGCCACCATTGCTTTCCACTGTGTACGATGTTCAGCGCATGAAGCGATTGGCGCATCAACTAAACAAAGAACATTCATTTTCGATTGTTCACTGTCGAAGTTATATTTCAGCTTTAGTTGGCATGGGAATGAAACGAAAATTCGGAACAAAATTCCTGTTCGACATGCGCGGATTTTGGGCCGACGAACGAATTGACGGAGGCATCTGGAACTTATCGAATCCGGTTTTTAAAACGGTTTACAACTACTTCAAGCGCAAGGAGATCGTTTTTTTCAAGGAAGCTGACCACGTGATCTCACTCACAACAAACGGAAAACAGGAGATCGAAAGCTGGAAGGTTTTTGAAGGGAATCCACCAAAGATCGAAGTGATACCGTGCTGTGCAGATCTGGACCTTTTCGATCCGAATAGAATAGATGCTACTCAACTCGAGGAAAAAAGAACGGCTCTAAACATTTCAAATTCAGCTAAAATTCTCGGCTATGTCGGTTCGATCGGCACCTGGTACATGCTCCCAGAAATGCTGGATTGTTTTAAAGTACTTAAGGAAAAAGATCCATCCTACAAGTTTCTATTTGTGACAGGTGAACAGCCGGAATCCATCCTGAATATTGCCAAGACCAAGTCGATCGATCCAGAGGACATCATCATCACTTCGTGTTTGCACAAGGAAGTTCCTTTGTACATCAGCTTGTTCGATGTCTCTGTATTTTTTATTCGTCCAACCTACTCAAAAAAAGCCTCCTCTCCTACCAAACAGGGCGAGATCATGGCGATGGGCGTTCCCTTGATCTGCAATGCCGGTGTTGGCGACACAGACAAAGTCGTTCTGGACTACAAAGCCGGAGTTGTTTTGCACGAATTGAACGAAGCAAGTTACAGAAATATGCCCGATCCAACTTCCATTTTCGATCGCGCGATGGCCATGAAAGGCGCCAGAGAGTTTTATGGTTTAGAGGAGGGCGTGCGAAGGTATAGTGAAGTTTATTCCTTTTTACTTGAAGAAAAGGATCATGCTCGGTCCTAATTTTACGCGAATCAAGTGACCGACGAAGCTTAAGGATCATACTATCCCTAATTTTGCGCGAATCGAGTGACCGACGAAGGAGGTTGTATCGAGATCGGCGTAAAATTAGAAATCTTCAAATCTTTCCCTAACTTCGTTCCGTGGCAAAACGCATCTTTTTCATAGCACCCTACCCTTTTGGTAAAGCACCTTCCCAACGCTTTCGCTTTGAGCAGTATTTTACTTTTCTGAAAGAGCAGGGATACGAGATCGAAGAGCATCCGTTCTACGATGAAAAAACGTGGAGCACACTCTATTCCGAAGGAAAGATCCTGAAAAAAGTATGGGGACTCATACGCAGTTTTGCACGAAGGAAATTATTGCTTTTTCGTTTGCATAAAGCTGACCACATCTTCATACACCGGGAGGTTGCACATATTGGTCCGCCCATTTTTGAATGGATCATCGCTAAAGTCTTACGCAGAAAGTATATCTACGATTTCGACGATGCGATCTGGTTAGCGAATTACAGTGAGACGAATGCGAAATTCCACCGCCTGAAAGCCTATTGGAAGGTCAATTACTGCATGAAGTGGGCGCACCAAGTCACTGCCGGAAACGATTATCTGGCCAACTATGCTCGAAAATTCAACCAAAACGTTCAGGTGATTCCAACCACGATCGATACTGAAGGTCATCATAATGTGCATTGCGATCATGATAAAGAACCGGTTACAATCGGATGGACCGGAACGCATACCACGATGCGGTATCTCGAACTCTTGTTTCCAATATTGAAAGAATTGGAAAATACATACCACTTCAAATTCCGTGTGATCTCCAATCAAGCACCGGAGTTCGAATTGAAATCAATGGAATACGTTCCCTGGAAGAAAGAAACAGAGATCGAAGATTTGGCACATATTCAAATCGGAATCATGCCTTTGGAGGAAGACATTTGGTCAGAAGGAAAATGTGGGTTTAAAGGATTGCAATACATGTCGCTCGGCATGGCGACGATACTTTCTCCGGTGGGTGTAAACAAAACGATTGTTCAGAATGGTGTCAATGGATTTCTGGCAGATTCAGCACAAGATTGGAAAGAAAAACTGGAGCAATTGATCACCGATGTTCAACTCCGTAAAAAAATGGGGGAAGCTGGGCGATGGACCGTTGAAGAGCATTTTTCGGTGGAAGCCAATAAGGAAAAGTATTTGGTATTGTTTGAAAGAGTGCGTGAAAGTTGAACATGGAGCAAGGAACAAAGAGCATGGATAGATTTTTTTCTACTTTCAAACGAAGCTTGTTAAAGCTCTTCATCACTCTTTTACAGTTGGTTGCATTCAACACATACTTGAATGCTCAACAGCCTTTCCATTATTCAATTAATGATGAAAACGGACTTCCCTCAAATGAAGTGTATCAGCTTGTTCAAGACAAAAACGGATACATCTGGCTGGGATGTGATGCAGGACTTTACCGCTACGACGGAATCCAGTTCAAAGCTTATAAGAACGATCTCCAAAATGGTCGAAGCATTTCCAACTTGGTTTTGGATGTGGAAGGATACTTATGGTGCAGGAATTTCAATGGTCAACTATTCAGGGTAGTCAACGACTCCTTAAAGCTCATTGTCGACGACAGTAAATCAGCCAATAAATTCCAAATCTGTTACTCAGACGAACCGGGGTTTTGGCGAGTTGACAATGAGTACCTTTCGCAACACGATGCGAGCGGGAAACTCATCTTTAAGCATAAATTAAATATTGATACAGAACTTATAGGTACTGGAACAGATATGCTCTTTCACGATGGGAAGATTTGGATTGAAGTTGCTAATAAAGGTCTGTACTGCTTCGAGATTAAAAAGAAAAAACTTACTGCTGTTTTTCCGGTTGATCAAGGCATTTCCTATCAAAATCAGCGACTATTTGTAAATCAAAACAGATTGATATTGATGCGTAGTGAATCAGCGCCATCCATTCATAATTATCTATACATGATCAATACGGCGGATTTCAGTTATCAGCAATTTTACTATTTCATGAATCCCATCCAAATCAGGAATTACCATTTTTATGAGGATAGTAAACACCGGCTTTGGATCTCTTCCTCATTTGGCGCTATTTGTATTCCTCAAATTTATTTGTTCACTGCTCCTGAAATGATCTGTTTCACAGGACATCAAATCAGTTCTGTTTTAGAAGACCAAGAAGGTAATTATTGGTTCAGTGACCTTCAAAAAGGGCTTCATTTTGTCCCTGATCCGGATATTAATACTTTGAATAAAACTGTAGACATTGCCGAAAAAGGAGAAATTTCAGCACTAAAGTCTATTGATCCCAGTACGATTGTAATTGGACATTACGATGGTAGCATTGGGTTCTATAATCCGATTACAAAAAAATGTGACTATCCTGAAGAAATCAATCAGCACAAGGGAATCACTGTGAAGGAAATTTTACAAGAGAATGGACTTCTCTACATTTCCAGGGGACACCTACTTATTTATGACATAAAGAAAAAGAAGAGCCGGATCAGTGAACATTTTGGCAATTCGCGAAAAATCTTGATTCACAAGGATCAAATGATCTCCATTCATCCTGAACAAGTAGTAAGTATGGAATTGTCTCAACTACTTCTAAAGAATTCCAACCCAATTAAAATTTTGAATCGAGGTGGTAGATCTATCGTAATAGACCCTCAAACAAATGACCTGTATTTGGCATTGAATGATGGTCTACACCTACAAAAAGGCTCTAAAACAGTCGCTTTGAAGTTTGAAAATCAAGCTATTCACGCTTCTGTATTAAGTTCCGGCAAGAATGCTGTGTATGCGGGAACCCAAAATCAAGGAATTCTTGAAATTAAGAATGGGAAAATTATCCGACGATTCATCTATCCAACAGATTTGCAAGACATCACGATCAGAGCCCTGTTCAATGCAGGTCATTACCTATGGGCATGTACAAACAGTGATTTCCTCCGAATCAATTTAAAAACCGGGAAATGGCAAAAATATTCACGGAACATTGGTATTAACCCAAAAGATGTTAATGCTATTGGAATCAATGGTAAACACCTATACATTGGTTCAAAAAAATTACTTTTAAGCATCCCTCTTGATCATGATCCAGTCAACTGGATTCGTCCGAAAATTCACCTGACAAAAGTTACTTTCGATCAAAATAAACAGCTCAATTCCAAGCGAGAATTGCCTTATGATTTTTCCAATTTGCGATTTGATTTCAATGCCATCTCTTTCCGAAGTCGCAGTAATTTAACATATACCTATCGACTCATAGGATTTGATACCACCTGGACAGTATTGAATCATGAGAACCCTACTGTGACATTTAGTTCCTTACCCGCCGGAAAATACACTTTTCAAGTGAAAGCTTTGAATGAAAGTGATCTAGCCGGAAACACAGTAAACTATTCCTTTGAAGTACTGTCCCCAATCTGGCAAAAAGCATGGTTCTATTTGCTAATTACCTTACTGTCTTTAAGCGTGATGGCACTGATCTTTCGCGCCCGAATTAAAGCCATTCGAAAAAGAAATGAATTTGAGAAGAAACTCGTGAATTCACAACTCTCAGCACTGAAAGCTCAGATGAATCCACATTTCATGTACAATGCACTCAATTCCATTCAGGCATTGATCTTAAAACAGGATATTAAAAATTCCAATCTATACCTGAGTAAATTCAGCAATCTCATGCGCAAAGTACTCGATGCTTCAGGAAAGGAATACATCAGTTTAGAAGAAGAAACAGCAATCCTTCACTTGTATTTGGATCTTGAAAAACTGCGTTTTGGTGATGAATTCAATTTCAGTATTCATGTCGAAAATGACCTGGATTCTGAATCCATCATTTTACCATCAATGATCCTACAGCCTTATGTTGAAAATGCTTTAAAGCACGGACTTCTACATAAAAAAGGAGAAAAGAATCTCAAGATACAATTTACGCTTCTTCATGAGCATCTGATATGTGTCATAAGAGACAATGGCGTTGGGCGCGAACGTTCGGCTGAAATCAAAGCTCGATTTGCTGTTGGACATAAATCCTTTGCAAGTGAGGCAACCGAAAAACGGGTCGAATTACTTAATACTTTCGTGAAAGAGAAATATGAGGTAGAAATTAATGATCTCTTTGAAGATGAACTAGCAACGGGTACAGAAGTGATCATTCGAATTCCGATAAATATTCATTCGGAAAGTTAATTTTACGTTTCGGAAAACACGATTGGAAAGCCGAATCGATTGTTATAATCTTTGATCCATCAATACAACTAAATGCTAAAAGCAATTATAATAGATGACGAGGAAGGTGCAAGGATCACTTTACGATCGCTACTGGCAGAATATTGTCCTGAAGTAGAACTTGTAGCCGAAACAGGTAATGTCCCGGACGGCGTACTCGCAATTAATAAATATAATCCTGACCTTGTTTTTCTGGACATTGAAATGCCGGATTACAACGGGTTTGAGTTACTTGACTTTTTTAAAGAAATCAATTTCGAGATCATTTTTGCGACAGCCTATAGTCAATATGCATTGAAAGCCTTTGAAGTCTCGGCGATTGATTACCTGCTGAAGCCAATCGATATTGATCAATTGAAAATTGCGGTAAACAAAGCCACTGAAAAGCGAAACCAGTCGAACATCATGCAGCGCTTGGAATTGCTGAAAGACACGTATAAGGGAGAAGAAATCCGAAAGATTGCTCTTCCGATGAGTGATGGATTACTGTTTGTCGATGTCAATGAGATCATTCATTTTGAAGCAGATCGAGCCTATACGCATGTTTACATGAAGAACGGTTCTAAACTAACAGTCAGTAAACCAATGCGGGTTTTTGAGGACATTCTGGACAACCGAACATTTTTCTTTCGACCTCATCGATCCTATTTGATTAACCTGAATTACTTGCGCAAATACAACCGGGGCGAATCTCTCATTGTGATGGATAATCAGGTGGTCGTCAACATCTCCAGAGAGAAAAAAGCCGAGTTTGATGCCTTGTTAAAGGAGTTGAGATTGGCGATTTAGCATTAGCATAAAGTGTTGAATTTATGGCCTTCGCAGAAATTTGACCGCTTTTTTGTTTAGAACTAATTGCAGATACAGTTCGGAAAACCAAAAACACCATTCGGAAAATAGCACTTAACTAGTTCATTGTTTTAACTCATTTTAGCATAAAATAAATGATAAGACGATGAAAAAACAATTACACCTTATTGCTGGCATTTTTCTAGCTGTCAACACACATGCCCAAACCCTCGAGTGGGCAAAACAAATGGGAGGAACAAGTAGCGAGAATGGAAGGTCCCTATCAGTAGATGCTTCTGGTAATGTATATACAACAGGTGCTTTTAATGGCACGGGTGACTTTGATCCAAGTGCCGCGGTTTTTAACCTTACTCCAGCTGGTAGCTCTGATGTTTTTATCACCAAATTTGATGCTTCAGGTAATTTCATTTGGGCAAAACGAATTGGAGGAACGGGTGATGATTCAGGAGAATCGATTTCCGTTGATCCTTTTGGCAATGTCTACACAACAGGTTTATTTTCCGGCACAGTCGACTTTGATCCAGGACCAGCAACTTTTAACCTAACATCAGTTGGAAGCTACGATATTTTTGTTTCTAAATTAGATGCCTCAGGAAACTTTGTGTGGGCTAAACAAATGGGAGGAACTAATATTGATTATGGCTCCTCTATTGCAGTAGATGACTCAGGTAATTCCTATTTAACTGGCATGTTTGTCGGAACCGCAGATTTTGATCCTGGAGTAGGTACTTTCAACCTCATTTCTTCTGGTGGTACAGATGTATTCGTGTGCAAACTGGATGCTTCTGGTGATTTTGTTTGGGCTAAGAAAATGGGAGGAAATAACGCAGACCAAGGGCTTTCGATAACAATTGATGCCTCTAATAATGTTTATACCACAGGTACATTTAATGGAACCAGCGACTTTGACCCTGGGGCGGGTGTGTTTAATCTCACATCAGCTGGTTCTACAGATATTTTCATTTCTAAACTAGATGCTTCAGGAAATTTTGTGTGGGCTAAACAGATGGGGGGAACTACTAATGACGCTGGAAAATCCATTGCTGTAGATGGTTCTGGTAATGTATATACAACAGGCCAGTTTTCTGGAATTGCTGATTTTGATCCAGAAGCAGGTGTTTTTAACTTAACTTCGGTAGGTCAATCAGATATTTTCATTTCCAAAATAGATGCTTCTGGGAATTTTGTGTGGGCAAAGCAAATTGGAGGGGCTAGCAATGATACTGGGAATTCAATTTTCGTGGATATCTCAGGCAATGTATTTTCAACAGGTACATTTCTTGGAACTGCTGATTTTGATCCAGGAGTTGGTGTTTTTGATCTTACTTCTGAAGGTAATTCAGATGTTTTTATATCCAAATTAGATCCATTAGGAAATTTTGTGTGGGCACAAAAAATAGGCGGAACTGATAATGACAATGGTACCTCCATTAAAGTAGATGGTTCTGGTAATATCTATACAACAGGTCATTTTTTTGGAACAGTTGATTTTGATCCAGAAGCAAGTGTTTTTAGCCTAACTTCTGCCGGTTCGGGTGATATTTTTGTTCATAAAATGTCTCAAACAGTATGTGTAGTAAGCATTCCAGATGCCAATTTTAAATCCTATCTTCTTGGAAACTCTTTTATTAACACCAACGGAGACTTAGAGATTCAATGTAGTGAAGCTCTTGCTTTTACCGGAATGATATATTGCCCTGGCCTAAACATCAGTGATTTAACTGGAATTGAAGCCTTTACTTCACTCAATTCTTTGCACTGCTTTAACAATCAGATTACAACAATCGACCTTTCAAACAATTCATTAATTGAGGGGGTTATTTGTTTTAACAATACTATATCATCTCTAAATATCAGTAGCAATAATTTACTCGAGAATATTGATTGCTCAAATAATCCTCTCACATCTATCGACCTTACGAATAAGCCTAATTTGAAATTTCTAACTTGTCAGGGGAATCAGTTTACGTCAATAGATCTTTCTAATAAACCTGATTTAGAATATTTAAATTGTCAACAAAATCAACTTACTTCATTAGACCTATCAGAAAACCCCAATTTAATTGAAGTATATGTTGGGCAAAACCAAATTACTTCGCTTGATCTTTCAAGCCTACAAAATATGAATTCATTTTCTTGTTACAATAATGCTCTAAATTTCCTAAGCGTAAAAAATGGTAACAATACAAACTTCTCCTATTTTGACGCATATGGAAATCCAAATCTTACATGCATAGAAGTGGATGACGCGCCATGGAGCACAACTAACTGGACAAGTATTGATGCCACAGCAAGTTTTAGTGAAAACTGCGCTACATCTTCAATTGAAGCAAATAATTCATCTTCAAACGGTATTTCAATTTACCCCAATCCGGCAAAAGATGTATTTACCATTTCCGAATTACCTGTTGGATCAGAATTACGTGTTTTAGACATTACCGGAAAAATAATGTTCAGCACTTCTGTCAACTCAAATCAACTTACCATCAACACGGAAGATTTTACGAATGGCTTGTATTTGATCCATCTGAACCGCAGTGGAACAACATCCACCAAAAAATTGATTGTGAACAAGTAAAAAGTAGTTTTTTTCATATAGAAAGGCCTTCACAGAAATGTGAGGGCTTTTTTGTTTTAGTCATAGACCCAAAACAATTCGGAAAGTTAAATCGACTATTCGGAAAAACGGTATACAAATAACGGACAATATTCATTCATCTTTGAATCGAATTAAATTAAATGGAACTTAGATGAAAACACAATTACTACTAATTACACTAGCAACGTTTAGCTTAACATCTCAAGCTCAAAATGTAACTATTCCTGATGCTAATTTTAAAGCATATTTGGTGGGTAACTCCGCTATTAATACCAATGGTGATACTGAAATTCAAGTAAGTGAAGCAGCAGCTTTCGTTGGGTCAATTGCTTGTAGTAATCTAAATATTTCAGATTTAACAGGTATTGAAGCTTTTACTGGAATTACAGGTTTGTATTGCACCAACAACCAACTTACCAGTCTCAATGTGTCTGCAAATACTGAGTTGGTCTCCTTAAATTGTTTTGACAATCAAATTGCAAATCTTGATGTGTCCTCAAATACGGTACTTTATGAATTGATTTGTTACAACAACCAATTGACCAGTTTAGATGTGTCATCAAATGCCGCGCTCGCGATTTTGATTTGCGGAAACAACCAATTGACCAGTTTGGATGTGTCATCAAATGCCAACTTGATTCAAATCAACTGCCACACCAACAGCTTGAACAATTTGAATGTGGCAAACGGAAACAATGCCAATATTACCAACGCTAACTTCTATGCGCTCAACAACCCAAATTTGTCTTGCATTCAGGTGGATGATGAAGCCTATAGCACAGCAACATGGACGAATATTGATGCCACAGCAAGTTTTGGTGAAAACTGCACTACATCTTCAATTGAAGAAAATTATTCATCTTCAAACGGTATTTCAATTTACCCCAATCCGGCAAAAGATGAATTTACCATTTCCGCATTACCTGTTGGATCAGAATTACGTGTTTTTGATATTACCGGTAAAATGATGTTTAGTACAGTTGTAAACTCTAATGAACTTACAATCAATACAGATGGTTTTACAAATGGAATTTATTTGATAAAGGCAATCAGTGAGGGAATTAACTCCACTACCAAACTGATGATCAACAAGTAAGTTTTGGTCGTTTTTTTCATGTAGAAAGGTCCTTGCAGTAATGTGAGGACTTTTTTATTTAAGAAACATTTAAACAGTTCTTTCGGAAAGTCAAATCGACCATTCGGAAAACATTCAAAACATCATGATTGAATATTGGCTCAACTTTGACCTGAATTAAACTAAATATAACGCTTATGAAAAAAATAGTACTTCTCTTCACTTTTACTCGGTTATTCTTGTGTTCATATGCGCAAGTAACAGATGGCCTCATTGCCAAATGGTCATTCAACAATGGCAATGCTAATGACGAAGTTGGAACAAATGATGGCACTGTGCACGGAGCATCGCTAAGTACCGACCGATTTGGAAACCTTAATATGGCGTATGATTTAGATGGTGTAGATGATTATTTGTCTTTTCCATCCGATGTATATTTTGATGGTGCTTTCACCGTTTCAGCCTGGGCAAATATCAGAACTGTACAAAGTTGGTCCAGACTATTGGATTTCGGTAATGGCAGTAACAGTGATAATGTGTTGTTGGCATTTTCAGGTGCTTCATCCGGAAATTTTGTGGCTGAAGTGATTGGAGGGGGTCAACTCTATAGTGATGTACTTTTTCCTTTAAATAACTGGACATTTATATGCGTTACCTTGGATACAGACAACACACTGTCTATTTACGAAGATAACGTTCTGAGGAGTTCAATGCAAGTATCGATAATGCCACAAAATATTATAAGAACATTGAATTACATTGGAAAAAGTAACTGGGACTTTGATGCTTATACAGATGGTCAAATCGATGATGTAAGAATATACAACAGAGCACTTTCTCTTAGTGAAATTGACGAATTATACAATGAACCCAATCCGGCCACGGCAGGAATTCAAGTGGAAGATGAAGATCAAACTTTCACTATTTACCCTAATCCGGCTCAAAACTCGATTTCTCTTTCAGATTTGACTCTAGGAGCAGAAATAGGCATCCTAGATCTAAGCGGAAAGGTAATCTTCAACACTAAAGTCTACTCAAATCAACTTACCATCAACACGGATGATTTTACGAATGGCTTGTATTTAATACATCTAAACCACAGTGGAACAACGTCCACAAAAAAACTGATTATTAACAAGTAAATCAGTAGTTTTTTCTTACAGAAAGGTCCTTGCAGCAATGTGAGGACTTTTCTATTTCGGAAAATAGTTCCGGGGATTGGGAAATTCTCTTTCATTATTAACCACTAAGACGACTGAGATTTGCTCAAAATTAAAAAATACACTCATGAAAAAGCAATTGATAATTCTCGGACTTTTAACCCTAAGTGCGCACTTGAACGCACAAAATTTAAAAGACCTTAAACCGAAAAAAGAAACCAATACAGAAACCAACACATCTGTCACAACATCTCCAGGTGCGAGTCAATTTGAAATGGTCGAAGCGTTCTACAATTCTTCTTCGAAATACAATTTTACGGAATGTGTCAATGGCAATGATTTCATCATCAAAAGTAGCATGATGGCAAACGGTGAGCCGGATATTCGTGAAAAATTCTTTACTGAAGTTAAACGCAATGACGAAGGAAAAATAATTGAATTCAAGTTTTCCGGAAAAGGCGGATACAAGGGCGTTTTTAAAGCCAATGAAACAGCATATCCAACTTATTACAAGTCCGATCTTGGAATCATGGTGTTCAATGGAGAGTACGCCATGTTCGTGAAATCATACACTACCAGCGCTAAAATGGTCGAAGAAAAATTTCAAAATGATTGTAGCGGTACTACAGTTTGGCATAAAGATGCAAAGGTTTTAAAATCGGTATCAAGTGATGCTTTCAAGAAAATGCTGAGTGATTATTTTAATGATTCAGATAAAAAAGTGGCTGAAGTGCGTGCTCAGGAAAAGGAAGCAGCTGAAAAACTGGAAGCTGAAAACAGAGCGAAATACACCACAAAAGGTAAAGATGTCGTGTCCATTTCAATAAAGGCAACCAGTCAAAAAGTGAAACAAGGTTCAGATGTGTTCTTTGACATCATTATTAAATTGAAAGACGGGAGTGAACTATCTACCGATAAAGGCGCTTATTTCGACGAGTTTGACATCATGGTAGAAGGATTGCCTGAAACCTATAAGAATCAATTTTTAATGGATTTAAAAGTTCGTGAAGGTGGAAGAATTAAAATCCCGATGGAGGTTGCAGTTAGCGGTGATCAGGTTGTAGTGAATATTAGCTCAAAATACCATCCCACACTCAAAGCTACTCATAAGTTTGTTTTAGATTACGACAATCCGGTTTATATGAACTATGACGGTACATCTCAATCTACGGCAAGACACATGGTAAATGCAGGAGGACTTCGAATAGAAATCAAGCTCGTAAAGCATGGAGTTACGAAAGAAAATATATTGGAATACAAAGTCTTTTCGAAAGAAAGTGGAAACTTATTACAGCATTTCAAAGTCCTTGAAACAACAGTAGTAAATGCGAGCTTAAAAGGTGCGCGCGGCTGGAACAGTGATCCTAAGTACAATATTACTGCAAGAGATGGCGGACCTGGAGGTGATGTCAAAATAATTGTTGATCCAAATGTAAAATCGTACAACCTCAATATTGTTAATCGTGGAGGTAGTGGTGAAGGTTTAGCCCAGCCCGGAAGAGACGGTAAAGTGGAGAAAGTAGTTCAAAAAGTAAGCTGGTAAGCCAGTAAAAGAGTTAAAGGCTGTTTCTTTCTGAAACGGCCTTTTTCTTGTCAGCTCTTGAACAATCGGAATTGCGTTAACCAACAACTCAATTCACAGGAGCAAAAACTCAACTTGAGCAAAAATCAGGTCTCCCCCACCTCAATTGATTTTCAGTGCATTGCCAGAATCTTTAATTTTTTTCCATTTTTTTACGCTTAATTCTTGGAGGATTTAAATTTCTACTTATCTTTGCAAGCGCTTTTAACGAAAAGCATTACACAATTTCTGCATCTGACTGTTGTCAGATCTTTGAAAGAAGAAAGAAAATTGGTTTGGTAGTTCAGTTGGTTAGAATACATGCCTGTCACGCATGGGGTCGCGGGTTCGAGTCCCGTCCAGACCGCGAAGTTAAAAGCAAAGCCTTTCGTCAGCTGACGGAAGGCTTTTTTATGCTCAAAAATTCCGTTTCCCCCGTATATCAAGTGTTTTCAAGGATCAAGTCAAAAAGTTGGGGACTAAGCATAAATTTGCGTTAATCTGAAAAGAA
>DAISYB010000043.1:0-16636 GCA_036825545.1 Crocinitomicaceae bacterium | reverse complement strand
GTGTTTATACTTAAAATAATCTTTTAATTGCAAAATTGAAGGATTGTAAATTCCTGTAAATGAACTTAATAAACATGTTTTTGTCGGTGTAAATATTTACATGTAAAATAATTAAGTTTTAAAACCAAATTAGATTTGAGGAAACTTAAAAATTATGTATTATGTCGTTTGATGGGTCAGAAGGTAGTCCAATTTCCTTGCAGGATGGAGCGGATTGGACCGCAAATTTTAGAAGGCAATTTCCATCGTGGGGTTGCAAAGCGCATTTCTTCGGAAAAGAGATTTTGAATGATATTTTAGACCAAGAGGGATGTGTTGGAATCAGAATGTACTATGGGATTAATAACTTAGAAGAAAATGTTTTAATTTTGGTTGGTGCTAAAGCCAATGAGGACGATATGGTAAATGGAATTATTGCTGATAAATCAGTTAAGTGCCCACCATTTTGCGGTACTAATAATGAATTAAATGGATAGTGTTTATTGAAGTATTAACTATTTTTTCTGTTTTAATTCCCTTGGTTGTTATCATACCAAGTATTGCCTATCCAAAGAAAGTTGGCCGTTCCTTTATGGGAGCGGCTTTGTTTATTTTGTCTTTGAATTCACTGGCCTTTGATTCGTTTTCATATCTGTGTCATATTTATTCGTGGAACAATTCAATGTTAAATGAATTTTATTCATTGTTTGCTATATTGTTGGTTCTGTTGATTTTAAAAATTCTAAATGGAAGAAAGAGAATCCTGTTGAATCTAATTAGGTTAAGTTTTGTTTTATTAGCTTTTCTTACATACATTGTTTTTACAGATCGAAATCTATTCCCAATCATTTACATTACATTTTCAATTTTTGTTTTTTTCGAGTGCATCATTCTTTACAACGATTTTTTGAATGGTCACATTTCCGAATCCATAATTCGCAAACCCGAATTCTGGGTTGTCAGTGGCTTGTTTGTTTTTTATGGGTTTTCTATATTCGTATCGCTGTTTGAGAAGTATATTATTGAAGGGAATTTAGAATTGTATATGGCAATTTGGCCCATTCAGCTGATTGCCAATATTATTCAGTTTGCTTTATTATCCATAGCCCAATGTCAAATAATCAAGAAATAATCATTACAGTAATAACTGGAAGTTTTATTCTGATTTGTTTGGTCTTTTTTGTTGTTGTTTTTGTCGTTTTACACAATAAAAAGGGCGTGAAAAGAGCGCAAGATTATGAGCTCGCTATGAAAGATAAGGAATTGGAACTCTTGCAAGCTGTTATTAATACCCAAGAGGAGGAAAGAGTCCGACTTGCTCAAAATTTACATGATGGAATAAATCCGTTATTAGTGAGTCAAAAAATTCAACTTAGTTTGATTCAACGCAAGAATGTTAAGGAAGGAAGAGAAGATGATCGAATTAAGGAAGTGATGAGTCAGATTGATACGGTCTTATATGATCTAAATGCGATCACAAGTGATCTGGCGCCACGAGATCTGTACCGAGAAGGATTGATCAATGCATTAATTGGTTTTGTGAGGAAAATAGACGGGGCCCAGTTGAATTATTCAATCAGCCAAGATGCAAAGTTGGATCTTCAGGAAGAAGTTTCAGTTCAAATTTATAGGTTGGTTTTAGAGATTTTTCAGAATATTTTGAAACACGATAAACCTAAAGGATTACTGGTCCAATTTACTGTGAGTAATGATTTTACGATTAGTATTGAACATGATGGAATTGGGATTAACAATTCTGATTTTATTCAGTTATCTGAGAATAGATCCGGTATTGGGTTAAGATCTATTCGAACTAGAGCAACCTTAGTAGGTGCTCAAATAGAATATGAAAATTCCGGACACGCTCAAATCAAAATAAATATACCTTTAGGAAATGGGCAGAAACATTCGAATCGGAATAGCTGAAGATCATGAAATAGTTCGTCAGGGCTTGGTTTCATTATTAGAGTGTGAGGATAATTTGAAAGTAGTTTTTGATGTCGGAAATGGTTCTGAATTATTGGAATCAATAAAGAAGAAAAGAATAGATCTATTGATTTTGGATCTAAGAATGCCTGTTATCGGCGGAAAAGAATTGATTCAATTATTTACCGAAAAATATCCGTTGATTCGAATCGTGGTACTCAGTGCCTACAGTGAAAAATCAGAAATAATTGAATGTTTACATTTAGGGGCAAAGGCATTTATCCCCAAGCAGTTTGCAATAGAAAAACTGATTGATGCAATCTATGCTGTTCATAAAGAAGGCTTTTATTTTGACGAATATGTATCGCGTTCATTATTAAACGAAGTGCGGATATTAAAACAACAAAATTTCGAACCGACACTTTATGCACCGCTTAGCAAAATTGAACTTTCAGTAATTAAGTTCATCTGTCAAGGATTGACAAATAAAGAAATAGCTGATCATTTATTTAGAAGTAAACGCACTATTGATGGAATTCGTCATAAAATATATGTTAAGACTCAAACAAATAATACTGTGGAATTAATGAAATATGCAATTCAAAATCGAATTGTTGACATAGATTAATGTGAGTTTATTCCGAGAAACCGGACACTCACGTTCGATTCATCTTTACTCAATAGTGTAATACCCATTTTTAATGGCAAAAACGATTAGTTCAGGTAAATTTTTGGCTTTAGTTTTAAAGAAAATGTTTTTCCGATGATTCTCGATCGTACGAATACTTCTAAAAAGCATAGTTGCAATTTCGACGTTGGTGAATCCTTTACAGATATAACTCAAAATTTCAATTTCACGCTTTGTCAATATGTCCTTCTTGGTAATTGTTGCATTATTGCCATTTCGATATTTGTCGACCAGTGATTTCGTAACGATGGAATTAAAGAAAAAACCTTTTTCTTGGGTAAACTTCAGTGCATAAATGAATTCATCAAGTTCTATATTTTTTTGTAAGTAAGCATTAGCACCATTTAAAATAGCTTCCTCAACATAAGAATCCTCAACATAGGTACTAAACAAGACGATTTTTATATTGGGATTAATGTTTTTTATTAGGGGAAGAGCTTCAATTCCATTGAGATAAGGCATAGAAATGTCTAAAATGAGTATTGTAGGCTGTTTATGTCTAAGAACAGCAAGTAGCTCTGAGCCGTTTGATACCTCAAAAATTATTTCAAACACATCATCCGTATCAAGGATATCCCGTATGCCTTTACGCATTGCGGGGTGATCTTCTGCTATTCCGATTGTAATAGAGCTAGATTGACTGAACATGATTGGCGACAATTATTTTGATAAAGTTAATATGAGCATGTAAAATTAATTGAAGAAAGGGTAAAAATGAGTAGTAACCCCTATTGTTTGATTCTTTTTCAATTTACAGTTTTGTGAACTACGATTGAAGACGAAACTATAAATGAGCCATTCCAATAATTGTATTGTTCAGACTAAAGAAATTTTAGATGAGATTGACGATATCTTAGCTGTATTAGACGAGAATGGGCGAATAATAGTTGTAAATAAATCATTTCAAGAAAGATTTCAAGAATTTAATAATGATGACAAATTCTTCATTTATAATTATGCAGATCAGAGTGAAAAAGAGCGGATTAAAAATGCTATTTCTCTTGCGCTGAATGGAACTAATAGTGTGATCAGACTCAAATGGATAGGGTCACATTCATCTCTTCGAAATACTTCAAAAATTTTACAAATTAAAGCAGATGAGCAAGTGTTTGTCTTGCTCTTGATCAAAGAAGAATTATGGAGGAATTCGGAAACAGCTCTTTTAGACAAAATCGTTGGTCAGGAGGAAGAAAGAGAACGTTTAAGCAGAGAGATTCATGATGGATTAACTCAAAAGCTACATGTTGTGCACATGATGGTTCAAGGGCTGCAACGGATGAACCCGATGTCAAATGACTTTACAAAGTGCAGTAATGAGATACTCGAATTAGTGAAATCTTCCGTTCAAACTTTAGAATGCATTGTGAAAGATGTTACTCCACCAGATTTAATTGTCAAAGGATTAATAAAATCTATTGATGATCTAATCCAGGAATCGAGTAGTTGCAGTGATTTGAATTTTGAACTGAACTTATCAGGTAATCCCTCTATTGTAGATCGTTTTGAAATTAACGAACAATTGTCTCTTTATCGAATCATCCAGGAATTGATCGCTAATGTAATTAAGCATTCAAGAGCTTCTTATGCAATATTGAATTTAAAGCTTGAAAAAGATGCAATGAAAGTTGTTTTCTCGGATGATGGTATTGGATTTTCAGATAACAACTTTAAATCAGGTAGAGGGTTAGCATCCATACAGAATAGATTGAAACTATTTAGAAGTGATTTCAAAATTTCTTCTAATCAAAGTGGTACAACGGTAAAATTCTCCATTTATGCATAATCAAAGTTTGTCTATTCTCTTCGTCGAAGACTATCATATGATTCGACATGCAATTAAGTTGTTTCTGAAGTCACAAAGCAGAGTTTCCTGTCAGGTTAAAGAAGCCTCAAGTTTATCTGAGGCCAATAATTTTTTGATCAGTCAAAGTTTCGATTTAATACTTTTAGATTTAAGCTTGCCTGACGCAGATTACTGCAGCACTTTGAGACGACTTAAGGAATTAGGTGTGGTCAATAAAACTTTAGTTTTAACGTCCAATTGTGATGAGCAAGTTATAAGAAAATGTTTTTCTTTTGGTATTGGAGGATATCTTTTAAAGTTATGCTCCCCGGAAGAATTAGTTCGTGCACTGATCACAGTTAAAAGGGGAGATAAATATTATTGCAATGAGGCAGCTCAAGCTGTTTTGAATGGGGGAAAAAGAGATTTGATTGACGATCCTTCCGTTCCCGGAGTACTTTCTAAAAGAGAATTTGAAATACTGAAGCTTGTTGCAAAGGATTATAACAACGCTCAAATTGCTGAATTGACTCATCTATCAGTGCGCACAGTAGAAGGTCACCGAAGAAATATACGCTTCAAATTGAACATTCAAACAACAGCCGGTTTGATCAAGTATGCTCTTGAGGTGATGAGAGAAGAATCTAGGTGATTGTACTTGAGTTTCAATTTTCTTATAAGGGTTACCACTTGATTTAAGGGGTCTTTTTTTCACACAAGCGGTTTTGATTTAATTTTCGATGTTCCCAACTAGGGAAGTTTAACCTTACATAATTAATGTTATGAAATATTTATTTGTTTTAATACTACCCCTTCTGCAAAGTTTTAGTGCATCCGCGCAACTAGATTCTGCAGCAATTGTATCAGTGACTGAAACTCAAATAGTGGATACCGCTGACTTAGAATATCCAATGTCACAAATAAGTTTTGAGATTTTCATTAATGATTTTGACTTTTTAGGTGAGATAGTAATAACGGTTATTGAAAATGAAACCGGATATCCACTTGGTATGGTCAAAAAATCAAAAATTGACATTGAACAGAATAATAGCTTTAACTCACAAACAGGAGTGGTGACTATTTCTTTGGAAGTATACAATACTGAGAGCATTAAGAATCTTAGAGCTGTAGTTAGAAATTACCAAGGTGCTAGCTTACCATATTTGGATTCATCATTATAGTTTCTGGTAATGAAAAATATACTCTTTTTGTTTATTGTCTTTAGATCAATTTTGCCCATTTATGGACAGATAAAAGACACTTCATATTACTCATCCAAAGATGCTTTCATTCATTCAGGAACAACGTTAAATTATGGAACTGAAAATAATCTTCAAGTTGGAATAGTTGTTTCAAGGGGAACCGCGACATTTAGAAGAAGTTACGTGTATTTTCCTCTTGCAGGAATTCCTTCAAACGCTGTGATTACATCCGCAACACTAAAAGTTTATCAAGTTTCAGGTTTAACCTCTACGCCTAGTACTGAATTAAACGTTGAAAGGGTTACACAAAGTTGGACTGAAACTGGGATTACATCAGCTATTGTTCCAAATACTAACACAAGTGATGCTGTAAGTAGTTCAACTTATTCGGCAGGGTGGAGATCCTTTAACGTTCAATCTCATGTCCAGGAAATGGTGAAAGGAACATATTCAAATGAAGGATGGACAATTCGATACTTCAATGAAACCCAATCAACAGCGAATTTATATACTTTCGATTCAAGAGAGGCTGCAAATGACCCTGTATTGGAAGTTTCCTATTATATCCCTTTTTCCATTACCGCCGCTTCAATTACACATTGTTCGACTATTTCGTCTACAGATGGTTCCATTACTCCTACAATAATTAACGGCTCAGGTTCAAACACATACAAATGGTACAACAGTTCTGGTTTAATTTCAGGTCAAACCTCTGCTTCCATTTCAGGAAGAGCCTATGGCTGGTATGGACTTGAAGTTACGGGTTCTCAGGGAGATAAATTTTATTATTCGTTTATAATTGGGGTTAGTTGTACGGAGGTTACAATTGAATACGATCCAGGGCCTAATTTTATTGATGATGTTTACATTACCTCGTTGAATTCTCAGGGTAATCCAAATTATGGTAATTCCGTTGATTTCTATTCGTCAAAAGTTAAACCTGTTTCTATTTGGGTGACTAATAAGAGTTTATTGCGTTTTAGATTATGGGTAGATCCTAATTTAACTATTAATCAAGCTGGATTGAATCTGTATGGTAAGAATCATAGTTACTCAAATCCTAATGCTTCGTATCTTAAAAAAATTACAAGTGCTTGGGATGAAATGGTGGTTACATGGACTACCGCTCCTACGACGACTTCAACGAATCAGGTATCTCTTGCCACATCAACATCTTCAACCGAGAATTATTTGAATACCAACGTAAGTTCCTTTTGGGGTGATTGGAAGAATAATAATACAACAAACTATGGTATGATGTTAGAATTACAATCGACAGCAAATCAAACAGCAGCCATGAGTTTTCACTCTTCAGATGCGAGTAGCTCAAAGCCTTCAATGACATTTAAGTTTGTTCACTATCAGACTCTCACGGGTTCGGTCAGTGCTGGCTCTACAAATATTTGTTCAGGATCCTCTACACTTATGTCTGTTTCAAATGCTCAAGCAGGGTCGACCTATCAATGGCAAAGCTCTACGAATGGAATTTCCTACTCAAATATATCTGGAGCAACAAATTCTACGTACAATACATTAACTTCAACTACTGTTGACACTTGGTACAGATGTATTGTTTCTAAAGGACTTTGTACAAGTTTGACAACAAATGCAGTGAAGGTGAGTATTACGCCAACACCTACAGTTACAGTCAATCAACCAGATTTCTGCGAAGGGAATTATGTTACAATAACCGCAACTCCATCTCAAACTGGTGGAACTTATCTATGGAGTACAAGCGAGACAAGTCAATCAATAAATGTTTCTCCATTAGTTACAAGTGGTTATACGGTCACTTATACTAGAAATGGTTGCCCAAGTCTCCCTGTTACAGCGACAATTAATGTTTGTCAACTTCACGCTAAACTTGATAGGGTTTTAAAGGGTGTAAACTATAAAACGTTTGCCGGTAGGCTTGTCTTTTATTATCAGGAGGAATATAGTGTAGAAAATGCAAGTCTTAATTATCGTGTGTTTAGTCTCAATAATAGAATTACCCCTGTCTTGTCCGGCACAGGTTTGAATCAGTCATTGGAATATGGGGACAATCGTTATTTACTCGATTTATCTTCCATATCAAATGGCATCTATATTCTTGAAATTGAGAATGATAAGAAGGAGAAATTTTATTTAAGATTCACAAAGTAAAATAACATTATGAAATTTATTCTGGTTCTAAATTTATTTATTGGGCTTGTTTTAACCTCTTGTAAGGATGAGGTTATAAAAAGTCAGATTGTTTACATGGACACTTTGAAAGTCTTTGAGCAATTTGAAATGAAAAAGGATTATGACTCAAAACTAGAAAAGGATATTGAAAGCGAGAGTGATCTATTGAATAACATTGCATTGAAATTGGAAGATGCCAAAAAAAGAAATTCCAATAAGGAAATTGAAATTTTGGAAAGGGATTTAAATGGAGCGCAGCAATTGTTTAATGAGAAATTTCAGACCCTGTCTAATCAATACACTTCGGAAGTATATAAACGCTTGAATAATTACCTCAAAGAATATGGGAAAGAAAAGGGATATCATGTGATTCTTGGAACTACGGGGCAAGGGAATATTATGTTCGTTGCTGATGAGGCCGATATTACCGATGAAGTCATAAGCCATATAAACAGCAAATATTCCAAATGAAGACTATTGTAATATTTGCTGTTGTGATATTATCACTCATGGGATGTATGGATCCTGATACTGTTGACGTTTCTGATAACAATGCTGAGGCTACCTATGAAGATGCGTTTCAAATGGGAGTAGATAAAAAGTACAAATCATTGGTTTCTACTACAAAACTCATGGATAGTATAGCTTATACTTTTAGTGTGGTATCATTGTCGGAATTTACAGGGGTTGATAGTGACGAAGTCAAAAGTTCAAATGAACATGTTCTAATAGTTAGTATTAAAGATTTGAGAACCATTAGAGATATTGACAAATTAAAGAATATTCAAATGAATGAAGAAGAGTTAGCGTCGTACTTAGTTGGCCCTGTTTGTTCAGATTTAGAAATTCATCAATCCAATAAAGTACTTATTCCTAAAGGAGCCCTATTCGAAGGGAATATTAGTGATAAAGGAATAGTTCGATTCTATTTGTTTTTAGAAAATTACTCATCCAGTAAAAAGGCTGTGGTTCAATTCTATGACAAAGTTTTCGGCAATGGTTTTATTAAAAGGGATTTAATTAAAAAGAACTAAATATATAGTATGTTTTCAATTTCCAAAATAAGAAAAAGCAGAACGTTTAAAGGCTTGGCTGTTTATGTAGTATTGAATATAGTTGCAGAAATTGCAATTCCAATGAGAGCCATGGCTTTGACAGGAGGACCTGCTCAACCAGAATTTGGCTCTTTTACGCCAATTGGTACTTCAGACCTGGTCGACCTTTCATCAGGAGATTTGAATTATAATATTCCGCTAATGGATGTAGGTGGATACCCTATTAATATAGCGTACAGCTCAGGTGTCGGTATGGATGATGAAGCCTCGTGGGTTGGATTAGGATGGAATTTGTCTGTTGGACAAATAAATAGAAATGTCAGAGGAATACCGGATGATTTTCGTGGTGATGATATAAAATATGAGAATTACATTAAACCTACAATTAATGTAGGAACTACAATTAAGTTAACTCCTGGGATTGCTGGTATTGACTTGCCTATTAATCAAGCAAATAATGAATCAACACCTCAGGTATCAATATCCATCGGTGCTGATGTTTCATATAACAACTATTCAGGCTTCAGTATGAAACCTAGTGTAGGTGTAAATGCTGAATTAACCAAGAATGTTAGTGTAGGATTTAATGCTCAATCTGGACCAGACGGTCTATCTGTCAGTCCCAATCTTTCTATACATGCAAAAAAGAAAGGATCTGATGATACGAATAGAAAACTAGGTGCAAATTTTGGAGTTAGTATGAATTCAAGACAAGGACTAGTTGCTTCGACTATCGGTGTTAGTTCTTCAAAAAGTCAAAGAGCAGGAGTAAAAACGGCTAAGAAAATGTCCCGCCAAGGATCAATTGGTTCTGCTGTAAGTTATACAGACCAAGTATATACACCGACTAAACGTGTAGGAATGATTACTGGCTCGTTTACACTTAATGCAGCGGTCGGCGCAGAATTTTTTTGTGTCGAGGCAAATGGTCAAATTACTGCTTATGGAACAATTTCAAAAATTAAGGAAAGTGAGAAATTAAAGTATGAAAAAGCATATGGTTATGCCTATCATGAAGCTGCAAACATGTATAGTATTTTAGATTTTAATAGAGAGAAGGACGGAAATTTTAGCGTGAACAGTACAAATTTGCCCTTGACCAATTTCACATATGACATTTATTCAGTTCAAGGACAAGGTGTCTCAGGAATGTATAGACCTTTTAGAAATCAAGTTGGATATGTGTTCGACCCTCTTGTTAAAGATGGAGCTACATCAGGAACCTTTGGTTTTGAGATTGGAACAGGAAATGCTTTTCATGCTGGACTTGACATTGAATTAACACAGACATTCGGTCACTCAGGGGTATGGTCTTCATTAAACGGAATCATTAGTTATTTAAAGGAAAATTATGACTACAACCCAAAATATGAGAAAATTCACTATAAGAATGTAGGTGATTTAAGTGTTGATAGAGATTTCGGAATGTTTACCCAGAATGGGGAGTATAATCCTATTCGGGTGCCTTATGTTGGAGGTAAATTTTACAGGAGAATTAAAAATCACATAGAGCGTTTTTTCAATCCTAATTTTTGGCAAACGACATCTGTTAGCGCACCAATCAAAAGAACTAAACGCCAAATGCGTAATCAAGCGATAAATAATGTAACTATAGGTGAGTTGAAGAAAGGCATTGGTTTTGGGCCTTGGGGGCGAGATGCTAATCAAATTCCGTCTTTCGCAAAAAACCATCATATTGGTGAAGTACAGATTATTAGAAATGATGGAGCAAGGTATATTTATGGAATTCCGGCATATAATAAGAAGAAGGTTGAAGCTACTTTCGCCATTCAGAACAATGGTAATTGTGCGGAAGGGACGGCACCGTTTAGTAGTAGTGAATTGGCTGTAATCAATAATAGTAGTAATTGGCACAATTTACCTAACGATAAGTTCTTAGAGAGAATCACAACACCTGCGTATGTCCATACACATTTGTTAACATCTGTGTTGTCAACAGATTATCAAGACATGACTGGTGATGGACCTTCTACTGATGATTTAGGAAGTTATACGTCATTTTCTTATACAAAAGTAACTGGTGATTACAAGTGGAGAACGCCTTATGAGGGAGTGTTTTATAACGAAGGATTAAAAACTGAATTGAAAGATCAACAAGGAAGTTATGTGTATGGAGAAAAAGAAATGTATTATGTGAATGAAATAAAAACTAAAACACATGTCGCTAAGTTTCATGTTTCTCCTCGTGCAGATGCAAAAGGAGTAGGTGGAGAAGTTGGAGGGAATCAAAGTGCAATGAGTTCCTATAAATTAGATAGTATTTCATTGTATTCTTTACCTGAGTACAATTTAGATCCAGTATCGGCGCCTAAGATTAAAGTTGTTCATTTCAAATACAATTATTCACTATGTCCCGGTGTATTAAATAATGATGGGAGTGTCCCAAATCAAACCGGAAAGTTAACATTGGAAAAGATCTATTTCACCTATCGAAAGTCAAACATGGGGAAATACTCAGCGTATTCATTTACATATTCTGATGTAAATCCGTCTTATCATATCAAAGGATATGATTCATGGGGTAATTTCAAACCTAGCGGACAAAGCTGTAATAATGCATCACCTGTTACAGCTGCTGAGTTTCCTTTTACAGATCAATCCCAGAACCAGAATGACTATGCCCAAGCTTGGCACTTAACTCAAGTAAAATTGCCTTCAGGAGGAACTTTGGATTTTACTTATGAATCGGACGATTATGCATATGTTCAAAATAAGAAAGCAATGCGTATGTTTAAGGTTGCTGGAGCCGGAAATGTCGATTTTCCTGATGATGTACCCGATAATGGGGCTATTTCAAGTCCAGAATTAGATTTAAATGCGCTTACTGATGATTTATTTAAAGGTCCAATAGGTAACAAACATGCAAAATATTTGTATGTCGAGGTGCCGGAATCTGAAGCCTCAATAGCAAATGATCCAATTGTAGCTAAGAAATATTTCAGCCAACTTGAAAAAAAACTTATTCATTTTAGGTTTCTTGTCAATATGACTCCGGTTGGAGCTAATGCTACTGAGTCTGGCTCAATAAACAATGCGAAGTACGATTATGTGAGCGGTTATGTTGAGTTGGACAATTCATCTTTCAGAGTGTTTGAAAGAGGTAATAAATTCTATTTGAGTGTGCCGATTAAACGAGTAGAGAAAGAAGGAGGACTGCTAACTCCAAATCAACTTGTAAACCCAATCGCTAAGGCGTCATGGCACTTTGGAAGAAAGTACCTAAGTAAACATGTTTATGGAAATCATCCGAACGGCGATACAGAAGACATCGAAGCAATGGTTACTGAGTTATTATCTCCTAATGTTTTTAATAATTTATTTGAGATGATTACAGGTCCAAATGCTGCTTTAGAAAATAAAGGTATTGGAAGAAGATTTATTAAAGATAAGTCTTGGATTCGGTTAGGTGATCCTACTGGCTCAAAGAAAGGAGGGGGAAGTCGTGTGAAAACGGTAGTTAATTCGGACAAGTGGTCAGCAATGGCAGGTTCAGGATACGATGATATGTCTTATGGTCAATTATACTCTTATGTAAATGATGATGGGATGAGCTCTGGAGTTGCTAGTTATGAACCTATTGGAAATAAAGAAAATCCATTTGTTCAGCCGGTATTTTCTTCTACTAAACATTTGTTAGCTCCGGATGATGAAAATTACATTGAAAAGCCGTTTGGAGAATCATTTTTTCCTAATCCTCAGGTAACTTATTCAAAAGTAACTGTAAGCTCAATGAATTTAGGAGAAGCTCCTTCAACAATGAACAATCCAGTAGTTAAAATATTAAATAAAACGGGTAGGGTTGTTCATGAATTTTATACAACCAAAGACTATCCTACATTAGTCAGTCAGACCCGATTAATGGCTAATGAGGATAAAACAAATATACTGGGAGGATTATTGAAAATAAACGTAAGAAAGTATTTTACTGCTTCTCAAGGGTATGTTATTCATTTAAATGATATGAATGGGAAGCAAAAAGCACAATGGGTTTATGCTGAAGATCAAGATGATCCAATTTCAGGAGTTGAGTATAAGTATGATGGGTATTCATCTGATGAGTCTTTCAATGCGAGCACATATCCTGATGGTATGAAGGGTAAACTAGATAATAGGGTCAAGGTTATAAATCCGGATGGCTCTATTGAGAACAAAGTAATTGGAGTCGAAACAGATGTTGTTCACGATTTCAGAGAGAATGCTACTAAGGTTGGTACGTTTGGTGTAAATGGAAATTTAGCTGCTTTTATTGTTAGTATCCCATTAGCTGTGCCGATGTTGTTACCAGATGTTGCAACCTCGCAGGATCAATTTAGATCTGTATCCACGACTAAAGTCATAAATACTTTTGGTATTTTGAAAGAGACAGTTGCACATGATGCAGGGGCTAAAGTGCATACTAGAAATCTAGCTTGGGATGCAGAGACAGGGGAAGTTTTAGTTACTGAAACTGTTGATGAATTTAATGATAAGTATTACACAATGAATTATCCTGCTCATTGGTTCTACAAGGGTATGGCTCAGGCTTCAAAGAATCTTGGTCTGTTCGGTAATTTAACATCAAATTCAAATGCGTTCACTATGGATAATATAGGAGCCGATCAGGTTTCCAACTATTTATTTCCAGGTGATGAACTTATGCTAACATATGGTGGGACTACCCCAATCTATAAGCAAGCTTGGGTTGATAAAGTGTCTGGTATTAATGTATGGCTGATAGATGAAGATGGGCAACCGATAACCGGTATAAATCCTCATTTTGTGGTGACTAGATCCGGTCATAGGAATTTACAATCTGCGGGAATAATGAATGTCACTTTAATGAGGAATCCACTCAAAAATAGTACAGGAGAGGATGCAACACATTTGGGGGTAAATTTTCTGGCATCTAACAATTGGGTGGATTGGAAAATCATTAATGCTGGTGCGGTGGATTATTCTGACAGATGGAAGGTGGCATGTGAATGTGCAATTAACACTTCTGAGGGCGTTTATAATCCATTCAGATTAAATGAACGAGGAGTATGGAGGGTGAAATCATCAAGGACATATTTGACGGGAAGAAATACAAATGGTGTTACACCACGCAGAGAAGGGTATTTCACAACATTCGATCCGATGTATAAATTAACAAACACAGGTAATTGGTTTAAGAATTTGAATAATTGGACGTTTGTCTCTGAAGTAAGTCGATATAGCCCTTATGGATTTGAAATGGAGAATAAGGATGCATTAGGTAGGTATTCTGCTGCTAGTTATGGTTATAATAACTCTTTCCCTATTGCCGTAGGTGCTAATACAAAGTATACTGAATTAGGTTTTGATGGATTTGAAGATTATGGATTTGATGGATGTGGAGAGAATGGGCATTTTAATTTTAAAGGCCTTGGAGGTACATTAGAATCAGGTAAAGCTCATACCGGAAAATTCAGTATGAAAGTTGGCGCACAAAGTCAAATTACTCTAACGAAAACAACCGCTTGTAATGAAAATTAATAGATTAAGAAAACAGATACTCTTGATTGGTGTCGTTTTATTTTATTCAACTCAATTAAGTTTCGCTTGCCCGCAAGGATTCATTTATAAGTTGTTCTTACCTGGAAATGACTATCAATTAAATGTTAGTTTAGATATGGGTACTACAACATATACAGAGTTTGTTGATATTACATGGGATTTTGGAGATGGTTCACCTGAATTAACAATTGAGTCTCATAGTGTTACTCACAATTTCAGTCCAGAGGCTCTTTATTCAATTTCTGCTGTAGTTAGATATAAAGATCAATACGATGATGTATGCAGTACAACAATCTATTACCAACTGAATACTTCGAATTATCCATGTCCCAAAGCGGTTTTTACACCTGAAAAATATTTGGATTGGTGTGCGACAGGTACAGTTGAGCTTGTTTGGTCTTATTGTAATGAAGATCGTGATTTACAGAATGGCCCCGATGATTATTGGACAGCGGTAAATGCTGATTGGTTTATCAATGGGGTATATCAAAATTCTACATCTGGGTCTCAATATTGGTACTGGACCTTTGAATCGGCCAATGCGGTTGAGTTATCAGCAAACGTTACTTTTGTTAATGCAAGTAATGAGTATTGCACAAGTGAATTATATTATAGTTTGGATGAGATTGGAAATCATGACCCTTGTAATATCGCATTAGGTGAACCCGTTGAATATTACAGTAGTTTTTTATTGAATCCTAAGATTGCTATTCCGAATCTAAGTGCAGAATCCCTATTTGTATGCGTTGGAGACACTGTAAATTTAATAGACTTTTCTACTGTTATTCCTTCCAATTATGAATCTGGCTTTACACATGACTTATTACTGGATGGGAATTTAGTATTGAGTCAGAATGATTTGCCTGTTAGTGGACAAACTTTTTATCAAACTGCTTTTTCTGAGCCAGGACAGTATGTTTTTGAGTTGACTTACTCCTTTGAACATGGTTGTCCAAGAAGTTCGACTGTTCAAGTTGAAGTAATTGAATGTGTTGAAGATTGTGATGATTGCAATACCTTCAAGCCAAAAGAAGGAGAAAAGTATTGGGTGAGTGCATGGGTTAACGAGAATCATTCTGGTCAAGTTAAAAGTTATGAAAACACTTCGATTGACATTGAATTTAAGAATGGAAGTACAACGATCGGGTATCTAAATTTTGCTACAACTGGAGATATTATTGATGGTTGGCAAAGAATAGTTGGATCTTTTGAGATTCCCTCACTGACTACAGAAGTTAATATTCATTTGAAGAATTCTAATACCTCGATTTTATCGTTTTTTGATGACGTAAGAATTCATCCCTTCAACGCAAGTATGAAATCTTATGTTTATGATCCTGTTACCTTATGGTTAACAGCTGAGTTGGATGATAACAATTATGCTACTTTTTATGAATATGATAAAGAGGGCCAATTAATAAGAATTAAAAAAGAAACATCCAGAGGGATTATGACAATTCAGGAGTCGAGAATGTCTAATCCTAAAAGCGAATAGGTGATGAAGCATTTTTTTTTGGTGTTTTTATTTTTGATTGGTCACGGATTTTGTTTTTTACAGAATTCGAATGAAGTTCTTTTGAAAGTACTTGAAACCAATAGAAAGGAGAATGTAAAGAATTACGATCTTGTTTATAATTTGTATAGAATTGAAAACTTGAATACACCTGTTGAAACCTATTATGGTGAAGTGGTTCAAAATGATAAATCTTTCTATCATAAAATAGAGAATACTGAGATTATTCAAAATACTGACTTAGTACTCTCTGTTGATAATGATCTGAAAATTGTTCAGATGAATACCCCTGTAAAGAAGTTGGTTAATCATGAATTAGAATTGATTTACAAGGAGTGTGATTCTGTTTCTTCCAAAGTGAAGAATGATAGGATTGAGTTAATACTCAGTTTTAGTCCATTAAGTCAACTTCCTTTTTCAAAGGTGGTTTTTTCAATTCATTCTACCACGTATAGAATTGAGAATACTGTTTTTTATTATTCAATTCTTCAGGATTTTTCAACTGAAATGAATGTTGTTGACCAATCTTACCCTGTACTTTCGGTAACTGCTAAAAATTTTACTCAGAGTATTGAAAGTAAAATGCATTTGCTTGACCAAAAGAAATACATAAAGAAGGTTAACGGCAAGTATGTAGTATCATCTGAATTATCAGAATATAGTTTAATCGATGAAAGATAGAGTTTTGAAAATTAGCATTGTTATATTTCTTGGCTTTTTTGCCTTTAATAACCTACATAGCGCCGAAGTGATGTGGACGACACGTTTGGAGGGCAGTTCAATTGGGAG
>DAISYB010000042.1:0-16794 GCA_036825545.1 Crocinitomicaceae bacterium | reverse complement strand
GGTGGATCGAATTGGGTGAACACAAACATCCCAAAGAAGAAAAAGTACCCACCATCAGCGCCTCGGGTGGATTCCTCATTGTTTCCAGTTATATCTATGGGAAACGCAATAATTTCTATAACCTGAAACTTGGTTTTGGAGAACAGCGATTGATCGGTGGTAAAGGCAATAAAAATGGAGTAGCTATTTCTGCCATTTATGGGGGCGGATTAACAGCTGGCATGCTGAAACCCTATTATATTGAGATCCAGGACCCCACTACTAACCGTCAGGAGCAGATCAAATACGATAATAACGATAATCTATTCCTCGATCCCAACATTATCTTAGGCAGGGGCGGACTCACCAAAGGCTTTGGCGAAATGAAATTTGTACCCGGTGCTCACGTAAGAACTGCGCTGCGTTTTGATTATGGTCGCTACAACGAAGTACTCTCAGCCCTCGAGGTGGGATTGAATGCCGAATACTATTCCCAAAAAATGCCCATTTTACTGCTAAACCCCGAAAAATCATTCTTTTTCAACGCCTATGTCGCCCTCACTTTTGGTAAACGAAAGTGACCTATTTTTGTTGTTTCATAGTGAGTGGCAGTCCAAGTTCGGAAACTGCCTTTAAAAAGAGGCGTACATGCAAGAGTTACCAGTAGTTGCGAAAGTAGATCCTACCAGTTCCAAAATACAAAAGCCATCCTGGCTTCGTGTGAAATTACCAATTGGAGAAAGCTATAAACACGTTCGTGGTTTAGTAGATACCCATAAACTGCATACCATTTGTGAGAGTGGCAATTGTCCGAATATGGGCGAATGTTGGGGTGAAGGCACGGCCACCTTCATGATCCTGGGAAATGTCTGTACCCGCAGCTGTGGTTTCTGTGCCGTAGCTACCGGCAGACCCGCACCCGTTGATTGGGATGAACCCCAGCGTGTAGCAGAAGCCATACACCTGATGAAAGTAAAACACGCCGTACTCACCAGTGTGGATCGTGATGAACTGAAAGATGGTGGCTCCATCATCTGGTACAATACCATCAAAGCCGTTAAAAATCTCAACCCCGATACCACCCTCGAAACATTAATTCCCGACTTCAAGGGCAATGCAGATCAGGTACAACGCATCATTGATGCAGCACCTGAGGTGGTAAGCCATAACATGGAAACGGTGGAACGTTTGACCCGTCAGGTAAGGGTACAGGCAAAATACCATAGAAGTCTGGACGTATTACGCATGCTCAAAGAAGGTGGTATGCGCACCAAAACGGGCATGATGCTCGGCTTGGGTGAAACCAAAGAAGAAGTGGTACAAAGCATGAAAGACCTCGTAAATGTAGGTTGCGACGTACTCACCCTCGGACAATACCTCCAACCCACCAAAAAACACTTACCGGTCCAACGCTTTGTGCACCCCGACGAATTCGCCGAACTCCGCGAAATCGGCTACGACCTCGGTTTCGACTATGTAGAAAGCGGTCCATTGGTTCGCTCTTCATACCATAGTGAGAAACATGTGATCAAAGGTTGGGGGAGGAATAAATGGATGGAGGAGAAAGCTGCACTTTAGTGAATGGTGAATCATTGTTGTTCGGTACAACTGCTGCGAGCCATGAGCTACGAGCTTTGAGCCTTTATAAATGATGAAGTAACTTTTGTAAAGTTTTGAAACTTTCCAAAGTAATTGCGCACTCCTAATGCCTAACTCCTAACCCCCTATTCACTATTCACCATTCACCACTGACAATTCACGTATTATAATACCGATTTAACCCAATATTCAAGAATTTATCCTTAATATTGTACCAATTAAGAATCATAATACCGATGGACAAGGTAGAAATTGGACAATTACTGGCAAAAAGAAGGGTAGAGCTGTCTTTAAAACAGGAGGACTTGGCTGAATTGGCCAATGTTACTACCAAAACCATTTATCAATTGGAATCCGGTAAAGGCAATCCTGCTTTTTCCACCCTGGAGAAAATCCTGACAGTACTCGGACTGGATATAAGCATTAGCATTAAAAAGACTAGTGTATGACAGGAGCAGTCTATAATAATGGTGAGTTGGCAGGATACCTGAACAAAACTGCAGAAGGTCTATTTAGTTTTAGTTATGATCCGGCCTATTATAAGGATAGCTCAAAACCTGCCATTAGTCTAACCTTACCTAAAACCCAACCGGTACATACCTCCAATTATTTATTCGCTTTTTTCCAGGGTCTGTTGGCGGAAGGGGTGAACAAGGATATACAATGCAGAACATTGAAAATTGATGAGCAGGATGATTTTACCAGGTTATTACGCACCGCCGGTGAAGACACCATTGGTGCGATTACCATTCAACCGATCGACAAATGACATGCAAAGGATGTTATAAGCCCGTAAAAGAAGGCTATTGCCTGCGTTGCCGTAAGACCCTTTTTGATGGGTTACGGACCTCACCCGTATTGCCATTTGAAACACCGAAAGATGAAAACCTGGTCTACTTTCAGGAACATAGTAAACGCTTATCGATATCCGGGGTACAGTTGAAATATTCTTTGCAATTGCAGCATAAAGAATTGGTATTAACAGAAAAGGGTGGTACCTATATTCTCAAACCCATTCCTCCTGCGCAACAGTTGAGGTATACAGATCAGGTACCGGAGAATGAACACCTGACCATGCAAATTGCCAAACAGATTTTTAAGATTCCGACGGCAGAAAATGCCTTGGTGTATTTCAAAGATGGAACACCCGCTTATCTCACCAAAAGATTTGATGTAGCAGCAGACGGTACTAAATATTTACAAGAAGATTTTGCACAACTCACCAATAGAACCAACAGAACCCACGGAGAAACTTTTAAATACGAAGGCAGTTATGAAGAAATTGGGCACTTGATTTATCGATTTGTACCTGCCGCTATGATTGCTGCAGAACGGTTCTTCTATCAGGTTGTTTTTAATTATATTTTTTCCAATGGTGATGCCCACCTGAAAAATTTTTCATTGTTACGCAATCCAATAGGCGAGTACCAATTAACACCCGCTTATGATTTGTTGAGTACGGTGATCCACTCTCCACAGGAATCTGATACCGCGTTGGATCTATTCGAAGGAAGCATTGATGCCCCCTTCTTTAGTACCTATGGTTATTATGGACGACCCGATTTTCTGGAGCTAGCAAAACGTCTATCCATCAACTTACAACGAGCGGAAAAAATGATCAATCAATATGCCATTCGTTATGATGAGGTAGAAAAAATGGTGGAACATTCTTTTTTAATTCCTGAAGTGAAGACGCTTTATATAAAAAATATTAAAGATAAAATCACACGAATGAATGTTGGTAGGTAACTTTTGGAAAGTTTCGGAACTTTCCAAAAGTTGCGAGTTGGGTAGTGGCACTAACTAACTGGTTGGCGTTTTCATCATCCCACACTAAAAATATGTATAAATCGGCTCATCGGTATGCTCTACTTATCATGATGAGAAGCATGTGGTCAAAGGTTGGGGGAGAGGGAAGTGGATGGAGGAGAAGGGGTAATGAGGTGACTTTCGTCAACTTTTGGAACTACCAAAAGTTAACAATCATTTTAAGAGATCTATTTTTTGGTACTAAGTGATTTTCCGAGAGTGTTTTTTTGAGAGTAGTATTTATTAATTATTATTGGAAATTGAAATAACCAATTAAGGCGTTGTCTAATTCTCCAATAAGAGTTGCTCTATCAAGTAGCATGTTTGATTCTTCACAACATGTTTCCGGTAACAACGAACAGTTATGACACGCCGCAAGATTGCAAGAGTTCGGCCCTTGTCCGTGGCTATCAATGCAGATAGGGTCGCTTGAACACCATCTTGCATTTTCAATTGCATTGTAAACTATCGTTTCAAGATTTCCTTGTTTGCCTTGCCTTACAAGACCGCCTAACGAACCTTCCGAATCTCCTGATGCAGTGTATATTAATACTCCGTTCATTGTTTCATTTGGAAATTCAAGATTGCAATAAATTCTTTCTCTCAAAGCAGAACTTCCATAACCACATTCATAACTGAACTGGTTTATTACCAAATGAGCAAATGTGTGAATCAAAACAAATTCAGGGGTTATTTCTCTTCTCTTTTGTCCTTTCAATTCCCGTGGACGATTGTAGTTGTCAGATAAAATTTTTGCTCTCTTAATCACTTCATCTTTGGCAGCCCACTCTTTCAAACGCTTCTCATTGAATTCAAAGAAAACACCTTCGCCTCTCACAACCACTGCCGGAAGCCATTCAATACGCTGTCCAAGTTTTATGAAGTTCTTTTTTTCAGTCAATGATTTCCCATCATCTGGAAGCCATCTTGAAAACCCTACGAATGCTCTTGTCTCTCTCAACTTGTGCAACAAACCAATGCTTGTAAAACCGTTACTGATTGCACCGCTTGTTTGTGAATCATCATAAGTATTTGCCTGATTTTTTGTTACAAAGAAATCCTGATTCTCTCCTCCAGCTTCTGCAAGAATTGCATCATATTCCATCTTGCGGTATTTCTCCTCTGAATCATCAGCGCTTGAACTGTCAGCACCTGTAATTCTTTTTGATGCTGCTTCTAATAATTTGTCAGTATAAAATTCTTTTTTCGCCTCGGCAAAATTTCTTTCTGCAACTAATTCAAATCTCATTCGTTGAAAATTTCCGTTCTCCATTCCAGTTGTAAGAAATCCCCAATTATTTTCTAACACTTCAACTAATCTTCTGTCAACCGATTTTTCCCATTGAGGCAAATAGATTGAACTGCGAACTTGCGAGAAGTAAACATTTGATGCACCCTTCTGAACCACGATTAAATCATCACCACAATGACTTGTGTTGCTTCTTTCGGCTTCTTCTCCGAGCCAAGGTCTTCCACCAGAACAAGTACAGATTTTTGAAAGTGATTTTTCATTAAACGCACCTGCCATTGTTTTATGTGCTCCGCAACTACAGGATAATTCTATACCTGAAAGCGAACCAGAACTCCTTCCAGCTTTAAGAAATAAATTATGCAGCCCATCAGGATTTTTTCCTCCATGTATCCATTCAATAAAGGGGAAATCCTCAATATGTCCCTTTTTACAAATAGCAATAAATCTAACGGGTATTAGTCTATGTCTTTTTTTTGGAGGAAGTAAAGCGCAGTTCCGTTTTTGATTTCCGGAATTAAATTCGCAAATTGGTTTTTGTGTTTCGTAAATTGATAATTTTTCCATATGGCCACAATGAGTGCAGTAATGCCATCTTGGAAATCTAATAAATGGGATTTTTAATGATGGATTTATAACACCTGGTCCTGGGTCTCTGAAATCAGGCGGCAATCTGAATTCTTTAACCCCTAATCTTTTTGCAAGGCGTGGTTCTTGTATTTTGAATTCATTCAGTTCTGTAATTGTTCTGAATTTTTCTTCCCACATATCAAGTCCCACAACCATTAATGATTCATCCTTTGGAAAATTAATCATCTGTCCAACTCCCCAAGGAGAAATTAATTGAGAGCGTCTAATAGGTTTTTTTGCTGTCATAATTAAACTTCGTCAATGTTAATATATTTTGTATCTCGGGACATAATGTAGGCTTCACATGATGAATCAACATTTCGCATCGATGTTGGAGTAGACCAAGCACCTTTCAAATTTTCAGAAATAGCAGTACCGGCAGGATACATTAATACAGAATTTTGTTGATTGCCAAAGCCACCATATTCTATTGGCAACTCCAATTGCCATTCACTAATTTTCTCTTCAAGTAATTTTAATGTAGAGTCATACTCCTCCTTGTCAATTTTCTGAACTCGATTAAATATTATTTGTTGAACTTCCGCAAGCAATTTAGTAGGCGGAAATGGCTTAGGTTTTTTACTTATCTCTTCATTTGTTGCTAACATTCTAACTAACCCAACCAAAATAGCATGTAATCCTCTTTCTCTAGCAGGTGCTGAAAAAGGAGTGACACTTGTTGGTTCAACTTTGCTGTAAATTTTGGAATGGTATTCTTGGAAATGTTCAAAGTGTGAACGGTCTCTTGGTTTTGAACAGTTGTAAATTGTGAAGACAAGTCCGGGACCTTTTTTTGAACGACCGACACGGCTTGTTGCCTGAATGTATTCCGATGTTGTTTTTGGTTGTCCGATTACGGTCATCAAACCTAATCGTGCAATGTCAACGCCAACAGAAATCATATTTGTTGCAAGACAAACATCAACCGGATATTCAGTTTTATCACCTGTCCACGATTTTGAAAGTTGCTCCAAGTATTCAGGAATGTCATTGCTGTTGATACGACTTGTCAATTCAATATCTCTGTTGATAAATCTTCTTTCATCACCTTTGATTGCTTTCCGAATCCAAATGGAATTCATGTATTCCCGTATGTCAGCACGAATGAGTGTAGCCGCATGTCCTAACTCACGAATACTGTTGAAGTAGGTTAATGAAGTCCAATATGGGTCACGCAAAACTTCGTCTGCAACGGCAATTGTTTTTACTGATTGAAGCAAAGCGGAAATAACTCGTACTTGCGCTGTCGCATGAGATGGTAAAGCTGAAGCAAATATGCCAACATACATTCTGCTTGGCATCTTTTCCATCTTTGTGTCTTCATATGCAAAAAATGAATCACCTGTACTTAAACATTGTGCTGGGAAGATGTTGACATTGTTTGTGCCTCTGCCGTAAAGTGAATTGACTTGTTCTTTGGCTCTACTAATTGTCGCTGACGAAGCGATGATTTTCGGTTTAGTATTATTTGCTGTGCAAAGTTCTTCAATCATTGTTTCATATAAACCGACCATTGAGCCTAAAGGTCCCGAAATCAAATGCAACTCATCTTGAATAATCAATTCAGGAGGTGAAAACATCCTCACATTTCCTCTGAAACCAAAAATTGTTTTCGCTTCCGGTTTCCATGTGAGCATTGCGAACTTGTCAACTGTTCCGATTAAGAGAGTAGGAGGGTTGTCATAAATATCTTCGTCTATAACCACTAATGGAAGCCTGTTATCCAATGTTGAAAAATCACACTGTTTATTATCACATTGATAAATTATAGTTTGCTTACCATTTATTGGTGCCCTTTTATACCCTTTAACCTTATTCATTCTTGCTTCCTTCAAATAACCCATTTGTGAACCACACCAAGGACATTTTAAAACTATAAATGGGTTTTCTTCATCTCTGCCTTGCTCCATTAGTTGAAAGGCTTTTCGTGCTTCCTCTCGTTTATTTGGCGTAGAATCAGAACCCACCCAAAGTCCGATTGTAATTCTCGCTGTTCCTAATTCTTCTTCATTCTGTTTTCTGATTTTGTCGCAGGCACAAATTAACGCTGATGCTCTTTGAAACTGTTGTGCCGTTAGCAGTCGCAATGTGTAACGCATGAGTACTGTTGTTCCTGAATCGTTTTTGTCTTTTAATCTTCTTAGGAAAATTGTAAACGCAGATAAACCCAAATATGCCTCAGTTTTTCCACCACCTGTAGGAAACCAAATCAAGTCAACCATTTCTCTGTCTGCATGACTTGAATCTAACATTGAGTTAAGGTTCATCAGAATGAATGCAAGTTGAAAAGGTCTCCATGCTCCAAGTCCTGACTTCCATGTCCAACTTTCGTTGATGTTTGGAATTACAGCATCTTTTAATCCAGTAATAATTCCTTTTTCAAGAATCCAGTTTCTTGTTTCAATACTATAATGAAGTTGCTGCAACAACATAGCGCGATTCATCAGTTTGAAAGCACGATTTACTCTTTCATTTGTTTTCAAAACTTCTACTCCCTCCTTCATTCTTTGCAAACACACACGGCAACTATCAATGTGTCGCAATGCTGTTTCTAAAAGCTCTGGTTGAGTTGTCAACTCTTTATTTGCAATTTCTTCTTGCTTATCTATCCATGCTTCATATTCTTCATTCAGTTTTACAAGATTGGTTGTAATGTCTTTGCCCGATAAATCACTCAGGTCAAACATTTTAAGCTCAACATTCTTTAATTCATTAGGAACGATTGGTTTTATTTCGTAAACAGGAATTACTTCAGTTGTTATTGAATCTGTAAAGTCTATGTCGTTATCATTCCACGAAGGTGAACAACCGTGTCCAACTGCAAAAGTTTTTTTCTTTCTGAACAAAAGTAGATTTGACTTTTCATCTTCCTTGTCAGTTTTGGATGCTACTGCTTTGTATGGACAAAAACATTTTTCATTTGCTGTAACAGAAAATGAAACCTGAAAAAAGCAATCCTCATTTCTAATATTTTCAGTTCCGCCAGAATTCTGATTTATCAATGTAAATGTTAGTAGATGAATGTTGGTTGCCGTATTTTTTTCATGAGTTCTGTTTCTTATATTTAGTTTAAGATTAATTTCCTTCCCATCTTTATCAACTAATAGTTTGTCAATGGATTTACCTGATTCCAATGGAATTTCATTTGCACCTAAAGTGAACTCTTGGTTAAGTGACCTACGGTAATATGCCTTTCTTGAAACAGAGGATCCATCTTCTTTTGGATAACTGTAAACTTTTGTTTCATAAACACCAAGTGTTGCTTTTACCCTGAAACCGTCTTTTGGAATTTTTGAAAAACAACTGAATCCCATTGCAGATGGAAGAAAGGAATTTGCAAGTCCGATTTCTTCATCTAAGGTGTCTGGCAACTCATCTGGCGCCTTGCTCTCTCCCAATTTTACAGGGTCATCAACTTCTTTATTTTCATCGTAAAGTATTTCTATAACTTTTTCTTCCTCGGTTGAAGTGAAATCAAGTTTCTCAATTGTTGCTGCTTTTGGAAATAATACGCCAGCACCATATCTTAATCTTGGTGGCTCGTTAACAAGTATTTCTTCTCCGTTCTCCTGTACGTGAGGTTTTATTGGGTCAGGCCCTATCAATTCCTTTTTGATGAATTTTAAAATATCGTCTCTCATACTAATTGAGTTTGTGTTTAAGAATTTCCCTGTATTCGTTTCTCATTGATTGGGAAATAAAAAGAATCAATCCATATCTTGCTCGGCTCATACCCACATACAAAAGCGACTTGGCAATTTCACTTGATAAATCTTCAATGTCAGTTATTAAAATGTAATTGCTTTCCATGCCTTTGTATGACTGAACAGTTGCGAAGCCATAAAAGCTTTGTGACGGTGAAATCTCATTGTTGTTTTTTATTTCTCTGATTGAAAAACCTAGAACTGCATCAGAACATGAGTTTTCAAATTTACGTGGTGATAAAATCACTAACTCATTCAATGGGAGTTTATTTGATGAAAGCTTTTGCAGTTGCTGCGATAGCAATGTTTTCTGGTGAGCTTCATCATTATAGAAAATATATTCAACCGGAACTCCTTCAAGATGTTCCAACAAAAATGGTGGCTTCTCAAATCCTGAAATCAGAGAGGTTTCTTCTCCAATTTGCTTAGTGTTCCGGCAATTTATTTTGAGCAGAAAGTTTGAATATTGACCTGAATTTTTCAGTAAATCAAACATTTCTGCCCTAGTCAGCTGTGCATAGATTGCTTGCCTTTCAAAATCACCATATATTTCCCAATTGCCATTTTGTAAACCACCTGTTATCATTGAATCAAACAGTTTAAGATATTCTTCTCTGATTAAGTCCTGACCCTCATCAACAATCAACTTATCAAACTTTTTGCAGATTCCTTTATGATAAATGTCTTTCAGTAAAAGCGGCAAATACTTACTGTAGAAATCCCGCTTACTGCTCTGTGCTTTATCGTAGTCAAATCCTTTTGATTGCTCAAATAAAAAACTGTGCAAACTTGAAACTGTGATTTTGTCTTTCCATTCTTCAACTTGTTTCTGCATCCACTCTCCAATTAAGCGGTTGTAACAAGTAAGGAAAACAGTTTTGCCTTCTGCTGCTGCTCTCACTGCCGATTCAATTGCAATCATTGTCTTACCCGTGCCTGCACTTCCCTGTGTAACACTTCTTTCATTCAATTGAATTGAATCAAGAATTCTGTATTGTTCTTCGGTGTATTTTTTTACTTCCCTGTCAAACTCGGTTAACCGTTCTTTTACTGTCCGCATTCTTTCAAAATCTCCTCTGAGAAAATTGCAAAGCGAATTCAAATCGTTTTCATCCGGCAATGAATCTTTTTCTGAAAACCATCTTTGGTTTTTGTGTTTGTTAGTGAACTGTTTTACAAGATTCTGAAAAAATATTTCAGTTCCGTTACTGATTGAATCTTTATCTAGAATCTGCCAGGGTTCATATTCTACACTGTGCTTGTCAAAACTGATGTGGGGGAACGCACACAAAAAACCGGAAAGAATTTTAGTCAACTTGTGTCCTTTGCCAAATTCTTTTTCAATTGCAGAACGCAATGAGAACATTGCATCTCTTGCTTGGTTGAATGGACCTACATTGCTTGTGTTTGTTACATTGAATTTGTTTGTGTAGTGCCAAATCCCGTCAATACATTTTACATCACCTCCTTTTACTTCCAACACAAAAATGCCGCCGCTTGGAATCAAAATCAGAAAATCAATTTCGCCATATAATCGAACTGTGTGTAGTGCTAAGTTGAGTGAATGCAGAACAATCCAATTTTTAGTGAATTGACTATTCTTGAAAATATCAAACAGCATTTTCTCGCCTGTGCTTTTGCAACTCTTGTCAATGTATGGTGGTAGTAGCTTTGCCATCAGATAATTTCTTTTTGAAGTAATTTGTTTACATAACGAATATCAATATTCTCACACTCCTTATAAACCTCAACAACTTTTAAAACAAATACACTGCCTAATCCTTCAATGAATAGTTTTTTGTTTATTTCGGAGCTGACAGCATACTGATGTATTTGTGCTTTGATTTTGCTTATAATAAAATCTGATGCATTGTGCCTCCATCCTTTCATTTTCGTTATCGAATCTCTTACTCTCTTAATATTATCAATCAGTAATTCTGAATTTGTAAGCAAGGCAATACTTATTAAGTCAGCATCATCATCGGGACCAATTCTACTTTCGTCCTGTAACCATGTTCTAATTGTAACTTCATGCTTCTTACAATCATTTTTCCGCAAGTCCGCAACTAATTTTTTGAAATCACTCCCGATTGAGGCGTAGTATTCTTTCAAGAGAACTTTCCAAAGTTCTGTCCACTGTTTTACAGAAGCAAGTTCATTTGTGTTGGTGTTCTTCTCCACCAGCTCAGCCAAAATATCTCTGTCGGTATTAATCAAGGCAATCACATCTCCAGTTTCTACTGATTCAACTTTTCTTCTGTGAAGATTCGATTTCTCGCCTTTTCTTTCAATCAATTCGTTTATGATTAAAAATTTGTGTGATTCAGTTGTATAAATAAAGAAGCCGCTTTCAAATTCAATTCGCTTTGCTTTTATGCTGTCAATCGGATTTCCTTTGGCAACATATCTTGAATACTGAGCATTGTCAATTTTAAATTCAAAATCCAAAATATCAAATGAGCTTTGATAACTTGTCTCGCTTACTTCTTCACCAGAATATAAATCGCCAAAACCTTTTCCCTTTGCTGAATCAGTTTCTAAACGAATGCCTTTACAGTTTATAGTTGCTTTGATGTTCTCGCTGTATTTTTTGTTTCTTCTTTGTAAAGAGTTATAATACTTGTTTTCAAACTGATAGAACAGAACTGTTAGTTCTGAGAAAAGAAATGATGAAAGAATTCTATTGATGTTATTTGATTTTGCCCAACCCGTAAGAATTGCTTTCAGTGGCTTGCTCGAAAGTAATTTGTCATTCACATCTGTAACAGATATTACTCTTGGTTTCTGAGTGTTTGCAGGGAGCGAATCGTTCAGTGCTTTTGCTTCTTCTTCAGTAGTACAAATGATGTAATCATATTGATTCGAATTCATGAGTGTTTTCAACCTTTCACATTTTTCGGGCTGTTGTGTTGCAAATCTTGCGATTACAGATTTAAGAAGTAAAATGCTTTCTTCAATTGCCTTGCGAGAATCACCTAACCACATTCTGCATCTAAGAAATAAATTTTCAATACTGTTTATTTTGGAATTTAGAACTGAAATTTCTACTGTGGTTGGTAGGTGTGCTAATCTTGCGACAAGGTTGGTCAGTTGAATAAGAGAGATTTTCAAAGATGTCAAATCATTATTGGATTCGTCCTTTTCAATTGCGTGAATTTTCTGTGTGGTTGCTTCGAGTTCTGCATTTTGGCAAATCTCTTTTACAACATTGAACGAAATATAGTTTCTTAGCTTCTTTTCAAAAGAATAAAAAGGGGAAAGATGTGTGGAATTATCAAGTTTTAAAGTTTCTTTTGTGAAATTGAAAAACTCAAAGCCATAGTTGCTGATGGTTTCAAAACTTTCAATTTCTGATAAATCCGTAATTAGAATTGTTGGAATATTCTTTACATCAATGTCTGCAAAGTCAGTTCCTCTTTCCTGTATAGTGGAATATCCATCAATAATAATTTTTGAAACTGAATCTGCAGAAAGCGTAATATACAAAGCAAGAGAAGAAAGATTATTTGAAATAAGCAGTGGGCTATTTATGTCTGCTACACCGTTTTCATCAATCTTATCAATCTCGAAATATTGAGGTACTGATGTAAAATTTATTGCTATGTCTTCAATTGAATCATCGTAAGATTTGAATTTACTTACAAGGCAAATTTTATTTTTCATGAACTCCTTGTTGCCATATGTATTTATTTCCAATAATTCGTCAATTGGAGTAATGATTCTCCCCGGAAGGGCTTGCTTAACTCTTTTTAGAGATGATAGTTTTGCTGTTTTTTTTGTGCGTTGAAGTTTTATTGACTGGGTAATATCAATAGTGAAAGTAGCAATGTTTGCCTCTTTGCCTGCTTTGAAAGCAATATAGTTATTTCTAATTCCAGCCCATTCAACAATAGCATCTCCATTTAGCTTTAACTTGTCTCCAAGATTATATTGCCTGTATGAGTCAAAGATTTCCTCTTCGTATTGCGCATAGTTATTTTCAATTAGAAATAAAACTGTTGGCACAGACAGCCATTGAGCAGAATACTCTTTTGATGGAAAAACCAAACAAAGTTTGTTAGTCATGTTGCCTGAAAAAAAATCAGAAATAAGTTGAAGTGAATATTTCAAAGGCAAAGGAAGAGTATGGGCTTCTTTTTGCCCTGCATAAGAGTAATGCAGTTTTTGAATTAAACGCTGATTCATATTGGTTCACTTCAATCTTACTTTAGCCGTTAAGCAAAAGATACTTTAATGATGCTGCTATTTTTTCTGCCATCAATGGTGGAACTGCATTGCCGATTTGTTTGAACGCCGCTGTCCTTCCTCCTTCAAAGAAATAATTATCAGGGAAAGATTGTATTCTTGCAGCTTCTCGAACAGATATTGAACGTATCTGCTTTGAATCAGGGTAGATATAGTAATGCCCATCTTTAGCGATATGTGCAACAACAGTGTGTGAGTGCCTAAATGGATCAACAACTTTATACCTGTCCAGAAATGCTTCTGTATTATTATGGCTTTGTAATCGTTTAGGTAAATCGTTATATTTCAGTCGCTCCTTTTTATTGAGCCACTTGTCAATCGCAATTGAATATATTTCCAAATCTCTCTCGTTATGCTGCCTTGTAATATGTTGTGTTGTAAAGTCAATTCCATTCCTTGTTTCCATTGTCTGCTGGTAAGCATTAATTTTTTTGGTATACTTTGCGATGTTCATTTCTTGGCCAGGAATTAAGCCCGGTAAGTCTGCAAATAAATCTTTCTTTACTTGCCAGTTATTTTCAATTATTTCAATTTCGGGAAACTTGAATTTAGCTTTCCCTTTACGACCAATAATTATTACCCGTCTTCTACTTTGTAACACACCGTAGTTTTCAGCATTTAATACTTTATAATCTGCTGAATATCCAATTTCCTCAAATAAAGAAAGCATTTCATTCAAGTACTTTTTATTACCAGCAGTAAGTAATCCTAGTACATTTTCAAAGACGAAATATTTTGGTTTATACCGTTTAAGAAATTCTGCATAATGTCTGAATAGATAGTTTCTCTTATCGCCACTCATTCTGTTTGGGTCACGGCTTCTGCCAACTAATGAATAAGCTTGACAAGGCGGCCCACCAATTATTGCATCAATTTTTTTTGATTCAAGCAGTTCATCTATATTATTAAAAATGGCTTTGATTGTTTTTTTTGTGATTTCGCTGTTAATGACTGATGAAATTATTTCTTGGGGGATACTTCCCCATAATTCATCTCTTGAAAGTTCACTTTTCAAATAAGAGTGGTATTTGCCGACTTTGTCATTATCATTCAGATAATGAAAAGCCAGCCTTGTTTTCAAAGTGTAAGCAGCTTCTTTGTTCATTTCAACATGGGCAATAGGATTGAAGCCTTCCCGAATAAATCCTTCTGAAAGTCCACCTGCTCCGGCAAAAAGATCTATGTAATTGAGTTTACTCATACTTGTTACTTCCAATATTTTTTTAACTATCTCTATTAATGTTCTTTTTTATGTCTCTTAAGTCACATTCAAAGATCATGAAATCTTTTTTACCCTCGATTTTGCAGTCAGGTAAGTTTTCATGTTTATTGTTGATCTTGTTAAGCCAAGATTATTTTTTTTCGTCAAATCAAACTAGCTAGCAGTTATCATGTTTGCATGAACAAAAACAGCTTAATATTTTTATACATGCCGCCTTTCGTTGTATCTGTTCGCACAAAGATTTCGATTCTATTGTTCCTTCAATGAACGATACAATTTTCTCTATGGGGAGGGAAAAAGGTGGGGAACACTAATATAGTGTTTTTCCTATATGTTGGTATCTTTTCTTCGAAAAAGTTTCGAACAGGCTTAGGGGATCGAATGTATCATCCTCGTAGATCCTTCGGTCTTTCTTCGAGACTTCTTCGAGACTTCTCGAAGGATTCCCGAAGCGGCTTCGAGAAGTCTCGAAGAAACCTCGAAGGATGTGCGGTGATGGTACGGCTGTGATACGGAAAAAGTCAAAAGTCAAAAGTGAAAAGTCAAAAAATATTCACTTCTTTGTTTTAAGGCTATTGCAGCCCTTTTGGTTCAAAAACATATAAATCCTTAGGAAAGAAAAGATCCTCGATTTTTCTTCGAGAAAACTACCCCTTAAAATTGATTTTTAATAGTAGGAGGGTGATATGGGCCGCAGATTTTTATGATTGATTATGATATACTCAGATTAATATCATAATCAATCATAAGGATCCGCGTCCCATCCTTCTCTTAATACGCATTACAGTAAAACACCTACAATAACAAACACGTATATAAATCTGCCATCTGACATCTGCCATCAAAAAATTCTCTCTTAACCCTCTCGTGACGATCATTTGACTTCATCGTGACCTCATCGCGACTCTCTCGTGACTAGTCCTTAACCCCCATCGTAACCTTATCGTGACTCTCTCGTGACTGGTTCTTAACCCACGTCGTGACCCCATCGTAACCTCATCGTGACTTCATCGTGACCCTATCCCGTCACTGTCTCGCTAATGTCGTGACCTTATCGTGAGGTCATCGCGACTTATTCGTGAGGCAATCGTGAGTAGTGAAAAGTGAGGAGTGAGAGGTGAAAAGTGAAAGGTGAAAAGTGAAAGGTGATTTTTTTTGACTTTTGACTTTCAAAAAAAACGCATTATAAGCCCCGTATAGCCCTTGAAATTTTCAACCTATCAAACACCTTAAAAAGAAAAGATCATCGATTTTTCTCTAGGAAAACTACCCTAAGAAAGGGTGTTTGCAGGGAAGGGGTTGTTGTTGCATAGTTGCGTGAGTAATCCATGCTCCGGGTACTGTCCTTCCTGTTTATATCTGTACCTCCTAAACCTTCCCCCTAATGATACCCCATATTCCCTCCTAGGATACTAAGGTCTATCCCTTATGATACGGTACTGTAGTCCTTAACTTTTTTAGCAAAATTTAGCAAAACGCAAAACCCACTAAAACCTTTAGCCCAAAGCCGCAAATTGTTTTCCTTACATAAGAGGCATCTGAGTTTTTGCATAACCACCTATACTCCATGTGCAACCCCTCCGGGGTTGGGAAATCAAAATCAATGTCTGGTTTCTACAATCTTTTACCCCTCCGGGGTATTTTTGGTCTAAGAAACCTTGTTCCTTTTCTCTTGATCCTTGTCCCTTCCTTGTTTCTTGTTCCTTATTTCTTGTTTCCTATTCTTTTCCTATTCTTTCCCTATGCTTTCACTATGGGTTGACTATGGTTTCCCTATGAAATCACTATCATTCTCTTATGGTTCTCTTATGACTCTCTTATGACGCTCGTAACCCCCTCGTATCTCTGCCTTAGGTTTTTCGTAGCATGGTCAGGTAGCTGTCAGTACCTTATCGGGCACCTGTCTTATCAGTTCACATACTTTTTTCTATCCCCCCTTCGTCGCCGTCACAATCCGCCACGGCGGATCGTGAGGAAAGATGATCGTATAAATATGCATAGCCCCCTATGCTCCATGTGCAACCCCTCTGGGGTTGGGAAATCAAAATCAATGTCTGGTTTCTACAATCTTTTACCCCTCCGGGGTATTTGTGGGTGTAAGAAAAACCTTGTTTCTTATTCTTGATCCTTGTCCCTTCCTTGTTTCCTGTTTCTTATTTCTTGTTTCTTATTTTTATCACCCTTAACAACCATCATGAAAAAAATAAAGTGGATACTCTTGGTACTGTTGTTCATAAACACGGTAGGAAATGCCCAACTACAATGGATCAATGTAGACAGCCTCTATCAACCCTTACCCGGTTCCATACATGTCTACAAAACCACCACACTATTAGACGGCAAACCCAATATTGCTT
>DAISYB010000041.1:0-19400 GCA_036825545.1 Crocinitomicaceae bacterium | reverse complement strand
ATAGTTACGATGTAACTGTATCTAAATTGAATAATGGAGTATCGGGTGGTTCACATGAAGTGTCAATGGGACTTAACTTAAGTTGTAAGAGTAAACCGATCTCATTTAAAACAATCTCTTGTCCGTCATTTTAAAAAATTTGTAACTTTTTTTTCTGTGTACGTTTAAGGGTATATTTGCAGCGTGAAATTTATGAACATTCAAATCAGAAATATGCAATTGAATAGATTTTTCTCAATTGTGGCATTAGCCGGAGCTTTAATGCTTGGATCCTGTGCAAAAGAAGCTTCATCTTCTACAGGATGGAATTACAACGATCCAAAAGTTGGTGGATTCCAAAAAGTGCCATTTGTAGATCAGGAAACTGGTCCTGGATTAATCCTTGTTGAAGGTGGTACCTTTACAATGGGTCGTGCAGAGCAAGATGTGATGTATGATTGGAATAATCGCCCAACTCGTGTAACGGTGTCTTCATTTTACATGGATCAGACAGAGGTGACTAACTTTCATTGGCTAGAGTACTTGTATTGGGTTGGACGTGCATACGAGTCCTACCCTATGGTGTATAAAAATGCTCTTCCTGATACCTTGTGTTGGAGATCACCACTTTCATTCATGGAAAAATATGTTGATTATTACCTTCGTCACCCTGCGTACCGTGACTATCCGGTTGTTGGTGTTTCTTGGTTGCAAGCCAACGATTTCTGTAAGTGGAGAACAGATCGTGTGAACGAGTATATTTTAGTACGTGAAGGAATTCTTCGTTGGAACGTAGATCAACGTGATGAAAACACGTTCAATACAGAAGCTTATTATGCAGGGCAATATGAAGAAGGAGTTGTGCGCAATGTACAAGATTTGAACCCTTCTAAAATGCAAGGTAAAAAATTAGGAACACGTATAGTAAGAATGGAAGATGGTATTCTTCTACCTCGCTATCGCCTACCAACTGAAGCAGAATGGGAATTTGCAGCAACCGGACTTATCGGAAACTTGCAGCCTGGTACGGAAAACATGTCTGATAGAAGAATCTATCCATGGAATGGCCACTGGGTTCGCCAAGACGATGAGCAATTCCAAGGTGCTATCCGTGCTAACTTCGTTAGAGGTCGTGGTGATTACATGGGGGTTGCAGGAAACTTGAATGACGGAGCGGACGTTACTGCTCCAGTTGATTCTTACTGGCCAAATGATTATGGTCTTTATCACATGGCTGGTAACGTTTCTGAATGGGTACTGGATGTATATCGCCCGCTTTCTACTGAGGATTTTGATGAATTCCGTCCTTTCCGTGGAAATGTATTCAAAACAAAATTATTGAACAATGAAGGATTGATCGATATCAAGAGTCAGCAAGTAACGTACGACGTACATGGTATGAAAGAATACCTGAACGAATTTGAGCGTATCCGTTACCAGCGTATTTCAGCTGACAAGCATGATCCAAATGACACGGTAATTCCGATCGGTCTGTTTAAGAATATTGAGTCAAGAAACCCTTCAAGAAGAGGTTACGCACCAGATCCATTCTTTGTTTCTCATAACAATATTAAGGATTCGATTGAATTGAAATTATTGCGAGACATCAACGCGGTACTTGATCTATCAATTAAATACAAGAATGACAAGCACGATATCGAAGCTTCTCAGCTGATTCAAGATCAATTGTTCGAAGGAATTTTCGCTGATGAAATCAGACAAGGCCCGGAGGGTGAAGAATATGCATTCGAAATCATCTCTATGCTTCGCGAAGGATTCACCGCATTTATCATTGACACTCCTGGTAAATTGAAATACAGAAATGTAACGGAAGAAGAGAACATTGGTCGTTTGAATTACCGCCGTGATGATTATATTGATTACTTGGATGGTGACATCGAAAGCTCAATCTACTTTGCAAACGATGATTTGAAAAACGCAATCAACCAATCTAGTCGTGACGAAAGTTTGATCATGTATCAAAGTCAGCACGAGCAGTATGGTCTAGATGGTCAACCCGTTAAACCTGAAGGTCTTCCTTCTTGGCCAACAACATTGATTTCAGATAAATCACGTGTTTACAAAGGTGGTTCTTGGAGAGACCGTGCTTACTGGTTAGCTGCTGGTAGCCGTCGCTACTTAGATGAAAGACAGTCTACTGCTACAATTGGTTTCCGTTGTGCAATGGATCGAATTGGAAGTCCTACAGGAATGAACTACGGACGTTCGAAGAAAAAGAAATAAGCATTATTACATAATGAAAAGCCCGTTTATTCGGGCTTTTTTTGTTTAGCTATGGAACATTTATTCAAATTATTCTACGAAACAAGCGGTGTCTGTACGGATACACGCAAAATCACACCCAATTGCTTGTTTGTCTGTCTTAAAGGAGCCAATTTCAATGGAAACACCTTCGCTCAAGAGGCCTTAAAACAAGGAGCTCGCTATGTAATCAGTGATGAATCTGAGTTCGCTACAGAAAATGCAATTCACTTGGTACCTGATTCATTACTTTTTCTTCAAAAACTTGCTAATCACCACAGAAAACAATTTTCTATACCGGTTATTGGAATTACTGGAAGCAATGGAAAAACATCTACAAAAGAATTGATCCATGCTGTTCTTAGTGAGAAGTATAAAGTACTAGCAACAGTCGGAAATTTAAATAATCACATAGGTGTTCCCCTTACCCTACTCCGCTTAACTCAAGAACACGAAATAGCGATTATTGAAATGGGTGCCAATCAATTCAAAGACATTGAAGAGTTATGCGCAATAGCTGAACCTACACATGGCATTATTACCAACATTGGCAAGGCTCATCTCGAAGGTTTTGGTGGATTCGAAGGCGTACTAAAAACCAAGCGAGAATTGTATGAATCGGTTGAAAAGATCGGAGGTACTTTAATTATCAATAACGACGATCCAATTCTATTAAGCCAGATAAAAGGCGATACAAAGGTATACACTTATGGCACCGGAATAGATGCTGATGTTGTGGGGAAACTAATAAAATTAGATCCATTTGTCAATCTTTCATGGACAGATCACGAATACCATTCAACGGAAATTCCAACTCAAATGGTTGGGAAATATAATTTCTATAATTTCTTGGCTGCTATTTCTTTTGGACGCTATTTTGGTGTTGAACCGGAAAAAATCGATCATGCAATAAGTAATTATACTCCTGAAAATAATCGATCACAAATCGTCAAGACAGAACAAAACACCTTAATTCTGGATTGTTACAATGCAAATCCTACAAGCATGCGATCAGCATTAGAAAGTTTTGCTTTAATCGATCATTCTAAAAAGGTCTTCATTATTGGAGATATGCTCGAATTGGGCGAACAAGCATTAAGTGAACACAGCAACATTCTCGATTTCATTCAAGAAAACAACTTAAGAGGTTATACTGTTGGTCCGATTTTTAATTCTCTTCAAAACACAAATAGTATCAAGCAGTTTTTGAACCGTGAAGAGGCTCTTGACTACTTTAAACAAAACAAACAAGAAAATTCACTTATTCTGTTGAAGGGATCACGTGGCATCGGATTAGAAAAACTCGAATCAGTATTATAAAAAAGAGGAAGCTAATGGCCTCCTCTTTTGTAAGTATGAATTTCAACTATTAAGCGTTTAACACTCCTCTGGAAATAACAATTTTCTGTACTTCGGAAGTTCCTTCGTAAATCTGAGTGATCTTCGCATCACGCATCAATCGCTCTACGTGGTATTCCTTAACGAATCCGTATCCTCCGTGGATCTGTACAGCTTCTACTGTCTGTTCCATCGCCACTTTCGACGCATACAATTTGGCCATCGCACTGGACTGATCGTAATTACGTCCAGCATCTTTATCCAAAGCAGCACGGTAAACAAGCAATTTAGCTGCTTCTATCTCAGTTGCCATATCTGCCAATTTGAAAGCAATTGCCTGGTGTTTATAAATCTCTTTTCCAAACGCTTTTCTCTCCTTCGAATAGGCCAAAGCCAATTCATAAGCTCCACCAGCAATTCCTAATGCTTGCGCTGCAATTCCGATTCGCCCTCCGGACAAAACTTTCATGGCGAATTTGAAACCAAATCCATCCTCTCCAATTCGGTTTTCTTTAGGTACTTTCACGTCATTAAAAATCAACGTATGGGTATCACTTCCACGAATTCCCATCTTATCCTCCTTGGCACCCACAATGAATCCTTCCATACCACGTTCAATGATCAATGCATTGATTCCTCTGTGTCCCGCCTCACGATTTGTTTGAGCAATCACTAAATAAACAGAAGCAGAAGATCCGTTTGTGATCCAGTTCTTCGTACCGTTTAACAAATAATAATCTCCTTTATCGATTGCTTCTGTACGTTGAGATGTCGCATCAGAACCAGCTTCTGGCTCAGAAAGACAAAAAGCACCGATAATCTCACCTTTTGCTAAAGGAACCAAATATTTTTGTTTCTGTTCTTCTGTTCCATACTTCTCCAATCCCCAGCAAACCAAAGAATTGTTCACAGACATACAAACTGAAGTTGAAGCATCTACTTTAGAAATCTCTTCCATCGCCAATACGTATGAAATCGTATCCATTCCGCTTCCTCCATATTTCGGATCAACCATCATACCCATGAATCCAAGTTCTCCCAATTGCTTGATCTCTTCCATTGGAAAGCGCTGATCACGGTCTCTTTCAATCACTTCACGCTTTAAAACATTCTGCGCAAAATCCCTCGCTGCGTCGCGTACTGTTATCTGTTCTTCAGTTAATTCAAAATTCATAGTTGATCTGATTTAAATATCTTCATTTGTATCGTTGCAAATTTAACCGAATAATTTTATTTTCACTTCAAATTCAGTATGAACAAGAGACAAATCATAGGACTGATGTCAGGCACATCCATGGACGGGCTGGACATTGCATTAGTTGAGTTTTCTACTAATGAAACGAATCACTATCAACATCGCGTCATAAAAACCCAATCAGTACAGTTTTCAGACGAATTAAATGCGTTTTTTGCTGAAACTCAACAACTGTCGGCGCCAAGTGTTTTTGAATTAGACAAGAAATTTGGGCAATTTTTGGCTGATAAAGTCAATGAGTTCATTGAATCCAATAAACTAAAGAAATCTGACATTGATGCCATAGCTTCTCATGGACAAACCTTGTTCCATCAGCCTCAATCGGGTTACACGGTTCAGGTTGGTTGCGGACAGACTATTGCTTTTCATACCGGACTTAAAGTCATCAATGATTTTAGAACACGAGACATAATCGCTGGGGGTCAGGGCGCTCCCTTAGTTCCCATAGGTGATTTTGAACTTTTCAAAGACCTTGCGGAATCTTACATCAACGTTGGCGGCTTCGTGAACATTAGTTTCCGTGACAAAAACGGATCAATTCGAGCATTCGATATTTGTCCGGGAAATCTACCTTTAAATAAGTTGGTTCTTTCACGAGGGCTAAAGTTTGATGAAAACGGTAATATCGCCAGGACCGGAGATATCAATTTCTTTCTACTCGATTTGCTGAACTCACTTCCCTACTATTCTGCTGCTTATCCTAAATCGCTCGGTGTTGAATGGCTGGAAGAACAATTTTATCCTTTACTAAAATTCGATAAGGAAATTGAGAACAATCTAAGAACGGTAGTTGAGCATATTGCTATTCAAATTGCTGCAGTATTAAATGCACACTCAATGAAAAGCACCTTGATTTCAGGCGGAGGAGCCAGAAATTCGTTTTTAATCGAACGCATCCAGAATTATTATGAAGGAAAAATCATTATTCCTGATGATGAATTGATTGAATTCAAAGAGGCCATCATTTTTTCATTCCTAGGTTATTTATACTTGGAAAACAAACCCAATTGTTTGGCAGAAGTTACCGGAGCAAGTCAATCCGTTAGAAGTGGCACCCTTCATCTTCCAAATTGAACACTAAGTTGTTTGTAATCTCTTCGTTTTTTAAAGATTCAATAGGACAAGCAACTAATTGTTTGTTATTTTTGCCTCATTCTTATTGAATTTGTAAAGCACATAAATGAAAACACTTCTTGAAAAATTCGAAAACAAACGACCAGAGATTGTTTTTGAATGGAAAGATCCGGAGACAGAGGCAGAAGGATGGGTGGTAATCAATTCGCTTCGTGGCGGTGCAGCCGGAGGTGGTACCCGAATGAGAGTAGGATTGGACAAAAGAGAGGTTGAGTCGCTTGCAAAAACAATGGAAGTGAAGTTCACTGTTGCCGGACCTCCAATTGGTGGCGCCAAATCAGGTATTAATTTCGATCCGAAGGATCCTCGCAAGGAGGGTGTTCTTCGTCGATGGTATGCTGCTGTCACACCATTACTAAAGCATTATTATGGAACAGGTGGTGACTTAAACGTTGATGAAATTCATGAAGTCATTCCTATTACTGAAGATTGTGGAGTATGGCATCCACAAGAAGGAGTTTTTAACGGACATTTTCAACCCAGAGAAGCGCAAAAAATCAATCGAATCGGTCAATTGCGTCAAGGTGTCTTGAAGGTGATCGAATCGGAGCAGTATTCACCAAATGTTAATCGCAAATATGTCGTTGCAGACATGATTACTGGCTATGGTGTTGCTGAATCCGTTAGACACTTCTATTCAATATGGGGTAAGTCAGCTGGATCTTCTGTAGCGGGCAAACGTGTCATCGTTCAAGGCTGGGGAAATGTTGGTTCTGCAGCAGCATATTACCTTGCTCAGAATGGAGCTAAAATTGTGGGTATTATTGATCGAGTTGGTGGATTGATCAATGAAAATGGTTTCACACTTGACGAAATTCGCAGTTTATTCTTAAACAAGAATGGCAATGAATTGAATCACCCAGGCATGTTAAGTTTTGAAGAGGTGAATGCTCGCATTTGGGATGTGAAAGCAGAGGTTTTCATTCCTTGTGCAGCCTCAAGATTGATCACAGATGATCAATTATCGCGAATGATTGCTGCCGGAATAGAAGTTATTTCAGCCGGAGCAAACGTGCCATTTGCCGATCCAGAGATATTTTTTGGAAAAATTGCTGACAAAGCAGACAATTCCTTGGCTGTCATACCTGATTTTATTTCCAATTGTGGAATGGCAAGGGTATTTGCCTACTTAATGAGTAACGATTTAAAAACATTAACTGACGAGGGGATTTTCAGCGATACAAGTACAATTATTCGTGCAGCTATGGAAAAAACCCATCAAAATAATCCTTCACCAAAGGGTATCGCAAAAGCAGCTTTTGAAATCGCTTTAAAACAACTTGTGTAACTTCAATTAAAACTACAACTATGGAAATTTTTATTTTAAGTGTTTTTATTCTAGGGTATACCCTAATCACATTAGAACATTCGATCAAGGTAGATAAATTGATTCCTGCTTTGATCATGATGGCGCTTGCATGGGCAGGGATTGCATTCGGAATAGATGGGTTTGGAAACTGGTTCGATTCACACAACAGCACCTTACTTTCTTTGGATGGAATGGATCACGAAGGCAGACTCCATTTAATGGAAGGCACTCTACTCCATCACTTCGGGAAAACTTCTGAAATCTTAATGTTCTTGGTTGGAGCCATGACCATTGTGGAAATTGTTGACCATTTTAATGGTTTTCAAACAATCAAGCGCTTCATTAAAACACGAAACAAAGCAAGCATTTTGTGGATCGTTTGTGGACTTGCATTCATTCTTTCAGCAATTATTGACAACTTGACAGCAACAATTGTTTTAATCACAATACTTAGAAAGATTATCAAAGATACTCCACTACGTATGTGGTATGCCGGTATGATCATTATTGCAGCTAATGCAGGTGGAGCCTGGTCGCCAATTGGTGATGTTACCACAACGATGCTATGGATGAATAATAAGGTTACCGCATTTGAATTGACGAAGAACTTATTACTCCCGTCATTTGTATGTATGGCCATCCCAACGATCATTGCAAGTTTCTTACCTGTATTCAAAGGAACAATTCAAGCGGATGAACACGAAGAAAAAATCAGTAAAAACGGGCCGTTAATGCTTGGGGTAGGATTGTTTATGATTGTTATGGTTCCTGTTTTCAAGATGGTCACTCACCTCCCTCCTTATGTTGGAATGATGCTTTCCTTAGGAATTGTCTCTCTACTCGCTGAAGTGATCAGTAGCCGACAATTCTCATTGACTCAAGTTGAAGATCACGGACATGTACATGGTCCAACGTTCAAAGCTTTATCTAAAATCGAAATGCCAAGTATTCTATTCTTCCTTGGGATTTTGATGACTGTAGCAGCATTGGAGTCCTTAGGAATGATTTTTACCTTTGGTCAGGATGTGAATAAAGTGATTTCTGAAGATTTGTTTGTGACGTTGTTAGGAGCTGGTTCAGCAGTGATTGATAACGTTCCCCTTGTAGCTGCATCTATGGGAATGTTTCAGGAGCCAATGGATGCTGAAGTTTGGCATTTTATCGCCTTTGCAGCAGGAACCGGAGGAAGTATGTTGATCATCGGTTCTGCGGCAGGTGTTGTCGCAATGGGAATGGAAAAAATTTCCTTCTTTTGGTACTTGAAAAATATAGCGTTGCTTGCCCTAATAGGGTATGTAGCAGGTGTAGGAATTATCCTACTTATGTAAACAATAAATTCACACTTTTAACGTAGATAAACTATGAGTTTAAATTTCTTACTTCAGATCAATCCGGGCGAAGCGCCTGCAACAGGGATCAAAAATGTTCCACTGTGGGACATCATTTCAGAATCTAACAAAGGAATGGGGTTGTTTATCAATCTGGTTCTTTTGATCATGCTTGGGTACGCAATTTTTGTGTTTGTTGAGCGTTTTCTAGCACTTCAAAAGGCTTCTAAAGAGGAACAAGGATTTCTTGCTCGTGTAAAAGATGCATTGAGCAACGGTCGCATTGACGAAGCAAAAATGTTATGCAATTCTTCGCAAAGTCCAATCGCGCGTATGTTGGCGAAAGGTATTTCCCGCATTGGTAGTGCCAAGAATGAAAGTATTGCATCAACAATCGAAACGACGGGTAAATTTGAAATTCTTCGATTAGAGCAACGCCTGAATTTCTTAGCAACAGCTTCAGGAGCCGCTCCAATGATTGGCTTCCTTGGTACAACAGTCGGAATGGTTGTCGTGTTTATCGATCTTCAAAATGCTACATCATTGGAATTGAAGATCATTGCTCCGGGAATTATGACTGCAATGGTTACAACGGTAAATGGACTAATTGTTGGTATTATCTCTTACATGGGTTACAACTTCCTTGTCGGTAAAATTGGGAAAGTCGTGTACCAAATGGAGAATGCAGCGTTAGAATTCATGGATTTATTGAACTCACCAACAAAATAAGCGATGAACTTAGGATCAAGAAATAAAGTAAAAGCTGAGGCAGGAATGGCATCCATGACTGACCTTGTCTTTCTCTTGTTGATCTTCTTTATCATCATGAGTTTGATGTCGAACAATCAGACACCAATCGATCTACCACAGACAGATGAAAACATCAAACCTGTTATGGATCCGGTTGAGGCAACAGTAATTATTACGGAAGATAATCGTTACGTTGTAATGCCCGGTGGCGACATGAACAATCCGATGGAATTTGAAGAGATCAAAGAATTGACAGCTAGCGTAGTAGAGAGTTCAGGAAAAATGAAACTTAAAATTGCTGGTCACCGTAAAGCAAGTTATTCAGCCGTATTTAATGTTTTGGCACTTTCACAAGCCAATTCATGGGATCCGGTGCTGGCTTACGATAAATAAGATAATTCAAAACAGAGGAAGATGGCAACTGCAGTGAGAAGAATATCAGAGAAGCGCGACGAGCAGATCGGATGGATCGTTGCTGGAATTGCATTGACTTTACTCATCATTTTCCTTATTTTAAAGACCTTTGAAATGGCGGATCCACCTCCTCGTGATTTCATCATGGAGGCACAAACTGAAATTCCGATTGAGATTGACCTGAAGAATTTAAAGGTAGAAACGGGCAACGCTGGTTCAGGTTCTCCGACCGATGATCCGATCGATCAACCTAAGCCCCAGCAACAAGAGGTATTGGCTAGCAACAAACCTTCGGCGACTAAGACAGAAAGTGGGAAATCCAACAAAACAAACAGTACAACCCAATCCAACAATACCGCAAGTACTACGACACAATCGAATAACCCTTTCGGATCTGGAGGTAACAATGGGCAAAGTGGTTCAGGTACAAGCCCTTTTGGTAGCGATACCGGTACAGGAGGAACAGGTCCCGGTGGATCAGGAGGCGGTGAAGGACGAGTTCGTTTGAACGACCCTTCATTTGATCACATCGCAACAGATGTTGATGTGACGATATACTTGAAACTCACCGTAAACGAAGATGGTGTTGTTGTAGCCGCTCAAAGTACCGCTAAAACAACAACTACTGATCAGCGCATCATTAACCAAGTTATTGCTTCGGTGAAAAACCAAGTAAAGTACAGTAAATATCCTGGTGCTGGATTAGTAACCCAATATCTTACGGTTAAATTGAATGCACGCTAATTCATACGAAAAGACCATTGAATGGCTTTTTCAACAATTTCCTTCTTACCAATTAATTGGATCAAAGGCGTATAAACCTACCCTTGAGAATATATCCAAACTTTGTTCTTTAATTGGAAATCCGGAAAAGGAACTTCGATTTATTCACATTGCTGGCACCAATGGAAAAGGTTCGTGTTCAGCCATGTTGGCATCTATCCTCAAAGAATCAGGAGAAAAAGTAGGATTATTTACCTCACCGCATATCAAAGATTTCAGAGAGCGTATTCGTGTGAATGGCGAAATGATCAATGAATTGGATGTTGTTTCATTCGTCGAAAAGATCCGTTCCTATGACCTCGATTTCGAACCTTCATTCTTTGAGATCACCTTTGCAATGGCTCTTTATTATTTCAGCAAGTCTGCCTGCAGCATCTGTGTGATTGAAACAGGGCTAGGCGGACGCCTGGATGCCACAAACATCATTCGGCCTTTGGTGTGTTTGATCACGAATATCAGTTTGGAACATACTCAAATCCTTGGAAACACCTTAGAAGAGATCGCCGGAGAAAAAGCAGGAATTATAAAAACAGACATTCCTGTAGTCATTGGTGAAACAAGACCAGAGACAGAACAGGTTTTTAAAGATGCTGCGAAAAGTAAAAATGCACCCTTGTATTTCGCTAACAAGATAGTTTCCAAAGATCGGGTTGAGCAGTTCAATTTACCATTACTGGGATTCTATCAAGTGAATAATTTACGGAGTGTACTCACAGTGCTAAAAGTACTTCCTTCATCATTTTCAGAGATCACAGATGCTACCATTCAATCCGGATTAAATAATTTGTATCCAAACACAGGATTCTTTGGACGGATGCAGATTATGAAGCGTGATCCCTTGCTTATTTTTGATGTCTCCCATAATATTGATGGAATTAAGGCCACGTTGAATTATGTTTCAGGAAATTTAGAAGGAGAACTTTACATCCTTTACGGATCCAGTTCTGATAAAGATGTTCTTTCCATCCTTCAACTACTCCCTGATTCAGCGAAATTACACCTCACCTGTTTCAACAATCAGCGAAGCTTGAGTCAAAAACAACTAATTGATCTTGCAATGAAGGCTGGAATATCTGCAGAAATTCACTCAGAAGCTCAAAAAGGACTTGAAGTGATCTTGTCAAATGCCAAAGCAAAAGATACTGTCCTGGTATTTGGAAGTTTTTTTCTATTGAGTGATTTGGTATAACCTTTTACAATCTACTAATATTCAGATCATTTCAAATAAATAGATTTAACGATTAAAATTCTTTTCTTTTTTTTTCATGTCACGCTTTCAATTTTCAAAAAAACCTATATATTTGCACTCGCATTAAGGGAATCAAACGCGATTTCTGCAAAGAATGGGAGTTTAGCTCAGCTGGTTCAGAGCACCTGCCTTACAAGCAGGGGGTCGGGGGTTCGAACCCCTCAACTCCCACACAAAGCCTCACAGAAATGTGAGGCTTTTTTATTCCTGAAACTATTGAATTTAATCTTTGTTACCTTAGCGTATTATCTAGATCATTCAAATAATGCTTTCCAACGAATTTCAACAAATAGTAAATTACCGTCGTTCGAATCGAAAATTCGACGAATCCATTCCTGTTCCCCATGAAGTAATTCAGAAGAGTCTGGAGAGGGCAATCCTCTCCCCTAACAGCAGCAACATGCAGTTGTGGGAATTCTACTGGATCCGATCTGAAGAAATGAAAAAGAAATTCGTCCCCTTTTGTATGAATCAATCTGCTGCGCGAACAGCTCAAGAGATGGTGGTATTTGTCACACGCAGAGATCTGTGGTCGAAACGAGCGAAATGGAACTTCCAGAAAATCAAAGAAAGCAGCGAGGGACAAACGCACATACTCGCAAAAAAAGGTTTAGATTATTATGGTAAAGCCATTCCATTGGTTTACATGTGGGATCCCTTTGGTTTGATTGGATTGATCCGAAGATCGATCTGCTTTTTGATTGGATTAACGCGGCCTTTTGTTCGTTTAGGCGGAAATGCTGAACAACGTATTACCGTTCACAAAAGTTGTGCACTTGCCGCACAGACCTTTATGTTGTCAGTAGCCGCTGAAGGATTTCATTCGTGTCCGATGGAAGGTTTTGACAAATACCGCGTAAAACGTGCCTTAGGTCTCCCATGGGGAGCAGAGATCAATATGATCATTGCTGTCGGTAAAGGAACAGAAGATGGAATCTGGGGTCCACGATTCAGAGTTCCATACGAAGAAGTTGTTTTTGAGGTTTAATATGTTTCTCTCCTTGTTCCGGAGTTTAAACCGGCGATATAACCTGTTGTCCACGCCGCCTGAAAGTTAAATCCACCAGTGATCCCGTCAATATCCAACACTTCTCCTGCGAAAAACAATCCGAAAACTTTTCGACTTTGCATGGTTTTGAAATCAACCTCTTTCAGATCGATTCCTCCGGCAGTGACAAATTCCTCTTTAAAGGTGGTTTTACCCTGAACTTCATAACGATCATTGAGAAGCGTATTCACCAGTTTGTTCGTATGCTTTTTTCCAAGGTCCTTCCAGCGCAGATCATGTGGAATTTCAGAACGATCCAGTAAATGCTCCCATAATCGGGAGGTCATGGGAAATGGATTTAAGTTGACGATCATTTTACCCCCATGTTCTCGGAGAACCTGTCCCAGTTTCGTTCGAAGTTCTTGTTCTGTCGTTTCATCCAGCCAGTTTACCAAAATCGCAAATTCGTAGTTTCTTTCAAACAAATACCTTGCGCCCCAGGCAGACAATTGCAAGATGGCCGGACCACTCATTCCCCAATGTGTCACCAGCAAAGGACCGCTACCTATAAGTTTACTTCCTTCGATGCGCACTTTTGTCTTTTCAACTACATTGCCCATCAGCTCACGGATTGGATTACCCGGCATATTGAAGGTAAAAAGAGACGGCACAGGTTTCACGATTGTATGTCCTAAATTTTCCAGGAATATAAGTCCGGAACGTTTAGGCTGACCTCCTATAGTTACAATAAGACGATCAACAAAAATTCGCTCTTCATTGATGTGAAGTTCAAATCCATGTTCCGTTTGTTGGATCATCTTTACATTTGATCCTGTTTCAATACGCACACCCAGATCAAATGCTTCCTTGACGAAACAATCAATAATCGTTTGTGAATCGTTCGATTGTGGGAAAATGCAATTATCTGGGTAGGTTTTTAGTTTTACTCCCCGTTTTTCAAACCATTCAACGGTTGATTGCGCATTAAACTGTTCAAAAGCCTTACGCAAATAATTCTCTCCTCTTGGATAATGCTTGGACAGTTCGCGGTTATCAAAAGTGGCATTGGTGACATTGCAACGTCCGCCACCTGAGATTTTTACTTTCGCCAGAACTTTCTGCGATTTTTCATAGATCACAACATCCGCCTCACGGAATTTCCGTTTTGCTGCGAGAGCTGAGAAGAATCCTGCAGCTCCACCTCCGATGATGGCGATTTTCATGAGGTAAAATTAACTAATTGATTCTCCAGATTCGAATTTTATTTCAATCATATTTGATTTTGCAGAAATAACATTTATATTTATGTTTTATATTTATATTATGCCAACATACACAAGCACACTTCCAGACGATCTGCTTAAACTATTGGAATTGAAAGCCAAAGAGCTTTCCATACCAAAAAACAAACTCATTGAAAAAGCATTGAGCATTTACCTCGACCAATTGAATCGGGCGGCATATCTCAAATCATACAAAGAAATGGCTAAAGATGCTGATCTAACAGAAATTGCCGAAGAGGGAATGATGGATTATTTTAAACAGCTGAACGATGAAACAAGGTGAGATCTGGAGAGTTGATCTCAATCCAACAAAAGGCAGCGAACAAGCAGGAATTCGTCCGGTTGTGATCATTAGCGGCAACTTATTGAACACCCATCTGAACACTGTAATTGCCTGTCCTCTTACAACCAAAATAAAAAACTACAAGGGCAACGTAGTGCTGGAGCCCAACACTATCAATCAGTTACAGGAAACATCGGAAGTCCTCACTTTTCATATTCGGTCGATTTCAAAAGAATGTTTTATAGATCGGATTGGTCAAATTGATGATCGGGAAATCGAAGAGATTAAACTGTGTTTGAATGATATTTTGAGGTATTGAAAACATGAATGATCTTTAATTTAGATGAAATGAAGAAACATTTGGCTTTTATAATATTTGTTTTACTCTTTATGTTCTTTGCTTTTTTTGCAAAGAACTTAGCGCTTATATCGAGTAATAAAAGTTGCGCTAAATTCATTAAGATTTGGGAGGGGAAGGGATCAACTTGGGTTGAGTATGAGTTTGAGAATAAAGCTGGTAAAAAATATAAGGGCAATATTTATTTGAAAAATTTAAAAATACAGTCAATTGATAGTTTGAGAAAGTTTGATTGTGTGAGTGTGAGGTATTCGAGTTTTTCTGGAATATTCAGCGAAATTGATGACCAAAGAGTATTGTATAAATGAGCCAATTAAATTGGCTCATTTTTCGAATTAATTGCTTATCCCCTGCGGTGATGAAGGTTTTTTCATTTCGAAAGACTGCTCAAGCAAGCTTAATGTGAGGGATTAAAGATCCCTTTTGAGGGGTACGTCAAGACCTTAAACCCCTTTCATCCCCTGCGGTGATGAAGTTTTTGTATTTCGGAAATCCTGCTCAAGCAAGCTTAATGTGAGGGATTAAAGATCCCGTTTTTGGGGAGCGTCAAGACCTTAACCCCTTTCATCACCTGCGGTGATGAAGGTTTTTTCATTTCAGAAAGACTGCTCAAGCCAGCTTGGCAGTCTTTCTGAAATGAAAAAACCCCTTTTAACGCATGTTAAAAGGGGTTTAAGGTCTTGCGGAGAGTGAGGGATTCGAACCCCCGGTACCTTTCGGTACAACGGTTTTCAAGACCGCCGCAATCGACCACTCTGCCAACTCTCCGCGGCAAAAGTAGTAATATCTCCTGTTCTGACAAGGCTTCTTTGAAAAAAAATATTCGTTTTGTCGTAAACAACTCTCTAAATAACTCAAAAACACATTTAACTTTCTGTTAATCACAGTTAAAACAATGCTTGATTTTTTTTCAAAATTCGACCTTGAATTTTGTAACTTTACCTTTTAAAACATAGACTTTGAAAGTATTTCTCATTTTTTCACTTGTTTTTTCTTCTTTGTTTGCATTTGGACAGTCCAATAGTAAGCTAAGAGCCTATGTTGATAGCAAGCAATTCTACGCTCCTGAAATCGGAAATTACATTGAAGTCTATATTCAATTCTCAGGCTCTTCAGTGCGCTATCTTGGTGTTGAGAATGGATTACAAGGTGAAGTCGCACTTAAATACGAAATACGAAAGGATCAGGAACTCATTCAAACCGATGCCTATCGCTTGAGCTCACCTGTCATGATGGACAGTATTGTTGAGGATTTCTATGATGTCAAACGATTTGCGCTATCCCCAGGAGCCTATACCATGAATATGGAATTGTTGGATTTAAACAGTGAAAATCCGGCTATCAAAGCTACTTTCCCTATTGTAATAGAAGAATTCAGTGACGGAATTACAATTTCTGACATTCAAATTGCGGAAACTATTTTACGTGGGGGCGATGAAAGTGTATTTTCAAAAAGTGGATTAACGATCATTCCAAGATTGGCAACATTCTATCCAACAGAATTGTCTGTCATCCCGGTTTATTTTGAGCTTTACCACACCAACCAAACAGAGGAGGACTACTGTGGCATTAAACAAATGATCACCAATGAGAAAGGAGAAGAAATGTCTGCATTTACAGTATTTACTCGTCATGAAACAGCCGAGATCCTTCCAATTGTAAAAAAAGTAGACATTGCAACATTACCAAGTGGAAAATACAGTTTATCCTATACCCTACTTTCTAAGAGCCTGACCGAGCTCTCCACTCAATCCTACGAATTCGAAAGAAGCAATGATGCTGAGATCTTCGTAACATCAGAAACCATCGTTCTTGACCCAAGATTTCAATCCTCAATTACTGATGATAGTGTTAGTTTTTACCTTGCTTCACTCATTCCTATTTCTAGATCAGCAGAAGTGAAAAATATCATCTCTACCTTGAAGTCAAAAGATAAAGAAAAAATGCGCAAACACATTCAGGCTTATTGGCTTCAAACAGCACCTCAAAACACTTATGACGCGTGGATCAAGTACAAACTTCAGGTTCAGCTGGTTGAAAGACTTTATTCCAACAATTTTCAGGTCGGATATGAAACGGACAGAGGGCGCGTTTATTTGCAATACGGTGCCCCAACCACAATAGTGCAAAAAGAAAATTCGCCAACAGAATATCCTTATGAAATTTGGCAATACAACAAGATCGGAACCTTCAGCAACAAACGCTTTGTCTTCTATAATCCTGACTTAGTGAACAATACATACACTTTGCTTCACTCTGACATGTTGGGCGAGCTTAAAAATCCCGGTTGGCCACAAATACTATCAAAACGAAATACAAGCCGAGGAAATGTTGATGATCCCAATATGTTTAACCAACAACATTTTGGCGGGGGATCAAACGATCTGTTTCGTCAGTATTAATGCCTATTTTTGACGACGTAAAGTCAGAATAGTGAAAAATCTTGCCATCGTCATCCTCAATTGGAATGGAGAAGGATTCTTAAAACAATTCCTCCCTTCGGTAATTCGTCATTCAGACGGTGCCCGAATAATTGTGGCAGACAATGGCTCTACGGATGATTCACTTGACGTGTTAAAAAATGAATTTCCACAAGTTGAAATTCTTGCTTTAGACAAAAATTATGGGTTTGCAGGTGGGTACAATGAAGCTTTAAAACAAATCGATACTGAATTCTACCTTTTACTCAATAGCGATATAGAAGTCACACCCAACTGGCTGCAACCACTTTTGGATATAATGAAAGAACCATCCATTGCAGGTTGCCAACCAAAAGTTTTGGCTTACCATAACAAAACAATGTTCGAACACGCAGGTGCATCGGGCGGTTATTTAGATAAAAACTACTTTCCGTTTTGTAGGGGACGCATATTCGATCAATTTGAATTCGACGAAGGACAATATGACGGTAAGACTGAGATTTTCTGGGCAACCGGAGCGGCGCTGCTAATTCGATCCAAACTTTTTCATGAGGTTGGTGGATTCGATACTGCATTTTTTGCACACATGGAGGAGATTGATTTGTGCTGGAGGATAAAAAAACTTGGTTATTCATTTTATGTGAATCCAAGTTCTACAATTTATCATGTTGGAGGCGGAACACTCCCCTATAAATCGAGTCGTAAAACATATCTTAATTTCAGAAACAGCCTTTTCATGATTGTTAAAAATCACGAAGGGCTATTATTTCCAAAGCTATTCCACCGACTGTGTCTTGACGGCATTGCGGGAATACGTTTTTTTGTATTGCTTCAATTCGGACAACTGAAAGCGGTTTTCAATGCACACATGGCAATGTACAAGCATCTGCCAAAATTGCTAAAACAGCGAAAAGAAATACAATCCATGACGACGTGCACTTCGTTAAGCGGGATTTACAATGGAAGTATACTTTGGGCTCGCTACTTTAAGGGAGTAAGGAAATTTTCTCAACTTAATCAACGCTTGTTTTTAAGGAAATAATCCAAAGCGAGATCATAGGAAGTCATTCCGAAACCAAAAATGCACCCAACGGCAACAGGAGAGATCATTGATTCATGCCGAAATGATTCCCTTTGTGTGATGTTTGAAATATGCACCTCAACTACAGGAACGGATATGGCCGCCACACAATCGCGAAGTGCCACTGAAGTATGTGTATAAGCACCGGCATTTAGTATTATCCCGTCATGATCTGAGTCGTGTAAGCGGTTGATCAACTCTCCTTCAACGTTCGATTGAAAATAATCGATTCGTACGTTCGTCTTTTCTTTTAATTCCTGAAGATGTTTTTCAAAGGTGACATTACCATATATTTGTGGCTCTCTGGTTCCTACCAGATTCAAATTAGGTCCGTTTACTATTAAGATACGCATACAAATGTCCAATTGGGAACGCTATATTAAGCATTTTGTTTCTTTCCTGAAAATTGAAAAAGGTCTTGCCGACAATTCTATTTTCGCCTATCAGAATGATGTTGGAAAACTTTCGGATTTCAGCATAGCACGAAAAAAAGAAGCAACCGAACTGACCTATGGTGATCTCAAAACTTTTGTTGCAGAATTGTATGATTTGGGATTAAGCGCCCGAACGCAAGCCCGAATCATTAGTGGCGTCAAGCAATTCTTCGGCTATATGCTTCTAGAAGATCTCATTGTTGATGATCCAAGTGAATTATTGGAAATGCCTAAGATCGGTAGAAAATTACCCGAAGTGTTGAGCATTGAGGAAATTGATAGTTTGATTAACGCCATTGACCTAAGTAAACCGGAGGGTCACCGGAATCGTGCAATTCTCGAAACACTTTACAGTTGTGGTCTACGGGTTAGTGAATTGGTAAACCTTCGTTTTTCAGATCTGTTTTTTGAAGAAGGTTTCATTCGCGTGATCGGAAAAGGCAATAAGGAACGACTGGTGCCTGTGAGCCCAAGTGTTGAGAAGGAGATCAGTATATACAACGACCACATTCGCAGGCATCAAGAAATCAAGCCCGGAAATGAAAACATCATTTTTCTGAACCGAAGAGGAGCCCAATTAACCCGCGTGATGATTTTTACGATCATAAAGAATCTTTCGGAATCAATTGGATTGAAAAAGAACATTTCACCACACACTTTCCGTCATTCTTTCGCGACACACATGATCGAAGGCGGAGCAAACTTGCGTGCCGTTCAGGAAATGCTAGGACACGAATCGATAACAACAACGG
>DAISYB010000040.1:0-21700 GCA_036825545.1 Crocinitomicaceae bacterium | reverse complement strand
TCATCTATTTTAAATTTTAAAACAGTCAAGCTATTTCAGGGAATGACACATGGAGCATGGATTATTCCTAAGTAAAGAATCGAGTCCATTTTCCATCAGCGTAGCGGTCCATGTTCCATGTTCCATCAGCGCAGCGTTCTCACTTCTAAACCCTATCTTTGCACCATGAAAGGTCTTGTGCTGAAATCCACCGGGAAATGGTACACTGTTGAACTTGAAAATGGTTCGGTGGTGAGCTGCAGTATCCGTGGGAAATTGCGTCTTGAAGGACTAAGTACTACAAACCCGATCGCAGTTGGAGACATTGTGATCCTTGGAGATACACCGGATAACGAAGGAAAGCAAACGATCTCGGATTTTGAACCGCGACGGAACTACATCGTGCGAAAATCGACCAATCTGAGTAAACAAATGCAGATCCTCGCAGCGAATGTAGATCGTGCTTATCTGTTGGTTACGCTGAAATCTCCTGTTACGCATTTGGCGTTTATCGACAGATTTTTGGTCGCAGCTGAATCCTTCCGAATTCCGGTTACTCTGCTCTTTAACAAGATCGATATGTATTCGGAAGGTGAATTGAAAGAAGTCGATGCATTGATCGATCTCTACAGTTCAATTGGTTATCCGTGTCACAAAATCTCGGCAGAGAACAAGCAAAATGTAGATTTTTTAAGAGAAGAAATAAAAGGACATCAAGTGATGATCTCGGGTCACAGTGGGGTTGGAAAGAGTACACTCGTGAACGCTTTGGATCCTTCATTGGATCTGCGTACCGGTGAGATCTCTCAAGCACATTTGCAGGGACAACACACCACTACGTTTGCTGAAATGCACAAATTGCAATCCGGAGGCTATATCATTGACACACCTGGAATCAGAGCTTTTGGTGTGATTGACCTGGACAAGGAAGTCATTTCGCATTATTTCCCTGAAATGCGCGAATTGATTGGCGAATGTAAATTCCACAATTGCCAGCACATGAATGAACCGAAATGTGCCGTTAAAGAAGCAGTTGAAAGAGGACAAATTGCTCCCTCACGTTATAACACCTATATTCAGCTCATTACAGAAGATGAAAGTGAAATTCATCGTAAAAATATTTACGGCTGATCATGCGCATTGTCATTCAACGTGTTTCAGAGGCTTCGGTTCGCATCAACGGAAGCGTAAAAGGTGAGATCGGACAAGGATTATTGATCTTACTAGGCATCGAACACGATGACACCAAAGATGATGCTGACTGGTTGATCCAGAAAGTGATCCAACTCCGCATCTTTTCCGACAAGGAAGGAAAAATGAATTGGTCGATCCGGGATGTCAAAGGACGATTTTTAGTTATCAGTCAGTTCACATTGCATGCTTCAACGAAAAAAGGCAACCGACCGAGTTACATTCGCGCTGCGCGACCAGAAACGGCAACACCTCTTTACACTTACTTTCTGGAAAATCTGGAAGAACAGTCAGAAACGAAAGTAGAGCGAGGTGAATTTGGAGCCGACATGAAAGTAGCCTTGATCAATGACGGTCCGGTTACAATCCTCATGGATTCGAAAAATCGGGAATAAGTGTACTTTTGAGTAAAATTCTAGTCAAGCAATTTAAATGACCTTCAATTCCATTCAGTTTCTGATCTTTTTGCCGATTGCGCTGATGGCATTTTATGCGTTTCCGCAACGGAAGAGATGGGTCATATTACTTCTGTTGAGTTACGTTTTTTATGCAGGATGGAAAGTTGAATACCTGATTCTGATAATTTATTCAACGGTTATCGATTACGTAATTTCCTTATTGATCCATACTTCAAGGGAAAAATGGAAAAAGAAGCTGTATCTGGCCATTAGTCTCGTTTCAAATTTTGGGGTGCTGATCCTCTTCAAGTATTTTCACTTTTTGATCGGCGGTAGCTCTTGGTTCAAGTCCATTGCAGATTCCAACGAAACGATCCTCTGGCTGCAGTTTATCTTTGAATATGGTATACCAGTTGGAATTTCTTTTTACACATTTCAAACCGTTAGTTATACACTTGATGTGTACCATAAACGGGCTGTTCCGGAAAAGAACTTTGGGAAATTTGCGCTTTTCGTGAGTTTCTTTCCTCAACTTGTAGCGGGACCGATCGAGCGCTATAACGATCTTCATCACCAACTTTTCAAGAAGTTCATTCCCTCATTGGAGACCTTCCGAAAAGCTTTTCAATTGATGGTTTATGGTTTCTTTCTTAAAATGGTTATTGCCGATAACCTAGGAGATATAATAAACCCACTATATGTGCAACCAAAGGATTACGATCTTGTCTCAAGAATTGGTGGAGCTTTGCTTTTTGGATTTCAGATTTTTGCCGATTTCTTTGGATATACCTTGATCGCGATAGGTGTTGCGGGTCTATTCGGTGTCAAACTACAAGATAATTTTCAATCCCCTTATGGTTCCTATTCATTAAAAGAATTTTGGTCCAGATGGCATATTTCACTTTCAAGCTGGTTCCGTGATTATGTATATATTCCACTAGGAGGAAGTAAACATGCTTCTTATCGTTGGGTATTAGCAATTATCCTAACGTTCGGATTGAGCGGTTTATGGCATGGTGCTAGTGCCACTTTTATCTATTGGGGACTTTTCCATGGGATCTATTACCTCATCGAGCAGAAGTTTTTTCCAGCGGGTAAAGCATCAGAAATGGGCACCTTAGAAAAATCAGTCCGATGGGCCATTACTTTCATTGCCGTCATGATGGGTTGGGTCTTTTTTAGAGCAGGTCAGCTATGTGTAATAGGACAATTTTTGACTCCTCCCGGTGATCAACAACTATTTGATATTTCACATTTGATCTATTTGATTCCATTCCTTGGATTTATTATCTTAGAAATTGTGTTTCGCCGACAAAGGATCGATCGATTGTTAGAAAACAGATCAACACCAGTCAGATGGGCCATTTATGCTTTTTCGATTCTGTGTGTGTTATTGTTTAGTTCAAGGGGTGATATGCAATTCATCTATTTTCAGTTCTAGTGAAGTTATTGATCTACATATCGAGTCGTTTCGCTTTATTGCTATCAATTGTGGTGATAGGTTCACTGTTGCATGAAAGGTTCATTTACCCTGAAATTAAAAACGAGGAAGGATGGCTACAAGCTTTGGCTGAAAAGCAATTGGTCAAAACTCCAGATATCATTTATTTTTCTTCGTCACCTAACAAAGCACTTGGTCCTGATGATACGGATCGAAGATTCATTTCACAAATGATCCAGGATTCGATCGAACTGCATTTGGAGGCAATAGATACCGGTGCTATTCACGCAGGAATATATTATTCGATCCTGAAAAAAATACCCAAACACCAGCTCCCAAAAATATTGGTTGTCAATCTGAATATCCGCAGCCATGGAGCTAACTGGATCCATTCAGGTCTGGAAAATTCTCTTCAACGCAATTTCGTGTATTGGAACAACAATCCCGGTGTTATTAATCATCTTGTCGCTTCAACGAAATGGTATGAATATAAAAGTCCGGCTGAACTTCAAAGAGCCATCGAATACGGTGATAAATTTCTAGAATTGCCCTTTGGGGGTTCACACCGAACGATCAAAACTTGGTGTGACTCACTTTTTAGAGAAAATAAAAACTCCGATGAAGGACTGACTATAATCCGCCATTTTGGTTTTGAGATCGATGAAAATAATGCTCAATTGAAACGTTTCGATATGATAACTGCTTGGGCAAAAGAAAACAAGATTCCATTGATCTTTGTTATTTTACCAGAGAATGTAGAAAAAATGAGGAAATTAGTCGGTCCAGATCTATCAGAGTTAGTCCGAAGAAATGCAGTGTTCCTTGAAAAAAGATACAAAAAGCGTGGCGCTAATGTGCTTAATTTATACGATAAAGCGCCTGAAGAAATATTTTTTGAGAGCTTTCCAACAGAACATTACCGAAGTCAAGGAAGAGCAACTGTGGCGAGTGCAATAGCAAAAGAAATTCGTAAAATTCAGGGAAATGACAATTAACGAGGCCCAACAAACTGTCGATCAATGGATCAAGGAGCATGGAGTTCGCTACTTCAACGAGTTGACCAATACCGCGATCCTGATGGAAGAAGTCGGGGAAGTGGCACGGATCATGGCGCGACGCTACGGTGAACAAAGTGAGAAAGAAAGCGACAAGGACAAAGATCTTGGAGATGAAATGGCCGATGTGTTCTTTGTGTTGATCTGTTTAGCCAATCAAACTGGGATCGATCTGCAGGAAGCCTTGCAGAAAAATCTGGAGAAAAAAACGAAACGCGATCACGATCGACATCAAAACAACGAAAAACTAAAAAGATGAGCCTGACAAAATTACGACCCGAACTGATCGAACTTTTACCTGATAAAGGGATTTCGGAATTGAATGATTTTCAAGCGAAGATCTTAACTGCTGTGCGCTCAGGAAAAAATGTACTGGTTGAAGGTCCGGAAGGAGCCGGAAAAACAACAGCGGCATTCGTAAGTGTTCTGCAAAAAGTAGATCAACCCGGGGAAGGATCACCACGCGCAATCGTTGTGTGTGCAACGGATCAGGAAGCCATCGAATTGCATAAACGCTTTGTTGATAGCTGCCGATCTTTGGATCTAACCATTGATCTTGCACATGAAAAAGGAAACATGTTGCAACAACGAAATGACATTTTTGACGGAACAGAGATCATTGTCGGAACACCAAAACGCATTTATGATCTGTACATTCAAAATGGATTTAACGTATCGAAACTGAAGCTTTTTGTCCTCGATGATGCTGTTGAACTCTTCAAGAAAGGATACAAAATGCAACTTTCACGCTTATCTGACAGCATGAAGTGCCAGCATCTCTTGTTCTCACACAGCTTCAAAGAAAGACGCATTGAAGAGTACCTAGAGGAATACGTTCCGATCCATGAATTGATTGAAATAGAGTAAACATAACGCTGTTCTTTGAAATATAGAGGATAGAGCATAGATTATTCCTAAGTAAAGAATCGAGTCCATTTTCCATCAGCGTAGCGGTCCATGTTCTATGTTCCATGCCCCACACTCAGTCGCTTCGCCACTATCTTATCAATCGGAAAAGTAAACAGATCCTGATGAAGCTCATTGATTGGGATCCATCGGTGTTTTTCGCCTTCTTCGGTGAGTGGAACAACATGTTGATCCGTTTCGATCTGTGACCAATTGCTATAATTCACATGATAATAAAACGAAACTACCTGATGTTTTGGGTTGAATACCGATACCTGGTAATAATCGTTAAAAAAGAAAAGTTCGCCAACTTCGATATCGATACCCAATTCCTCCATGAATTCACGTCGAAGGGCATTTGGGAAGCCCTCACCTACTTCTACTCCACCACCCGGAAATTTGGTAAATGCATATCCATCACGGCATTCGTCGGAGATCAATACCTCATCGCGATCATTGATCAATAAACCGTAAACCCGAAGATTGAATTTTTCCATTTTTATTTCTCCAGAATGGAACGGATGTCCGGTTTGAAATACAACTCTGACTTCAATACTTTTCCATCTTCACGGTAGATCGGTTTTCCGTCGGCATCCAATTTACTCATATTCGAACGTTGGATCTCTTCAAAGACTTCAGCGATCTTATGTTGCAAGCCGTGTTTTAGGATTGTTCCACACAAGATATAAAGCTGATCACCCAAAGCATCAGCGATCTCAACAATATCTCCTTTTTGAGCCGCCTCGAGATATTCTTCGTTTTCCTCACGCATAAGTTTGTAGCGCAAGAGAATGTCAGCCTCTGACAACTCAGCTGTCGGTTCGTAATTATTGGCAATTCCGAAAGCATTGTGAAAAGCTTCGACTGCAGCGATTGTATCTGAGAATTTCATAATTAAATTATTGATCCTCAAAAGTACTTTGCTTCAGAATTTATCTCACAAACAAAGGACTAACAAAATCGCGATTTTATTCACGAATGAGTTACTTTTTTGGTAATTTCAACCATTCCAATTCTGAAGGAACCACCGTTGCGACCACTCTGAATCCAACTGTTCGAGCAGCGCCTTTGTATGGTTTTTCACTATCATTTCTCACGTCAAATCCCGGGTCGTACCATGAACCACCCACAACAACATTTTTATCCGAAATCATTTCTGCTACATTGCCATTCATGTTGTAAAGGCCATATCCATTTGGCCAATAGGATTTTACAGGTGCTGTTATGTCTACATAGTCCATGGTTAAATAGTATTGACTGTAATCTACCCTTTGAAAAACAAATTTCCCTGTAGAATCTCTTGAAATACATTCCCCACCAAAAGCGAGGCAATTGCACATGTATGCACCCTCGGCATTATGTAATCGGTAACCTCCCCACGAATAGATACTCTGCTCCAACTTGCCCTTTGCAGCTTTGATCCATTCTTGCTGCGTTGGTAATCGAAAGACTATTTTGGATGTACCATTTAAGGTCGAATTTACTTTTTGGGTCAACCATTCACAATACATTTCAGCACCTTCTTTTGACACATTGACCACCGGATAATTGTTGTAAGCGGGATGTTTGTGGTAATGTTCTATATAAGCCGCATTTGTCCAGTTTTCATTCGCCCAACGTGACGAATCTACGCTTGCAATCTTCCATTTCTCTATATCACCTCCTTGTTTCAGATCCGCCAAAAACTCCCGGTAATTGAGATTCGACACTTCTGTTTTGAAGATAATGAAGTCATGTCTCACAACTGAATCTCCAGGTACCAATGCATAATTCTCTTTTAGTACTTTGATCAGAGATTTACGTTCTTTTTTGTTGTCTGCCTGAACGGATAAAATGGAAAACGAAGCAAAGAAAATGAATCCTGCGAAAAGTTTGAATTTCATAAATGTAGTTTGTGAATAAACGAAAGACAACCAAAAGGTTACGTGTTATTATTCTAATTCACTTTCAACTTTTCCAAATCATCCCAGAATCCGGGATAACTCTTTCGAACCGCATCTCCTCCTTCGATCTGAACCTCGAATTGGGAAAAGGAACCCAAAATGGCCAAACACATGGCTATACGGTGATCGTGATGGGCATCGACTTGTCCGCCGGTCAATACTGAACCACCGTGAATGAGTAGCGTATCCTCCTCGATCTCTACTTTAACTCCGAGTTTACCAAATTCAGAAATGATCGCCTTTGCCCGATCGCTTTCTTTATTCGCTAATCGGTGTACGCCTCGAATCTTTGAAACCCCGGGAGTCATGGTGCCATACACGGCAAGTACCGGAAACAAATCAGGGCAATTCGTTGCATCAAAATTCAATGGAATTCGATTCGAACCATCAATGGAGAGATAAGATCCTTCCCGTACTACACGACAACTTGCTGACAGAAACGCCTGTAAGATCATGCGGTCGGCCTGTGCGCTCGACATGTCTAATCCACTCACTTTTACATCTTGCCCAAGTGCAGATGCAACTAACCAATAGGAAGCTGAACTCCAATCACCTTCAACGGCGTACTCACACGATTGAAAACCCTGTTTTCCTTTTATTTCAAACAAAGTAAAATCTGTGTAGTTCGGTTGAACACCAAATTGCTTCATAGAATTGAGTGTCATTTTTAAATAAGGCTGACTCTTCAAATCACGAACAACGAGCTGACTGTCCGCACTCAACAAACTCAAAGCGATGAGTAAACCTGAAATGTATTGCGAGGATTCAGATCCATCTACTTCATATACACCCGGTTGTAAATGACCTTTCATTCGAATCGGTAATTTTCCCTCGTTGAGTTCGACCTGAACCCCCATTTGTGGCAAGGTACGTTCAAAGAAAGTCATATTTCGATTCATCAAACTACCTTGGCCTGAAATGACTACTGATTCAAAAATCGCTGTGCTTACCGGAACCAATAAACGACTTGCCAAACCGCTTTCACCGACCTGCAATTCGATTGAGCCTGATTTCAGCCCTCCTGTTACAATTAAAGTTGATCCTTCTCGCTTCACAGTCGCACCCAGATCTTTGACACATTGCAACATGGCCAATTCATCTTCAGATGATCCGATATTTTTAATTAATGAAGTTCCCTGAGCCAAAACAGCGAGTAACAAGGCGCGTTGCCCATCACTTTTTGAGGATGGTATATGAATTTCTCCCTTCAATTTTACCGATCGGAGCTTTCTGGTCATTTATTCATGACTTTTACCTGGTGACGAATCGATTCCTGATGAATGGCATCCATCAGTTTACGGATAAAATCGATGCTTAAATCATATTCTTCATGTCGATCAAAGCGCTCCTGAATAATTTTCGCCCAATGTTCTTGTTGAAGAATTGTGATATTGTTATCGCGTTTCAATTGTCCTACGTCATTGCTAATTTTCATGCGTGCGGCCAATAATTCAAAAATGCGATCATCAAGATTTGCAACTTTTGCACGCATTCCTCTCAGGATATCCGCTGCAGATTCAGAAACTTCTCCACTTCTAAGGATTAATTTCTCAAGTAGTTCATTTAATACTTCCGGAGTAACTTGCTGTGCAGCATCCGACCACGCCTGATCAGGAGTAACGTGTGCTTCGATCATCAAACCATCGAAATTCAAATCCATAGCTTTCTGTGCTACCTCCAATAGTAGTTCTCTTTTTCCTGTAATGTGACTTGGATCACAGATCATTGGCAGATCGGGTCTTCGCTCTTTCAATGCGATTGGTATCTCCCAGCTAGGCGCATTTCTATACTTAGGATGTTTGTAAACAGAAAAACCTCTATGAATCGCCACCAGATCGTTCAACCCTGATTTTTCCAAACGTTCAAAGGCACCCAACCACAATTCCAAATCAGGATTAACCGGATTTTTTATCATCACCGGTATCTGAGTTTCCTTCAAGACGTCAGCAATCTCTTGCACGGCAAATGGATTAACGGTTGTTCTTGCCCCAATCCATAGTACATCGACACCAGCCTTTAAAGCGGATTCAACATGTGCACGATTAGCTACCTCAACTGCGACCGGTAAACCGAACTCTCTACCTGCATGTATTAACCATGGCATAGCGACTTCTCCTAATCCTTCAAATGAATCAGGTCGTGTACGCGGTTTCCAGATTCCGGCTCTTAAGATCCGTGCTTGTCCTGATTGGGCAATTCGCTCACAAGTTTGCATGACTTGTTCCTCTGATTCGGCACTACAAGGACCTGCGATCAAAAATGGTCGTTTAGCATCAAGAATAAGTTGTTGTAAATTCAAATTCACAAGGGTTGCTCACTTACAAAAGTACATTAACACAATGTCAACACCGCAAATTAAACAGGAAAATTAACGCTTGGATGGAGCTCCGGCTATAAAGTCCTTCAGATAATAGGGCTCAAAATACGCTACATCCTCAAATTCACTCTTCCTAAACTTCTCGTAAGCCAGTCTTACCTGACCTTTTGCAGAGGCATGAATTGAAAGATCGGGAGTACAATTGCGTCCTTCCCATAACTCAGAAAGCTTAGCCGCTCCATCTCCCAAATAAACGAAAGGTTCAAACTCAAGATAACTTTCTTCAGTCAAAATATCGGCTGAAATAGGCTTAACGATGTTTAATTCGGAATCATAGATCGCAGCATATACTTCCATCCTGCGGGCATCGATCATTGAACAAATGGTCTGATTTGGATACTTCTCTCTTGCCAACTCAGCCAAAGAAACAAGTGAATCAACTGCAATTAATGGTATTTCTAATCCGTAACACAAACCTTTAGCGGTGGACACACCAATACGCAGACCGGTATAAGAACCGGGACCTGAAGCAACCGAAACAGCATCTATTTCATTCAAACTACACGAAGCCATTTTGAGTACTTCTTGAATGTACAGTGTTAATTGTTCGCTGTGCATGAATTCATCTGAACTACTTTCTTGGATAAATTTCGGTTCACCGTCCACTGAAAGTACTACCGAACAAGCTCGAGTTGAGGTCTCCAAATGTAAGATACGGATCATGCGATTTCCAGTTTAAACCCAATACCGTGAATGTTTTGGATGCTGATTGTGGGATCCTCTTTCAAGTACTTTCTAAGTTTGGTAATAAATACATCCAAACTTCGTCCAATGAAATAATCGTCTTGCCCCCACACACTATTGGTCAACACCTCTCTTGGCGCAACTTGATTCTTGAATTTACAAAGTACTTTCAGGATCAATGCCTCCTTCTTTGTGAGTGTCTTTTCAAAATTCGGATGGGTTAATGTAAAGTTCTCGGTATCGAAAGAATAAGTGCCAATTTTTAGTATAGTATCTTCTGCTTTGTCGGTTTTGATTTGCACCCGTTTCAATAAAGCCTGAACACGAAGATGAAGCTCTTCTGTACTGAATGGTTTTGTCAGATAATCATCTCCCCCTGCCTTGAATCCTTCGATGCGATCTTCTGTCATCGATTTGGCTGTCAAAAAAAGAATGGGTACATCGGTGTTCACTTTTCGGATGTCTCTCGCCAAAGTGAATCCATCTTTTTTTGGCATCATCACATCAAATATGCAGAGGTGAAATGTTTCCTCATTGAAGCGTTTTTGTCCATCTGCTCCATCCGTACACAAGGCAACTTGATACCCATCAGAACGCAATTTGTCTGCTATCACAAAACCAAGACTGGTATCATCTTCTACCAAAAGGATCTTTACTGTCATTCGACTTAGATTAGTGAGCCAAAAATAAGAAGAAAAACAGACTCGTAGAAACGGCAAGAGCCTCAGACGGGCGTCCAAGGCTCTCACACACTAATCAACCTAACCTACTACTACTAGGACAAAAGTAAGGAAAAAATCGACATCACAAAAATTTAGGGGGTTCAAATTCACACCTTAAATTTATTAGGAACCTAAGACTACAGATGATTTTCACACAAAATAAAGTCTATTCTGTATTAACTAAACAGCATCATTTTAAGAGTAAACGGCGCATTCTTTTGATTGAATGGATTGCCAAAAAGTCCTAATTCTCATCAAACGGAATCAATAAGATTCCAATTTTTCCACCTAAATTGAATTACCAATGCAGACAAATACCTAATTTTATCACATGTCAAAAATCTTGATTGTCGATGATGAGGAGGATATCCGGGAATTATTGAAGTACAATCTTCAAAAAGAAGGGTATGAGGTGAATACAGCAGAAAGTGGTGATGCTGCTTTGAAAATTATGGGTTCCTTTCGCCCGGATCTTGTTTTAATGGATGTGATGATGCCTGGAATGGATGGTATTGAAGTCTGTGAAGTAATCCGTCAAAACGAAAGTTTCAAGTCAACCTTGATTTGTTTTCTAACAGCCAGAGGAGAAGATTATAGTCAGATTGCCGGACTTGAAGCCGGAGCAGACGATTATGTCTCGAAGCCTATCAAACCAAAAGTGCTTATCACACGAATCAAAGCGCTACTGAGAAGAAAGAATGAAACCGCAAGCTCGATTGAAAAAGAAAGTAAAGGATTGATCATTGACCGTGACCGCTACATCGTTGAGAGAGACGGCGAGATCATGCATTTGCCTAGAAAAGAATTTGAATTGCTCGCATTACTGGCATCTAAACCAAATTTCGTTTTTGAGAGAGATGTCATCCTTGAGAGAGTTTGGGGTACTGATATTGTCGTAGGTGATCGCACCATTGACGTTCACATTCGAAAACTTCGTGAAAAAATCGGTAACGACTACATTAAAACCGTTAAGGGAATTGGTTATCGATTTAGTTTGGGACATGAAGGAACTGATAATTGACAATTGGAGCACAGCGGAAATCGACGAAGTCAATGCACAATTCCTAATTTATTATTCATAATTCTTCTCTATGTTAAGAAAAAAGCACATCCTGTTAATTATTTCTTAATCTAAGTATAACCGCTATCTAACTTAGCTCAAAAGGACCTGAAATACCTTTGTTGTGAAAATTTGATCGAACAGTGGTCATTGTAAACATCAACAACGGTATGCAAACAAATCTAAAAAATCACACACTTCTTCTTGTTGATGATGAACCGGATATTCTTGAATTTCTGTCCTACAATCTGAAAAAAGAAGGATTCAAAGTTTATACTGCTTCTAATGGTGAAGAAGGTGTAGCCCTGACACAACAATTGAATCCATCGCTGATTTTATTGGATGTCATGATGCCAAAAATGGACGGAATTGAAACCTGTCAAATTATTCGAAAAGACCTAAATATAGATCAACCGCTCATTGCTTTTCTCACTTCAAGAGCAGAAGATTATTCGCAGATTGCAGGGTTTGAAGCCGGAGCTGACGATTACATCACGAAGCCAATTCGTCCGCGTTTATTAATTAGCAAGGTTGAATCGCTTTTGAGAAGATTGGACTATCGTAGCAACGATAATAAACAGGTTGGATCAGGTGATGTCAAAATAGATCGTGAAAAATTCATCGTTGAAGTAAAAGGGACCCCGATTATTTTGCCCAAAAAAGAGTTTGAATTACTCGAATTACTGGCATCCAGACCGGGAAAGGTTTACAGTCGCGAACAAATTCTGGCAATGGTTTGGGGCAACGAAACGATAGTCGGAGAAAGAACAATCGATGTTCATATTCGCAAATTGCGTGAAAAACTGGGAGATGATTATATTCGTACTATTAAAGGAGTAGGATATACCTTTCAGGAAGTGTGAAGAACATCAAACCAATACATCTCTTATTTGGCGGAAGTGCCATCATTGCCGGGATCACCTTTTTGATCACGCTTGTCCTTGATCTTCAAGTGTTCAATTTCCCTTTGTGGATCATGGTTGGCCTACCCATTTCAACCGGAATTATTTCGTTCGCCGTATTTTATTTTTTCATCAAGCATTTCATAAACGACCGTCTAAAATTACTTTATCGCTCCATACGAAAAGGAAAGATCAAGGCCGGAGATGAATTGCAATTTCGCATCACTGATGACGTTATAGCTGATGCTGAAAAAGAAACTGCGATTTGGGCGGAAGAACGGGCAAAGGAAATTTCACGACTGAAGGAACAGGAAGAATTTCGACGAGAATTTCTTGGGAATCTGGCGCATGAGTTAAAAACTCCTGTATTTAGTATTCAGGGATATATTCTCACACTTCTGGAAGGTGGATTGGAAGACGAGAAAGTCAATCGACTCTTTTTGGAAAGAGCATCAAAAGCAACGGATCGAATTGCTAATATCCTGGAAGATCTGGATGAACTAACCAAGTTAGAAGTGGACGGTTTGAAATTGGATCTGAAGAAATTTGATATTGTTGAATTAACCAAAGAGATCTTTGATACGCTGGCATTTATGGCAGAAGATAAGTCCATAAAATTGAAATTTGCAAAGGAATACGGATCAATAATGGTGAAAGCCGATCGGGGTAAAATTGCTCAGGTATTGACTAATTTGATTTCAAACTCCATTACCTATGGAAATGAAAATGGCACCACAATATTGCGGTTCTATGCTATAGACGATATTGTCACAATTGAAGTTTCTGACGACGGACCCGGTATTGAGGAGAATCAGCTACCTCGACTATTCGAACGTTTTTACCGTGTCGAAAAAAGCCGCAACAGAAACGAAGGTGGTTCAGGTTTAGGTTTGGCAATTGTGAAACATATTTTAGAGTCACATGGACAATCCATTTCGGTTCGAAGTACGGTTGGAGTCGGAAGTACATTTACCTTTTCTTTGGACAAATCACGTTTAGGTTCCACACAAAATTTGATTCCTCGCTCTCTCTAATTTCAATGAAAGATTACGCTTAACATCAACTTAACAGCCTATTTCACATTGTTTTCGTTGACTTAAAAAACAATGTTACGCGAGTGTTAATTTTCAGCGTGAAGACTTTAATTATATCATAACGTTCCTTTAATTGCTACTACTTTTTCATCCCTCAACTTTGCATCAGAAAAAATGTAAAAACAAAAAAGATGAAAAAAACATTGTTCCTGCTTGCTATCGCGTCCATGGTTGTAGCAACAACAAGTTGTAAAAAGAAAGGGTGCACAGATCAATCAGCACTTAACTACAACGAAAAAGCAAAAAAAGATGATGGTTCATGTACATACGCTGAAGACGGTGTAGTCGAATTGACCGGAGACTTAAACACACAAACTTTATCTTCCGACAAGAAATACTTGTTGAAAGGTCAGGTTTTCGTTCGTACAGGTAAAACATTAACTATTCAGCCCGGAACAGTAATCATGGGTGATAAAGCGACTAAAGGTACTTTGATCATTGACCGTGGTGGTAAAATCATGGCTGACGGTACAGCTTCTCAACCAATCGTTATGACTTCAGCTGCAAAAGCGGGTGAGCGTGATAAAGGTGACTGGGGAGGATTGGTAATCTTAGGTTATGCTAACCAAAACCAGCCAGATCCTGCTGTTGAAGGTATTACACCGGCAGCGTACTTCGGTGGAACTAACGATGCAGACAATTCTGGAATCCTACGTTATGTTCGTGTTGAATTCGCTGGAATTGAGTTAACTCCAAATAACGAAACAAATTCAATCACAATGGGTGCAGTTGGAAATGGAACTGTACTTGAGCACACAATGGTGTCTTACGGAGGTGATGACGGTTTCGAATGGTTCGGTGGATCTGTAAATGGGAAATACTTGATCTCTTTCGGTACTTGGGATGATGACTTTGATGTCGATTACGGCTACTCAGGAAAAAACCAGTTTGGATTGGCAATTCGCTACCCATCTTTTGCTGACCAATCAGGTTCAAACATCTTCGAATGTGATAACGGACCAAATGACGATGTAACAACATTGTTGACAACCGGAACATTCTCTAACTTCACAGGAATCGGTCCTAAGTTAACGAACTCACAGTCGATCAATGCGAACTACCAGCATTGTATGGACCTTCGCAGAAGAACTGCAGTTACGATTGCTAACTCTGTATTTATCGGTATGCCACGTGGAATCCGTATGAACCAGAACTCAGTCTATGCGAACTACCAAGATGGAACAGGAATCTTGACAAACAACATTCTGTGTGCACCGGCTACAACTTATGCTGCTGGTTCAGGAACCACTCACACGGCTGCTGATGTTGAAACATACTGGTTGGCAAACAACACAACTGATACGGGAACTGATTTCGCGGCAATTCTTTCTGCATTAGGTCTTAACTCCAATATCTTCTTCGGAAGTAACGTAAATACAGACTACGCAGTGAACCCAACTTTCACAGTAACAAGTGGAACTTTAACTTCAGGAGCTGCATTTACACACCCTAAGTTGTCATCAGGATTTGACCAAGTTGCATACAGAGGAGCATTTGGTGCGACCAACTGGACAGCTGGATGGGCTGAATGGAGACCAATCACAAAGGCTTATTAATCCAACAGAAATAATAAAGTCATTAGGTCTATCGCTACGAGCGGTAGACCTTTTAAACGTTTAGAACAATGAATAAATTATCAAAACTTTTCTTACTGATTATCATGTCTTTAGCTGGTTTATCATCTTGTCAGCAAGCACAACTCAATCAAATTGAGGATTTATCCCAGGAAGAAAAATCAGAATTTCGTCAGCAACTCATCCGCTATATTGGACGCAAGCCGGAAGATGCATCGAACGAAAATAAATTTGAATCCTACTTTGATAAATACTACGAAAACGAAGTAAAAGGATACGATCTCGAATATTACTCAAAACAAAAAGATGGGAAGATCTATTTCCTATTTACGCGCATTGCACCAAGCAACACTTTGAAAAAAGTAGGCATCGCCGGATATGTGAAATTCGATGATAAAGGTGAAGTTGTCGAACTGGAGGAAGTTTTCAGGACATGGAAACAAGTACCGGATCGCCTCAATGAAATCAACGAATTACTATTTGCAAAAATGGTGAACGGAGAAGATCTCTCCCCTTTCTACACTGAAAATAGCAATGGCGTGGAATACATCGAATTTCCTAATCAAGAAGTATGGTACGATAAACCGACGCGCACTTGGAAAACATCCAGAATTGACCCGCTGGAAGAGTTCTACACAGAAAAAATCAAAAGAACCCAACAACTGATAGACGAACAAAAAGCAAACAATTAAATCAATTTAAAGAAGATCAACAATGAAAAATTTATTTGTCCTTTTCGCATTTTTTGCCTTAACAAGTACTACATCCTTGCTAGCGCAAAAAGGTACAATTAAAGGAACGGTCACTGATAAAGTGACAAAAGAAATGGTCGTTGGTGCAAAAATTATTTTGACCGGAACCAACTTTAGAGCAATTTCGGATATCGACGGTAACTTCAAGATTCAGGAGATTCCGGCAGGTGAATACACCATCGAAGTAACTTATGCACTTTACCGCAATTATAGCGCGCAAGTTAAGGTAGTCGCACAGGAAGAAACGATTATCAATCCTGAAATGGAAGAAAACGTAACTGAATTTGGACCGGTTGAGGTAACAGCTACCAAGAAAACAAGTACGGAGACCGCGATCGTAATGGAAATTAAAGAAGCAAAAGCCGTTGTTTCCGGAATCTCCAAGGAACAAATGGGACGTTCTTCTGACCGAACGGCAGCCGAAGCGATGCAGCGTATTCCCGGAATTACGATCATTGACAATCGCTTTGCGTTAATTCGTGGGGTAAATACACGTTACAACAGTGTAATCATTAACAATGTGATCGCGCCAAGTACAGAGATCGATCGCAGAACCTTCTCTTTTGACATGATTCCAAGTAGTTCACTGGACCGAATGATGGTGTACAAAACGGCTTCTCCGGAATACCCGGGAGATTTTGCAGGTGGTGTCATTAAATTGTACACGGTGAACCAAATCGATAAGGATTTCCTTAACGTGAAAATCGAAACAGGCTATCGTGCAGGAACAACATTCAATACGTATATGCAATCCAAAGGATCGAAAACAGATTTCCTTGCTTTTGATAATGGATCCAGGCATTTACCGGATAACTTTCCGGATAGAAACATAATGGTCAATGAAGGTCCGACATCAGAAATTCGAAGGGATGCAGCACGCTCCTTGTCGAATAATTATGCCCCTATCGAAAAAATGGCCATTCCGAATATTGGTTTGTCAATCAATCAAGGGAAAACATTCAAATTGAGTGGTGTTAAAAAGCTGACAACTGTCAACAGTATCAATTACTCACAGTCCTTCCAGAGCTATGAGCGGAATTTTAACCGTTACCAAATCTGGACGGATTTCAATACGCCAATTGACCAGTGGTTTGAATACACCGACAACGTTTACCAGAAGGACAATAAAGTTAACATTATGTCGAACTGGGCCCTAACATTAAGCAACCGTTCGAAGATCAAATTCTCCAATTTGTTCAATCAGATCGGTGAGAATGAAACGATCATCCGTAACGGGGAAAACTTCTTCGTTCGTCCGGGTGAAGATCAGCAAAATTACTTGTTAGGTTACAAGAGCCGTACGATCTATTCCGGTCAATTGGAAGGTGATCACAAAATGGGAGTAGATGAAAAGAACAAGTTGAATTGGGTTGTGGGTGGAAGTTATCTCGGTGAATTGGAACCGGATCTTCGTCGTTTCCGTCGTTTCAAAAACCAGGATTCGTCGACGTATATTGCTATGTTTTCACCTTCATCCAACTTGTTTGATAACTCACGTTACTATGGCGAATTACAAGAATTCACCGTGAGTCATGGAATGAACTACGTTCACGACATCACAAAAAAAGATAAGGAAACTGACAAACGTACGATCAGCGCAGGTTACTACGGTGATTTCAGAAGTCGAGAATTTTCTTCGCGCTACTTCTCAACCACATATCCGGGATTCTTTAGTCCAACCGTAATTGAAGAACTTATGGTTTTGCCAATTGACGAGATCTTTGCCCCGGAAAATTACAACACTCAAGATGGATTGATTCTTCAGGAAGGAACTCGTCCGATTGACTCCTATTCGGCCAGTAACATTCTCACAGCTGCCTATGTAGCTACAGACCTGACTTTTGGTCAATTCAATGTGAGCGGTGGAGTTCGAACGGAATACAACATTCAAAACATGGAAAGTCGAGACGATTTCGGACCAATTCTCGTAAACAATCCTGTTTTATCGATCTTGCCTTCTGCAAACATATCATACGTATTGAATGAGAAAAATCTTGTCCGTGCAGGATACGGTCGCACCGTAAACCGTCCGGAATTCCGTGAATTGGCTCCATTCCTATTCTACGATTACAAATTGGAGTCATCACGTGTGGGGAATCCAAATTTGAAAACTGCAACGATTGACAATATCGACTTGCGTTACGAAAACTATCCGCGCACCGGTGAGACCTTCAGTATTGGTGGATTCTACAAGCGATTTACAAATCCGATCGAGGACCGTTTAATCCTTACTACGGAGCAATCTTCATTGACGTTTGTGAATGCTGATTTCGCTTATGCATACGGAGCTGAGATCGAGATGAAGAAGTCATTGAAAGATTTGACCAAGTCTAAATTCATTGATAAGTTGTCGTTGAATGTGAATGCATCGTATATTGTTTCCCGTGTAGATCTTGGGGCAACTGCAACCGCACAGGATCGTGTTCGACCATTGCAAGGTCAGGCACCATATATTGTCAATGCAGCCTTGTATTACAGCAACAATCAGAAGAAAATGAATGCGAGTGTAATTTACAACATTTATGGACGTAACATTTATGCTGTTGGAGATGTTTCATTTCCAACGATGTACGAATTGGAGCGTAACAGTTTGGATGTAACATTCAGCAAAGGTTTTGAGTCAGGATTAACCTTAAAAGCAGCGATCCAGAACATTTTGGATGCGCCGTACCGCTTCTACCAAGATTCGAACCGTAATGGAAAGATTGACAATGCAGACCATTCAATCATCTCGTACCGGAGGGGCTCATTGTTCACCTTGAGTGTAACGTATGACCTTTTAGGAAACAAAAAAGACAAAGCTCCGAAGGAAGAAGAAAAATAAGTTTGTTTAGTTATGGTTTATGAAAATGTCAGCTTCGGCTGGCATTTTTTTGTGGGGGGCGAATGTTCCTTAATATGGAACACTTTTGCTAGAAATGTGCAATATTTTCTGGGGGGGGTAAGTTTCTCGAACTCGCTAAGGCTCTCGGGCACCAGGTCAAGCGGGCATAATACAGAAACAAAAAAGGGAGGTCAATGTGCCTCCCTTTTTTGTTTTGGTCTTGTTTAACTTCTGATCAGTCCTGCTATCAGTAGCACTAATGACAATCCTGCCGCCACACCCAGCAATGCCTTCTCGGCGTCGTTCTTACGAACTACCCTTTGCGGTGGATTCAAGTGACATACCGCTTCGTTGAAGCCCATTCTGAAGGCGTCGATTCGTGCCGCTTTGCCTGGGTGCGTATTTGATCTTCTAAAGTCAATCAGCTTATACGCATCCGTTGCCTGATTCCACTCAGCCCCGTAACAACGCAGCATGTACCCTGCAAACCTGTCAGCGTTTAATTCCTGACGCTGTTCAGTGTTGTGGATACCAAGGAACCTACCATACAAGTCCTTGTTATAGTGGTGTGCCACTTCGTGAGCCAACACCATAAGCACAGCCCATCCGCTGTGACGTTCAAGCCCGGACATAAACACCGGATTATACTCAATCAACAGACTGCCTTCTACAGTCGTTGTCGCATGCGCGTTCGCAATGCGTCCGTTTGGTCGTACCAGAATAAATCCAAGGTTCACTCTGCCGGCCATCTGATTCACCCAATTCTGGTAACGATTATTCATGATTTCCTAAATTTTAAAATATTACTTATCCCTACTCTGACGAGAAGATTTTTGAGAGGATTGCTTATTGTTGAAAACTAATCTCAGGTTTTAGGGTTTGGTTTTCCCTCGTGCAACCATGGTACAGGAGTCAGCTCGTATGATGCCGTGTGCACTCTGGAATTGTAGTAACCTTTGTATTCCAACGCGTACAATATAGCCATTTCTACATACCACAAGCTCAACTTAAGCGCTTGGTATTTCACCTTCGCGTCGATGGCATTTAACTTCTTCCTTTTCTCCAATTGAGCATGAACGATAGCATTTCTAATTTGCACAATGGCTTCTGGTGCATCATGTAATTCGGCACCCTTTTCGACGAAATCAATAAGATCAGGCATGGTTGCCGGCACACTATAATCTATTCGCATTTGTGACAGCAAAAGCCTGATTTTATTCGATGCGCTTATGCCGGCTGCATCTGATCCAGTAATCAGTTTGCGCATATCTATAAGCAACCAGTTATACAGCAGTTCAAGTGAGGTCTGTGTCATCATTAGTGAACCTTCCAAGTAACCCGATCCGCTATTCGCCTCCAAATACCAGTTCACCGACATACGAAGTGCTTCTCGGTCATCTTCGCCGGACTTCCATATCCCATAGAAATTACCCCACAATTCATTGGGGTCTGATTTAGGGATTTCTGGAAAAAACGAATTTACTGGTTTGTAGGGTTTCACATGATAGTCCTTGTAACTGTGCCATACAACACCATCATCATGGACACCACGATGGAACAGTGTGTGAGTCTGTCTACCATTTATGAAACTTAAGAACACACCGAATGCCTGTAGAATATCCTCGGCCTCTGAATAAGTTATAGGCTTTTTGTCCTTCTTTATTCTTCCGCCATACGTTAGTCCATACCCCCCGAGATAGCCGATCTTCTTGTTCAGTTCACTACACTTTGGAGTCGAATCGATAGTGATTTCAACGTCCTCATATTTAAATACGCTTCGTGCCATAGTGCTACCAAAACCTCCTTCACTATTCGCGAACCTTACAACCTGTCCATGAATATATTTCAAATTAGGAATGCTAAATTCCACCACGTCGACTGCAATACTTTTGTCACCTATGGCTACATCACCAGATATAAAAGCCTTAATAATAATCTTGTTCGGACGAGCAGTGTTAAAGTGCGTATCCATAATATAACATTTACCACTTGGAAGTCCATCAATGTAACAATCGAACTCTACAGTATGAATATCCTTGAATGCTTCGGCTGTCGTTATTGTACCAGATAAAATTGAACAAGGACGAGGAAACCAATTAAATGCGACACTCCCTTCCACGACATAGTTCTCCACCTTGCTACGAAGCTCTACATTACCTTCATAAATTTCAATTGGATCATTTGGCTCCGTCATTGTTATGGTCGGCAGAATTATATCGGGTTTATCATTGAATGGTTCTATCATGATTTTTAGTTATTGACAAGTAATATACGCAAGTAAAACTTCGCCCCGTCGGTAAATAACCGGATAAATCTGCTCGATAAAAAGTACTCAACGAACCTGTCATCGGGATCGGCGTTTTTAAATTTTTGAATGACATCCCCCTTCTGTTCAGCTACACCGAGAACCTCGTGGACGGTTTCTATAATCCTATCGGTACCAGTACAAGAGCCATATTCTGCTGGGATCATAGGTGCTATATTATATAAAAATGCATTTATATTATTTGTTATACCGGCTAATTGTCTATTAAGTGCATTATAGTTTGAGTACTATAAAATCATTTGTCGAATCGTTTCGCCCTCCAATATTCGATAAATCGCGGGTGCCCCCAACGGGATTCTAACTTTTGAATTTCGCTCAAAATTAATTCGGTTTTTACAAATAAACGAAAAAAATGAAATTTACAAAGGCAGCTCTAAGGAATTCCTTATAAACAAAAAATCCCGACCATTTGCATGATCGGGATTAAAAAATCTTCTTCGCTAAAGCTACGAAGATTAAAAAGCGGCATCGA
>DAISYB010000039.1:0-21769 GCA_036825545.1 Crocinitomicaceae bacterium | reverse complement strand
CAATTACCCGGCAATATATTAATCCAAATAAATGAACGCATTTACCTTAAGAATCCTGAGGCAAGTCAGCTCGGTAAAAACATACTTCGCGGGAGTATTGAATTGATTGATGAAATCGGATTCGAGCAGTTCAATTTCAAAAAACTTGGTGCACATATCGATTCACCTGAAGCATCTATTTACAGGTATTTTGAGAACAAACACAAGATCTTACTCTATCTCACATCGTGGTATTGGGCTTGGGTTGAATATAGAGTTCTATTTGCCACGGCGAATATTCCATCGGCTGAGGAAAGGTTGAATCGTGCTCTGGATGTACTAACACAAAATGCTTTTAATGACCAGACTTCTGAACATATCGATGAATCAAAACTTCAACGGATCGTCACTTCAGAATCATCAAAGGCATATTTAACTAAGGAGGTAGACAATGAAAACCGTGAAGGTCTGTTTTCGGGCTACAAACAATTGGTAGCGAGAATTGCAGCGATTGCTCAAGAGGTCGATCCGAACTTTCCGTATCCATTAATGTTAATATCAACAGTCATTGAGGGAATACATCATCAACGTTATTTCGCGCAGCATCTGCCGCGCTTAACAAATGTTGTTGAAGGTGAGGACAGTATCACTAATTTTTACAGAAAAATGATATTTTCAATGCTGAATAAGTAAATGTGAGCCATGAAAAAAAGAACTAAAAAAATAACTCCTCTTCAACGATTCTGGCTGCTCTTAAAGCCCGACAGTCGGGATATTCGCAATGTTTACGTCTATTCGATTTTCAATGGATTGGTTAATCTTTCCCTCCCCTTGGGAATTCAAGCCATTGTCAATTTAATTCAAGGTGGTCAAGTCTCAACCTCTTGGATCGTACTCGTTTCCTTCGTTGTTGCAGGTGTTGCAGTCTCCGGATTGATGAATATTTTTCAATTGCGGATCACAGAGAATTTGCAACAAAAAATATTTGCAAGAGCGGCTTTCGAATTTGCAGATCGCATACCTAGAATCAAGATGGAAGCGCTGTACAAGCACTATCCACCGGAATTGATGAATCGCTTCTTTGATATCATGCATGTTCAGAAAGGTTTATCTAAAATATTGATTGACTTTTCCTCTGCAGCACTCCAAGTGATCTTTGGATTGATCCTATTGTCGCTTTATCACCCCTTTTTCATTCTTTTTAGTCTGATTCTAGTCACTCTCGTATATGCCATTTTCAGATTCACCTCAAAAAAAGGATTAAGCACAAGTTTAGAGGAGTCCAAACACAAGTACAAACTGGTTCATTGGTTAGAAGAAGTGGCGCGCACGAGCACAACATTCAAATTGGCTGGTAAATCGGATCTGCCACTGAAAAGAACTGATAAGCATGTAAACGACTACATAGATGCCAGAGAAAATCACTTTAGTGTACTTGTCCGTCAATATTATTTATTAGTTGGATTCAAAGTCCTTGTTGCTACCGGACTTTTAGCTATTGGTGGAATTCTCGTTATGGAACAACACATGAACATCGGACAGTTTGTAGCAGCAGAAATCATCATCTTACTCATCATAGGATCGGTTGAAAAGCTAATTTTGAGTCTGGAAACCATTTACGATATTCTGACTTCACTAGAAAAAGTCGGACAAGTGACTGACCTCGAATTGGAAGAGTACGACAACAATGCTATCGACCCTGACCGTAATACTGAAGGTGTTGAAGTTGAATTGAAAAACGTGTCATTCACTTATCCCGATCACGATCGAAAAACCCTGAATAACGTTGATTTAAAGATCAATGCGGGCGAACGCTTGTTTCTAACAGGAAGTAACGGTTCAGGTAAAAGTACACTGCTTTATATCGCCTCCGCTTTGTACAATGTTCAGGAAGGATCTATCAATTTCAATGGAATTCCAAAAAAGAATCTCAATTTAGGTCAATTGCGTGTCTTGATTGGTGATTGTTTAACACAGGAACAACTTTTTCAGGGCACTCTAATGGAAAACATTTGCATGGGCAAGCAAAATATTGACTTTGAAAATGTGAAATGGGCCATCGAAAATCTTGGATTGGAGTCATTCATCAATAGTTTAAATGATGGATATGAGACAATGCTGGATCCTGAAGGAAAACGATTACCAAGAAGTATCGTTCAGAAACTGTTGTTGGCACGCTGCGTGGTCGATCGCCCCAAACTAATTGTATTGGAAGATCCTTTGGAGCACATTGATGAAGACGAAAAACACAAGATCATTGATTTCTTGACATCACCCGAAAACAATTGGACGATGATCGCAGTTTCTTCCGATCCTTATTTCGCACAAAAATGTGACACTATAGCATTGATGAAAGATGGACAAATAGAACAAATAGGAACATTTGAATCAATGAAAAAATACATTTAAGACCATGTTGAATATTTCACCACATAATCGCAACAGCTCAGTCAATCCTGAGAACTATAAATCACTCAGAAATGTTGAAGCAAAGGTTTCAGGCAATGTCTTGACCCGACTAATTGTAGGATTATTCCTCGTAACATTTGTAACGATGTTCATTCCATGGACGCAGAACATTCGAGCAAAAGGAAATGTAACCGCCATTGATCCTGAACAGCGTCCACAAACAATTCATTCCGTAATAGGCGGTCGTATTGAAAAGTGGTTTGTCCGCGAAGGAGATTTCGTGAGCAAAGGCGATACGATTCTTTTTATATCAGAAGTAAAAGACGATTACTTTGACCCTCAATTACTGGGTAGAACTGAAGAACAAATCAAAGCCAAAGAAATGGCGGTTGATTCCTACAGTGGAAAGGTAAAGTCGCTAGACAAGCAAATCGACGCGATGTTGGCGACGAGTTTATTGAAGTTGCAACAGGCAAAAATCAAAAATGAACAAGCTGTTTTAAAGGTGACCAGTGACAGTATGGATTACCAAGCTGCAAAGATCAATTTTGACATTGCAAAAGAGCAATTTGAACGAATGGAGAAATTGTACAAAGACGGTTTGAAATCACTCACCGATCTTGAAAACCGCAAACAAACCATGCAACGCAATCAGGCTTCCATGATCTCCGCTCAACAAAAATTGCTTTCCAGCAGAAATGAAGTGATCAATACACAAGTTGAATTGAGTACAATTCAACAACAGTACCGCGATGCTATCTCGAAAGCAGAAGCTGAAAAATTCACGGCACTCTCTGACATGTACGATGCTGAAGCGACAGTAACCAAATTACAGAATCAATTCATGAATTATTCCGTTCGATCCGGGTTATATTATATTACAGCTCCTCAAGATGGATACATTACTAAGGCAATTCAATCAGGAATTGGTGAAACAATCAAAGAAGGTACACCAATCGTTAGCATTATGCCGGCACGTTTTGATCTTGCTGTTGAAATGTATGTGAAGCCGATCGATCTACCTTTGCTCAAAAAAGGTCAAAAGGTTAGAATCCAGTTTGATGGATGGCCAGCAATCGTTTTCTCAGGTTGGCCGAATACAAGTTACGGAACCTATGGAGGTAAAGTTTTCGCGATCGATAATTTTGTGTCAAGCAATGGACTTTACAGGGTCTTGGTTCAACCAGATCCGGACGATCATCCATGGCCTGATGCATTACGCGTTGGAGCCGGATCCAGCTCAATGGTTTTACTAAAAGACGTTCCTGTATGGTACGAACTCTGGCGAATCGTAAATGGTTTTCCGCCAGATTACTACAAACCTGTTCAATCAACTGTTGGAATGTCACCTGAAACAAGCAAATGAAAAAAAGATTGACTATACGAAAATGGAATGTGGTATTTTTTCTCCTTACCACTTTTTATGTTGTACAAGCACAAGAACAAGTTCAACATCGGCTTACGTTTGATCAATACATGTTGATTGTTCGGCAACACCATCCTGTCGCACTTCAAAGTGAACTTCAACCCGAATTCGGTGAAGCAACTTTGCGAATGGCTAGAGGTTCATTTGATCCAAAAGCATTTGCAGATCTCAATCAAAAGTACTTTGATGGTAGTAACTATTACAGTTTAATTGATGCCGGTTTAAAAATACCGACCTGGTTCGGAATTGAATTAAAATCAGGTTTCGAGCAAAATCAGGGGATTTATTTAAATCCAGAAAATCGCAATCCGGATAGCGGCTTGTGGTATGCTGGTATATCCCTGCCTCTTGGACAAGGATTGTTCATTGACCAACGTCGCGCCGAACTTCGAAAAGCGAAATTGTTTAATGAAGGCTCTGAAATCCAACGTCAATTTATGCTCAATGAACTGGAATATGATGCTGCAAAGGCCTACTGGGAATGGTTCAATGCCTTCCATTCTAACCGAGTTATGCAAGAGGCAATTGAACTGGCTGAAGTCCGCTTCCAAGCGGTAGTCAGAAGTGCCGAATTGGGTGATCGTCCGTTTATAGACACACTGGAAGCGTCCATTCAGTTGCAACAACGCCAACAGCAACTACTTCAATCAGAATTGGATCTCCAAAACACCAGAGCCTTACTCGAAGTTTATCTTTGGGCGGATGGGATTATTCCTATGGAATTAGCAGAAACAACACTACCGGAGGAAGCTCTGGAAGCATTAATCATTTCTGACGCCAATTTTCCAAGAATTAGTTCCAACGGTGAGCGCTTGAAATTGAGCGATATGGATTCATTGCTCATTGCTCATCCGGCTATGGTTTTGGGCAACCTTAAAATTGAAACTCTAGAAATTGAAGCGCGTTTAAAACGTGAATTATTAAAACCTTCACTTGATCTTCAATACAACGCTTTGAGTCAACCAATTGGTGGTGACCCATTGGCGGCTTACTCCATCAACAACTACAAGTGGGGAATTCATTTTGCAATGCCACTGTTTTTGAGAAAAGAAAGAGGTGCTTTAGCGTTAACAGAGTTGAAGATCAATGAATCACAAATGGATCTGGAATTGAAGCGTGCAGAATTGAAATTCAAAGCTACTTCAGCTATCAATACTTGGCAAAATACCCGTTCTCAGTTTCAGTTGTATTTCAGAACAGCTAGTGATTTTCGACGCTTATTAGAAGCAGAACAACAGCTATTTTTCGGAGGGGAAAGCTCACTGTTTATGGTAAATGCCAGAGAAACGGCCTATATCAACGCTCAACTCAAAGTGATCGAAATCATGGAGAAAAACAAAAAGGCACAAGCTGAAGTTAGGTATACCTTCGCACTAGGAAATTTGTAAATCAATTCAAATTTTCTTCGTAGCTTCCTAAATAAAAAAACACTATCTGTCATTGAATGGAATACCCTATTAAAATTCCATTGGAATAGATCATCGCGTTTCGAAATCATTTTTGTAACTTCGGGACGTTTACTAAAAATAGTGAAGCCAATGAAATTACTTAACCATTACGTTTTAGCACTACTACTAATTTCTTCTCCTCTCACAATTCTGGCACAAGAAGAAACCGTTGTTAAAGCACAGATCATCGAAGGCGAAGACACAGAAGCAGACCGCCACTACAATGCTGGAATTTCTAATTTAACGGCAAAAAATTACACGGCAGCTCTTCAAGATTTCACGAAAGCGATCGAATTGAAACCGGAGTTTTCCCTGGCCTATTACAATCGTGGGATTACTTATATGGAAATGAAGGACCATACAAAATCCATCGCTGATTTCAACGCTTCTATTCAAATTGACGGCAATCCGGATAGTCATTTTTCAAAAGGAAGATGCCTTGAGGCTACTGGTCAATTTGAAGATGCTATGGCCGCATATTCCTTAGCTATTGACGGCAAAAAAGAATATTCTCAGGCCTACTATTACCGAGGTGTATTGAATTTCAATAACAAGGAATACAAAGCAGCAGTGGATGATTTCACAAATGCTATCAATTACAATAAACAATATGCCTACGCTTATAATGACAGAGGCAGCGCGAAACGTCAACTTGGAGATCTCAAAGGAGCAGCAGCTGATTATGCTATGGCTATACAAATTGATAAATCGCTGACTTTTGTTTACAATAATCTGGGCAGTGTAAAAAGGAAAGATGGAGATTTGAAGGGGGCTGTGAATGAGTATTCGAAAGCAATTTCTCTAGATTCAAAGTATGCATTGGCTTACAACAACCGCGGAAGTGCAAAATTTGACCTTGGAGATTACGATGGTGCTATTCAGGATTTTAATAAGGTAATTGAACTCGATCCGAAATATGCTTACGCCTACAACAACAGAGCTGCAGCAAAATTCAAACTAAAAGATTATAAGGGAGCAATTGAAGATTGTAACAAAGCGATTCAATTGGACCCTAATTATGGCTATGCTTATATGAATCGTGGAAATGCTAAAGAAATGGCACGTGACGAAAAAGGCGCTTGTGAAGACTGGAAGAAAGCTTCGCAGATGGGCATAGAAACAGCAAAATCACATATTGGAGATTGTAAATAATCACTGATTAAATAAGATTCAGAACATGAAAGCATTAGTATATACACTCTTTAGCTTGATCTCGGTATTAAGCTTTGCTCAGAACATTGAGTTCACAAAAGAAAATTTCAAAGACGACAAGGACGGTTTAAAAATCGCTAAAGACAACTTAAAAACAGGAGACGAACTTTTCATTAGAGGTGCTGTTTTCTATAAAGAAGCCCTTCCTTATTATCAAAATGCGAATAATTTCAATCCCAATAATGCAGATCTAAATTACAAACTGGGATCATGTTATTTGGCATCGATTGAGAAATACAAAGCATTACCTCATTTGGAGAAAGCCATTCAACTCAATCCATCAATCGACCCCTTCATTCATTATGAATTGGGACGCGCTTATCATCTGGGATTGCAATTCGACAAAGCCATTGAATCGTTTAGCAAGTTCTTGAAAACGGCCATGGCCTCAAGTGACCCGGGTAAAACTCAGGATGTTCAAATGCGTATTAAGCAATGCTACAGTGGTAAAGAGTTGGTCAAAGAACCAATACGCGTTTTTATTGACAATTTAGGTCCAAGTATCAATTCAGAATTCAATGAGTACGGTGCAGTAATATCAGCCGATGAATCAATGATGCTGTTCACTTCTCGTCGTCCGGGTTCAACAGGTGGCAAGATCGATCCGGGAATTAACGAGCATTTTGAAGACATTTACATCACCTACAAAAATGCAGATGGCACTTGGACAAAAGCAACTAATTTACCAAAACCAATTAACTCAGATAACCATGATTCAAACTCTGGTGTTTCTGCAGACGGACAGAAATTTATCATTTACCTAGGAAAAGATAACGGAGGAGACTTGTATGAATCAGTTCTTGAGGGAACAACTTGGAGTAAACCAGAAGCGTTCAATAAAAACATTAATACCAAGTTTCATGAACCATCGGCATGTTATTCCCCTGATGGTAATGCCTTGTATTTTGTTTCTGACAAACCGGGTGGACATGGTGATCATGACATTTATGTTTCATACAAAGATGCCAAAGGAAAATGGGGAGAAGCTGTTAATCTAGGCCCAACAATTAACACCGCCTATGGGGAAGAAGCGGTCTTTATGCACCCCGATGGAAAAACACTTTACTTCAGCTCGCAAGGACACAATTCCATGGGAGGATACGACATTTTCAAATCAGTGTATGATGAAACAACAAAATCTTGGGGGAAACCTGTCAATGTGGGATATCCTGTGAACACTCCGGATGACGATGTGTTCTTTGTTTTATCAGCAAGCGGGAAACGTGGTTATTACACATCAGCCGACAGTCAATCGCTAGGACTGCGTGATTTGTATGTAATTACATTCCTAGGACCTGAAAAACCAATGATCTTGAACAATGAGGACAACCTAATTGCCAGTGCCGCAAAACCGGTTCAAGAAACAGTTATTGCTCCAACAGTTGAAGTGAAAGAAGCACAACTCACCTTGTTAAAAGGGGTTATTTCAGATGCTTTGACGAAAGAAAAGTTGAGTGCTGATATTGAGATCGTAGATAACGTAGCCAACAAGGTGATCGCAACCTTCAAATCCAACTCATCAACGGGTAAATACCTTGTATCTCTTCCTGCAGGAAAAAATTACGGGATTGCTGTTAAAAAAGATGGGTACCTCTTCCACTCAGAGAACTTCGATATTCCGGCCACCGCAGCGTTCCAGGAAGTTGAGAAAGATGTTGAGTTGAAGAAATTAGCTGTTGGTGGAAAGATCGTTCTACGTAACATATTCTTTGATTTGGATAAAGCTACTTTACGTCCTGAATCAGCAGCGGAATTGGAACGTTTAACAAAATTGATGAACGATGTACCTTCCTTGAAGATTGAATTAGGGGGGCACACTGACTCTCGAGGTTCAGATACCTACAACCAACAATTGTCAGAAAAACGAGCGAAAGCAGTTGTGGACTATCTGACTAGTAAAGGAATTTCATCAGATCGCTTGAAGTGGGCTGGATATGGTGAAACACAGTTAGTGAATGGATGTAGTAACGGCGTCAATTGCACCGACGAACAACACCAAGAGAACAGAAGAACCGAATTTAAAGTTCTTTCATTATAACACTAAGCTCCTTCGGGAGCTTTTTTTAATTACAGATTCATGAACAATGACTTAAAACTTGCCGTCTTAATTGATGGTGATAACATCCCATCCAAGTACGTCAAAGAAATGATGCAGGAAATTGCCAAATACGGCACACCAACCATTAAACGCATCTATGGTGACTGGACCAAACCTCAATTAACCAGTTGGAAAACGATTTTGTTGCAATCAGCAATTACACCGATTCAGCAATACAGTTACACCACAGGAAAAAACGCTACTGATTCCGCTATGATCATTGACGCTATGGATATTCTCTATTCTGATAAAGTTGATGGATTTTGTCTGGTGTCCTCTGATAGTGACTTTACGAAGCTAGCAACAAGATTGAGAGAAGCGGGCAAAACAGTCTATGGAATTGGAGAAAAGAAAACACCCGATCCTTTTATTGTTGCATGTGACAAGTTCATTTACTTGGAGATTTTGGATATACATGAAAGTAATGAGCCTTCCTCTTCTAAAACGAAAAAAGCAACTTTGGAAAAAGTCACACCTGATTTGATCCGATTGTTGAAAAACACTGTTTCTGATGCCGCAGATGATGATGGTTGGGCATTTTTAGGTGATGTAGGATCACTCATTATAAAAAAACAACCGAACTTCGATCCACGAAACTTTGGATTCGAAAAATTGACCCCTTTATTCAAATCACTGGATCAATTCGAAATTGAATCGCGTGAGCAAGGAAGTAAGCGATTCAAACTGATTTATGTTCGAAACAAAAGGTAGGATTCCAAGTTATTCTTCACGAAGTAACACAAGAAACGCGCTTACTTCCTTTAGTGTTCCTTCCGAATTCTTATCTTCGCGACAAAATTCAGACTATGCGTGTTTACTTAGATAATGCAGCGACAACACCAATTGCGCCGGAAGTAGTTGAAGCCATGATCCCTGTTCTAACAGACGGTTTTGGAAATCCATCCTCTACCCACTTCTATGGTCGCCAGTCGAAGGCATTGATCGAAACAGCACGCAGAACCGTCGCAAAACACTTGAATTGTCAACCCTCTGAGATTATCTTTACTTCAGGAGGAACCGAAGCCGACAATATGGCTTTGTATTCTTCCGTCAATCTATTGGGAGTGAAACAAATCATTACCTCATCGATCGAGCACCATGCGGTTGGACATACTGCTGAATCAATCGAAAAGCAAGGTTTAGCGCAGGTTAGCTACGTTAAGATTGATGCGAAAGGAAATGTCGACCTCAATCACCTTGAAGAATTATTACAATCCGGAGAAAAAACACTGGTTTCACTCATGCATGCCAACAATGAGATCGCAACATTACTGCCTTTGAAACATGTTAGTGAATTGTGTCGTAGATATGGAGCTTATTTCCACTCAGACACAGTTCAAACTATGGGGCACTATTCTTTCGATATGAAAGAATTGGATATCGATTTCATAACTTGTGCCGCTCATAAATTCCACGGACCAAAAGGAATCGGATTTCTGTATGTCAATAAAAATGTAAAAGCAGAAGCATTGATCCATGGTGGAGCACAGGAACGTGGTTTGCGCGGTGGAACTGAAAATGTTTACGGGATCGTTGGATTGGCAAAAGCAATGGATCTGGCTTATGACGATGTTCTTGGTCATCAGCAGCATGTGCAAGAATTGAAAACGTACATGATCGAACAATTAAAAGGACTTTTCAGTGATATTACCTTTCACGGGGAAACTGATCCTGAACGTTCATTGTATACAGTATTGAATGTATGCTTTCCGAAAACAGAGAAAGCCGGAATGTTACTTTTTACGCTTGACCTTAAAGGTGTTGCCGTTTCAGGTGGAAGTGCCTGTTCTTCAGGAGCAGCAAAAGGTTCGCATGTGCTTGAAGGTATACATGCTGATATGACACGACCGAATGTGCGCTTTTCATTCTCCCGTTACACAACGAAGGAAGAGATCGATTTTGCTTTAGAGCAAGTGAAAGCTGTTTTTGAGAAAACACTTGCATGATCACCCATTCAGTTCGATGACTTAGTCTGAAATGCTTACTTTTATAGCATGGCTACGGCTAAGCGTAAACATATTCTGATCATGAGTTCCTGGTATCCCACACCGGAACATCCATTTCTTGGAAATTTCGTTCGTCACCAAGCTCAAGTAATGGCTGTCAGTCATACAATCACTGTCTTGCATACCGTCCCGGAAGAAGATCGGAAAGAAATAGAAATTGTTCAACAAGAGGAAAATGGTGTACGTGAAGTTCTAGTTTATCATCCAAAAGGATCTCATTTTTTATCGCGCAGAAATAACAGACTCAAAGCAATTGAAAAAGGATTCAAGGTAATAGAGAAACCGAATCTGATCCATGGTCATGTGTTGATTCCCGGCGCTTATCTCTTTGTTCGTGCGAAAGAATTCTTTAAATGTCCGTTAGTTGTGACCGAACATGCTTCGTACTATCGTCCCGGACGCAAGAATAAACTGAGCTTGAAAGAAAAATACGTCTTGCAACTAGTTCGCCGCCATGCGGACAAGATCATCGCTGTATCGGATTTCCTAAAATCGGACATGCAAGATTTGTTTATAGGAAAAGCGATCGAAGTCATTGGAAATCCCGTTGACACCGAACTGTTTCGCCCTTCGCATCTAACTCAGCATGATTTCACCTATTTCCTTCATGTTTCCACTTTGGATAAACAACTCAAGAATATCGACGGAATCCTCGAGGCGGTTGGCTTACTTGTTCAAAAGGGTTATGAAGAAGTTAAATTAAAGGTGCTCAGTGATGAACCTTTTGAAGCGTGGGAAGAAAAAGCAGCGCAGATGGGATTGAGTTCTTTTGTCGAATTTTCAGGTCCCTATACACACGAAGAATTGGTTCCTCACTTTCAGGAAGCTTCTGCTTTTGTCCTTTTCTCTCATTACGAAACCTTTTCGATCGTACTGGCTGAGGCTTTATCATGCGGTATTCCGGTGATTAGTACACCCGTTGGAATTGCAGCAGATCTACCAACTGATTGTGGACTTTTGGTGAAAGACAACGACCCCCTGAGTTTGGCAATGGCGATGGAGAAGATCCTGAATGATCTACCGTTTGACCCCACTACTTTGCGAAAGTTCGCTTTACATTATTCAGAGCAAGAAATTCGTTTAAAGTTGAATGAACTATACACCCAGCTAAATGGATAAGGTCCTTGTTCATAAGACGCTGTTAGATAAAGTCCATTCGCGGATTAACGAGTTACAGCTTGCATTGAACGATGCGATGGAAGCCACCGCAGATGATTCAAAAAGCACTGCCGGAGACAAGCACGAAACATCACGCGCAATGGTCCATCTCGAACAAGAAAAACTGGGAGTTCAGTATGCTGAAGCCAGAAAGTTAATAGAAGTTTTGCAGCGCATTGATCCAAACGGCTCCTCACCTAGCATTCGTTTAGGCAGTCTTGTTGAAACCTCAATTGGTTGGTTTTACCTATCTGTAGGACTTGGTCAACTTACAGTTGAAGGTCAAGTTGTTTTTTGCCTGACTCCCATAGCACCTTTCGGTCAGGTATTGATAGGAAAAAAAGCAGGAGATCAGCTTCTATGGCAAGGAAAAGAAGTAGAGGTGATCGAAATCATTTAATTTAATTCATTTCACTCTACCCAAAGCATAGAAATGAATCGTTTTTCTTTGAAATTCTCGTCAATTGATTTAAATTTTTGATCTTCTGATCAAGCGCTTAGTCCCATTTAAAAATCTACCCTTGACCGGGTATTCACGGTAACTTGTCATGTTATTAACAATCAATGCAACTATCAAAAGAATTACGACTCCTGTTAAAACAGGGAAAATGATATACAAATATCCAAGTGACTTCAGTTCTGTTGACCCTGTAATTGCAATCAATGCTGTGGCTCCTCCCGGTGGATGAAGCGTTTTTGTGTACTGCATGACCACAATAGAAAGTGACACTGCTAAGGGAGCTGTTAACCAAATGATTTCAGGAAGAAATTTGTACACTGTGACACCAATAAAGGCACTGATCAAATGACCCCCAACAAGATTTCTAGGCTGAGCCAGCGGACTATGAAGTACACCATAAATTAAAACACTGGTTGCTCCAAAAGATCCAATAAGGAATAGATTATCACTGTCAGACAGATAGACACTCTGCACCCAGGCTATTAATCCAATCCCAATAAAAGACCCAATAAAAGACCATAAATTCTCTTTGTAATCGACTAAAGTCTCCTTGTAAAGAACCAACCTGCCCTTTCGAATCGTCCGATTCATTTTTTGCCTTTTTGTCATTATAGATCAATTACTTATCAGGTAGAAAGTTAGATTACTTTATATCTAAGCCTCACATCAAAGGTATGTACATGTCAACAATACACTTTTTTTCAGGATGTTCATTATAATCATTATGATAGATTTCAAAAGGATCAGCTGATCCTTTTTTCAGTCCTTGCTCATTCATCCAAGCAAACAGGCCAGTCCATGTTTCTTGAAATTCATCCATTCCAATTTCAGAATGGCCAACAATGTATTTTCCTCCCTGAATTGTTTGCCAATTCACACTGCTATCACCACCATCTATGTCAACGACCACAATTCCAACACTCATTCTCACCTTATTTGACGGTTTATCTTTAAAACTATCATGGAATACAGTTAGCAATTTAGCATCTGACACCATCACACCTTTTGAAGTTGCCCATTGAATAATCTTACCAAAAGCGCTACCCAATTCTTGAGTACCTTCACAGGTAACAGCTGCAAAGTGAAGATCTGTGATTTCTTTAACTTCAATCTGAGTTTTCATTACACTTGAATTTAATCGTTAAGAGAATTGACCCCTTTAGCTTTCAACTCTTTTAGAGCTTCTTTCATGGCACTAATTTGTTCTTCTGTGTGTCCTCGCCAACGAGTGACCTCACCAACTACTATAAATGGTGAGGTTGAACGGTAAGATTTTGTTGGATTACCCGGGAATCTCTTATCTGTTAAATCTGGATCATCTTCAATCTCTCCTGTCGGTTCCACCAAGTAAATTCGTTCTCGTCCATCACCTGTTGCCAATTCAGCACCCCAAATTGCAGCATCAAGCGTGGCCGTAAGAAAAATATATTTGGCATTCTTGTTTTGACCAAAGTTCGAATTGTAACCCACCTCAATGAAATCACCGATACTTAAATCAGCTTTCGTCCCATGAAAATAGGTTTGAACAAAAGGTGTTGCATTCTTTGTTTGCTCCGAATCTCCACTCATAAAACGCACTTTATTACCTTATTCTTATTGAAATTTATTGTCCAGGGAAGTCGCTCATCCTTATCTCCCAATGATCCTGCTTTTCTTGCTACAATATAAAAGGGTTTTCACAATTATTTAAATGTGTACCCTATACTCATCCCAGGCCAAGGAAATATGGCATAACCTAAGCCGGCAACGTCATTAAGTGTAGAAAAGTGCCTTACCGTTAAATCATCGTATTTATAAACACTCACATTGAGCAGATCGATCATTGGTGTGGCTGTTGCTCTGAAAAACAAACCACCCTGTGATCGTTGATAACGATATCCGATTTTAGGGGTCATGTAGGTGTAATAACTCGTGACATTATGTGCCCAATATGGATCTACAATTAAACTGGTAACACCTACACCAAGTTCCAAATGATGATTTTTTTTGCCAAACAACCAATTGTAAGAAAAGGGAATTCCATAATACGTCCCATCACCAAATCCGACAGACTTCGGCACATAAACCACTCCAATCGAATAGGAATTTTTAACTTTTCGGTCTACATTTAATAGTCGATCATAGTTGACAGACCAGCAAAATCCTTGACCAAATGCCTCAGCAAAAATTGAATTCCTTGCAATGTCCAACTCTGAACTGTTGCCTTGAGCCACCATGGTATTCAACCCACCAATGATGGCCGCAATTGTTAGAAGCTTTTTCATACGATCGATTTCTAGTAGAACAAATTGTACATTCAAAAAGTTACGCTATTAACTAATAATCTAAGAAAAACACCTCCATCAAACTAGGATTTTTTTCTTTTATTTTATTTCATTGTGAAGTGATTCGACAAATCACTCCAACGATTCCGTATACTTCTTGAAGTTATTCAAAATCATTTGCCAACCTTCTCGTTGCATTTCAATTGGATTTTCAGTTTCCGGATCGAATGTAACCGTCACTTCAGTTAAATGATCCTCCAATTCATTAAAGTGAACGCTAGCACTGCGTTCACCAAATTCGTACGTAAAACTTTCACCGGGTTTGACATCTGAGTAGATGGCATCAAAGTCAAAACCAAAACTACCGTCTTTAGCCTCCATTCGTGCAACATATCGGCCTCCAATTGACAAATCGTTTGTAGCACTTGGGCAATGCCAACTTGGATCTGCGAAATTCCATTGTGTTATATGCTCAGGAATGGTATAAGCTTCCCATACGCTGTTCCTGTTCGCTGCTACAATTGCCTTAATTGTTATTTTTTCCATCGTATCAATTTTTATTCATCAAAACACGTCTTCCTTGTATGTTCAATTCAAATTAATTGAGAATCTGAAATGCGACATTTGCTTTATTCAATTGGTAATAATCCAATAAAACTTTTTTCAAGACCTCATCATTCTTCATTTTATCAAAAAGTGCATACCTCACATCAAGCAGGAAACGATCCAAGGTCACAATAGAAGACTTGTATTGTTCTACAGATTTTTGCTTTGCCAAGGAATACGCCACATCGATAAGTGAATTATCCAATACCAAATCATTAAAAATGGCTTCGTAACAAAAGGCTTCAAGAAGTGTAAAATCGCTGTTCCAATGTGCTTCACTCACCCCATTTAATCCGATACAAATATGGGTTTGGACTGTTGTATCCGGAAAAACCGCATCACAATAGAAAAATTTAGACGCGACTTCCATCAATTCATCTTCTGAAAATGTTTGCTTAGCTCCCGTTTTCTTGCCGTTTATGGCTAGATAGCTTGTTTTAAAGTAATTGGCTAATCCCTTATCTTTGGCAAACTCATTCAGGTATAGCTTCTTGAGCTGGATTGTATCCGGATACAGGCTCCATATCGCATTTCTTCTCTCCGCGTTTTCTGGAAGATGGATCGCAGAACAATTGATCAATATGTATTCAAATCTTCGTTTGAATGGCTGCAATTCACTTTGAGTTCGCAATGCGGGCATCGCAGAAGCATTAACTTTTCCTTCTTTCTCATAAGTGTATACTTCGATCTCCACATGATCATTGATGATCTTCTCACCTGACACACAAGCAGTCAAAAAGAACAAAATGAGTATACCGAAATAGTTCAAAATCAATTTTATTTTGGGTAAAATCCACACCACTAATTTATGAATAACTTCAATCTCTCCAATTGGCTTAGCCGAACTTAACTTTGTCACTAATGAAAATCATTTCGATAAAAATTCACTAGTGTCCGATAATAACCCAGGTCGATGAATAACCACAGATTCACGAATTTCGTTTCTGATAAAATTTCAAATTGATTAATCCAATTTCAATTTCCATAATTAGTGTAAATCCTTTCAGATTCGCTAGCGAATCAATTAATTTGTGAACATATCAAGTAAAATCGAAATTCGTGAATCTGTGGACAAGCCTACCTATAGATTACTTCGGCAAAATAAGCCCTATCTTTTTGAATCAAGAGTTTTCATCAATAAACACCAATCAATGACAACTTAAAAATACTTTTTATCGGACAAAAATGATAAAAATTGTGATTTTTCACTTCCACTTCGGAGAAAAAGGACGTACAGGAAGTCCTAATTGTTTACTCAAAGCTAATGCACGTTTATCGATTTGATCATGGTTTTCTGAGGAATCGACAAAAAAACGACGTGTGTGATTAGAATTCATTAGGTATAACTCACTGAATCCTCCTTTGGTTTTTAGCGATGCCGTCATCATAGTTCCTGTTGTACTTTTAACTCCATGTTTAACCAATACAACTAACTCATTGTCTTCCCCTAAGTCTTTCCATTCTCCAAGGCGTTTGAACAGAAACGACTTATAATTTCTGTATTGTTTTGTTGATGGATTAAATTCTACTCCTTGATAAAAAGTCAACACAACAAACGCAAGAAGTGTTAACACTAAATAAGCCGGATGAACGACTATTCCGAAAAATAATGCGGCCAAAAAGATAAATACAGCAATGAGAATATTCAGCTTGTACAGTTCTTTATTGAAAAATCGAATACTCATTGGTTGAAATGAAAATCCATACAAATACTAAAAGCGAAGTAAACTATCAAAAAATCTTAAAACTCATCCAACAGATCAGAATTCGCTTTCTTCATCAATCTCGCCTCTTCCCTAGCCGTCTTGATTCCGTGGATCAGATAATAAATAATTGCAATCTTCCATATCACTCCTCTGAACAAGGTAGTTGCGTCGACTGCCGCCAACAACAAAATAATAGCAACATAAATGACCAGTCCAGCGATCAATGAAGGAACCGCTGCCTTGTAAGACCAAATCCCCAATCCAATGAAAATTGCAGCAACGACCCAGTCGATGATACCAAAAATCAATTCGTGTCCTTGCATAACAAAGGCTTCTAAAAAGCCAACCAACACATACAAACCACCAATGGTGAATAAGGCCATACGCGCTTTATTCACTTTTCCCTTTTTCTCACTTTTTTTCTCCTCCACCTTTGCATCTTCTAAAGCCTTTTCAGATGAATCCTCAGCGTAGTCCGAGCAGGACGATTCAAAATTGGCTACTTCTTTAGTGAGTCCACATACAATCCCAAATTTAGGATCGAATGATCGGTTCAAACAAACCGAGCAAAATGCTAAATGTTCTTGTCTTGTCATGGTTGACGTAGTAATCGATTAAAAAACATTAATTCTCTTCAATAATAACATCTTCAACAATTGGAATTCCTTCAATTTCATATTACCAGTATTTTAAATTATCCTAAAACAAAAAAAATTACCTTAAATCAAACAAATCTTCCACCCCAGGCTCTCGCTCTACAGTAAAACCTTCGGCATAGCGAACGCCTATTGGACGTCCAAATTGCAACATGCGACCTTTGATGAAATCGAAGAACTCAGCTCCTGAAATTGGCGTCTCAGGCTCGGTCGAATTCGGATCGTAAAATTGTGTTTTGTAGGCTTGGATCGCTTCGATCTTGCGGTCTATGAATTCCGTCACGTCCACTACGAAATCCGGCTTGATGTAATGATCTTGGATATAGTGGTAAACTGCCTTCGGTCTATGCGCTTCTTGTTTTTGCCCATCTAATTCTGTCTCAATTTTGCGCAAACCAGCCAAAAAACAAGCTTCTGAAACCAATTTAGCCGCTCTGCCGTGATCAGGGTGACGATCTTCAACAGCATTGGCTAATACGATCTGCGGACGGTATTTGCGGATCATTTGGATGATCGCTCGTTTGTTCTGCTCATTAATTTCGAAGAAGCCGTCGGCCATTTTCAAGTTTTCCCGAATACTCAATCCCATAATCCTGGATGCGTTCCCCGCTTCTGTATAACGTGTTTCAATCGTCCCACGAGAACCGAGTTCCCCCTGCGTCAGATCAATGATCCCCACCTTCTTTCCTTGCGAAATGGCTTTCATGATCGTACCTGAACAGGATAGTTCCACGTCGTCCGGATGAGCTGCAAATGCGAGAATGTCCATTTTTTAAAATTAGGAGTCCCGATTTTTATCGGGATGAATTAGGAATTTGCTAAGATAGAATTTTGTTTCTTTCAGTTCTCAAATAAGATCTCGATCTGCAGATAAAATTCAGCGCTTACCAAGTGATTTTTCACCGTCATTTCGATACGATCCGCAAAAAAGCGGATCACTCAATCGACGATGAAAAATTGTATCGAGGTCAGTGCTGAGTTGACCCCTTCTTTCTCCACCACGCAAAACACGTAAACAGCGCAAATCCACCGATGATGATCCATAACCAGGTTGGGAACTTACCAAGTCCTTCCCCTTGTGCATACGAATGTAATCCAACGAGGTAGAAATTCACCCCAAAGAAAGTAAAGAGAATGGCCGAATAGCCCCATAAACTCACAACATTAAAAACGAACTTTCCTTTCAATGATGGAATGAATCGCAAGTGAAGAATCACGGCATACACTAAGACTGAAACTAATGCCCAGGTTTCCTTCGGATCCCAGCCCCAATAGCGTCCCCATGACTCATTGGCCCAAATTCCACCAAGGAAAGTTCCGATCGTCAATAAGAATAAACCAATCGTCATGGTCATTTCTGACACGTAAGTCAATTCGTTGATATTCAAATTAATCAATGTTGCATTCTTTTCATTTCTGAGCGTGTATAAAATCAAGTTAATCAATCCGAGAATAGCTGCCAATCCCAGAAATGCATAACTCGCCGTAATCACAGATACGTGGATCTTCAACCAATACGATTTCAAAACGGGTTGCAACGGTGTAATTTCCGGATCGAGCAATTCCATCTCCGTTACAAAGATCATTAGCCCTGCCAAAATAATCGCCCCCGGCAGAATCACTTCATTCTTGCGACCAAAAGCAAATCCCAATGAAGCTGTTACTGCAGCAATAAAGATCAAGGCCTCATATCCGTTACTCCATGGTGCATCACCAGAGATATACGAACGGAAACACAAGCCTACGACGTGATATACAAAGATCACGGCAACAAATACTACAAAAATCTTTTTGACAACTGCGTACTGTTTCATTGCCCTCTCTGTTGGCTTTTTGAGAATATTTATGAAATACAATACTAACAAGATCAATCCAAGCAATAGATAAGAGCGATAACTATTTTTAAAGATGTTCATCTTGTTGTAACTGATCTCAATTCCAATGGCACTGTCAGACAATGCTACTTTTTCGCCTTGTGAACGCTGCAGTGCTTTAAATTCATTCAACAGATCCAATGCCTCGCCATACGAATTGCTTTTGCCTGCTTTATCTAAAGCTGTTAAATAACGAAGTGCAACTCCTGAAGAAACGGTATCATACTTAAATAATTCACGATCAAAAGGAACAAACCAAGTATTGTTCGGTTCACCTTTCGCTGGAATGATGCGCATGTATTGCCACATAAAAACGGCCTGAACAACCTGAAATTTCTCAACCAGCTTGATCAATTTTTTGTCGAATTCATTTCGATGTGACTCCAATTTATGGTGAGCTTCTTCGTACTCTTTCATCCATTTGAATTCACCATTGTTATCGGCTAATTCCTGATAAGAAGCATAGGTACTCACTCCGAATTTTTCACGCAGATTGGATGAAACTTGAATGATCTTTTGATCCATCCAATATTCAGGGTACATGTGCATGCTCATTACGACTTGCACCGCATTTTTCCCTTCAAACTTACTATCACGGTAAATCTTACGCAAAATCTTATCGCACATCGTATGCATAGGAATGATGCGACCATCGTAATCTTGTACCATTAATTTCGCTAATTCCTCCGAATGATCCTTTGAAATAATCGTGTGAACAGGTTTCGATTTTTTGGCTGAAGTTTCTTCAACCATTTCTGAGTGACCGTGATCATGTCCATCCCCTTCAAAATGGTCATGATCATGATCCACAGCAAAACCATTCAATGAAATCAACAATCCAAACATCAATGTAAGGTTTTTGCGCTTCTCACCTGACTTGACCAATAAATTCATCAGTCCCCGGAAACGCCCAACAGGTGCAAACAAGGACAATAACATGCCAATTGACATCAGCAAATAACCAACATAAGTTACATTCGTTCCCCACCAATCGTGGTTCACACTCAAACGCGTGCCCAATTCATCCGGATCATAACTCGATTGGAAGAATCGGTAACCTCTGTAATCCATCACATTGTTCATGAAAATTCGTTGGTCACGTTTGTAGTTTTTTTCTTCATCAATGATCGTTACTTCACTGGCGAAAGAGGATGCTGCATTCGATCCGGGATAGCGATCCAATTGAAAATCACGGCATGCCACCGAAAAAGGCAAATTTATTCGGGTAGAACCGTATTCCATCTCATAGGTCAATCCATTCAAGGTAAACAATTCCCTTTCCGGAATCATATTCATCCCTCCTTCCAACTGTACAATTTTCGATTGGCCATTGTCAGTTACTTTAACGGTAAGGTAATCCCTGCCTACATCACGTCGTCCGGAAGGTAAAAGAAATCTTTTCGCGTGATTGATCACTTGCTTAAACACAAACTGTTGTTGTCCCACCTGATACAAAGTAGTTGTTTGGAAAGGAACTAAGCTATCTGTTGGTATTTCTACGAACAAAGAATCCGGAACATCCATACCCGACTGGCGGTATTTTTGCATTTCGGCCATCGGTAAATAACGCATAGGAATTTTTGAACTGAGCATAATCTTCGCTCCCTGACGCACCACGTCAATTCCGGGCATGGCATCTTTCTTTTCGAATGACAAGGCTACATCACCGATCATGAGAAATCCACCCGGCTCAACATGATTGGCTTCCATTCCGTTGGTCATGATTTCCAACACCATTCCCTGAATGGAATCATTCACCACTAATGAATCAACCATTTTCTTTTGAAATCCGAGGTATTCAATGGAGATTTTAGTTGGATGATTTGGAAATGTCACAGGAATGGAAAAACCGTTGGGATCCATACCAAAAGGTCGGGCATCGGTCATAAACATCTTCTCCGCATACGTATATTGCATTTTCCCGTCGTTGATACGGAACCACAAATGAGGATCTGAAGAATAAATGAAATTTGAGCTCTGTCCTTCGCGAATCATCATTAGTCCCTCAAAACTCACAAAACGTGTTATTGCCGAACCGATTAGGATAACAATGAACGAAATGTGGAACATCAACATCGCGATTTTCTCCCGTTGAAACATGCGGTAAGTGAAAATATTTGCAATCAGATTTATCCCCAGATATGCGAGAAGAATTTCAAACCAAAGAGCATTGTAAATAAAAATCTTAGCTGTCTGAATATCAAATGCTGATTCAACCAATGTAGCTGCTCCAATAGCTACGAGAAAAATGATCATACCCACGGCCATCATGCGCATGGAGAAAAAGGAGCGTAAGAGACTTTCCATTCTTTTGAATTGCTGATTGCAAAAATAGGCATTGCGTCAGTGACATCGGTTATATTTTAGTGAAAATCGAAGATATGAACGAAGAAGATGGAACAAAGAGCAAATACTTTTGTACTTCCCTAAATAAGCTTGACCGTTTTGGTTAATATTCATTCATCAA
>DAISYB010000038.1:0-24252 GCA_036825545.1 Crocinitomicaceae bacterium | reverse complement strand
ATCGTATGCAGCCATTCAATCTCAAATTGATGTTTTGAACGAAGATTTTCGTAAAATTCTTGGTTCAAATGGGTGGAACGGTAATCCAGTTGGCGCGGATACAGAGATAGAGTTTTGCTTGGCGCAACGCAGACCGGACGGATCAGCATTTCCGGGTGGTGAAAATGGTGTAAACCGGATCAATCGAAATACAGTCGGTTGGACAGCACCTCCGCATACAACGAATTACATCAATAATACGATAAAACCTTACACCTACAACAACAATAATCCTACAGCAACTCGTGGGTGGAATCCGGATCGTTATTTTAATATTTGGGTATGTGAAATTTCAGGTGGAATTTTAGGGTATGCTCAATTCCCTGAAACTGCTCTTGGTGGAATGGGGTGTGGTGCGCAAAGTGCTGCAACTGATGGTTGTGTATTGACATACAATTCTGTTGGTAAAAGCTCAGTAACAGGTTTTGCCGGACCTTATAATGAAGGAAGAACTGCAACACATGAAGTCGGTCACTGGCTGGGCTTGCGACATATTTGGGGAGATGGTGGTTGCACAGTTGATGATTTTTGCAATGACACCCCGCTTGCAGGTGCTGCGAATTATGGTTGTCCGGTTGGTACCAATTCGTGTACTGCCGCTCCTGATGCAGGTCTCGATCAAATTGAGAATTACATGGATTATACCGATGATATGTGTATGAACATATTTACCTATGATCAGCGCATGCGCATGCGTGTGGTTTTGGAATCTAGTCCCAGAAGGTCATTATTGATCACATCAGATGCCTGTGTTCCTCCAAATAACAATGATGCTTCTATCGTTAACATTCTAAATCCACAAGGAGACAATTGTGCAGGTAGTATTACTCCAACAGTGGTTATTCGAAATCGAGGCGCGAACAATTTGACTTCAGCTACAGTTTCATATATTATAGATAATGGTACTCCTACAACCTTTGCATGGACAGGTAACTTGACACCCGGATCATCTGCAAATGTTTCACTTCCGGCATTTTCAGCTCCTCTTGGGGTTCATATGTTCAAGTCCTACACGACACTTCCGAACAGCGTTGCAGATCCTTCTCCGGGAATGGATACAAGTAGTGTGGAGTTCGTGATTTCCAATGGAATTGAGGCACCTTTTGTTGAAGATTTTGAAAATGGTACTTTTCCTCCTGATATCCGTTGGGTAGTAAACAATTTGAACAACGATTGCTACAGATGGTTAGGGGCTTCCGCAACGAGTATTGATGGAGTACTGGATAATGCCGCCGGGCAATTTCCTGGATTTGGAAATGGAACAGGTGGAATAGAAGAATTAGTTACGCCGATTCTAGTTTTACCTTGTAACGCTAGTTCAGCAAATGTTCAGTTCGATGTAGCTTATAGAAGAAGAAATAATACTACTGCCAACTACGAGCGCTTATATGTAGAAATTTCTGAAGATTGTGGGGCAACTTGGAATAGTACTCCGGTATATGACAAAACGGGAACAATACTTCAGACTGTTACAACCACTCAAACATCCTCTTTTATTCCTACGGCTGCAAATCAATGGAGAACAGAAACAATTAACCTATTGCCATTTGTCACTAGTTCATCTAAAAGTATCAAACTTCGATTCAGAGTTGTCGCGGCAAACGGTAACAATGTGTATATCGATAATTTTAGATTTAATGCAGTTTCTTCTGCAGAAATTAATGTTGATGTAGCCACTGTTCAGGTTCTGGATGAAGGCTTTTATAATATGGGTAGCGTTTCAGCAGGAACACCTTTAACCGCAACGTTCACTGTCTCCAACTCAGGTACGAGCAATTTAATTCTCCAAGAACCAATTACTGTTTCAGGGACTGGATTTACATTGACTAACTCTTTTGGATCTACTACTGTTCCGGCAGGTGGGAGTACAACTTTTACAGTAACTTTTGATCATCCGACAGGTGGTAGTTTTACAGGTAATGTTTCATTTGGAAACAATGATTGTGATGAAGGTACTTACAACTTCCTTCTCTATGCTGCAGCAACTGTAACGCCGCCAGTTGCTGATTTCACTGGAACTCCAACTACAATTTGTTCAGGTAACACTGTGACTTTCACGAATCTTTCTCTTAATGCCGGTTCTTATTCGTGGGATTTTGGTCCGGGAGCTACTCCGGCAACATCAACTTTAGCAAATCCAACTGTAACGTTCAATACCGTAGGAACAAATACAATCTCTCTCACAGCAACCAATGCCTTCGGATCGGATACTGAAACAAAAACGGCATACATCACTGTCTTGGATGCAAATGGCGCTGCTTTACCTATTACAGAGGGATTTGTTAACACAACTTTTGTTCCGGTAGGATGGGAATTGGTCAATTTGAACAGTTCTCCAACAACTTGGGTGAGAACGACTGCTGCTGGTAATGCTCCAACTGCTGGTAATTCTATGATGTTTGATAATTTCGCTTATAATGATGCTGATGATGATGAGGTTCGTTTACCCGGAGCAAATTTGTTGGGTTATTCTTCAGTATCACTTGCGTTTGATGTGGCCTATGCCCCATATTCTGCGACTTATTTTGATGGTTTGGAAGTACTGGTTTCAACAGATTGTGGTAATACCTATACGAGTGTATATTCGAAATCATACACTGTCTTGGCAACAGCTCCAGCGCAAACAACAGCATTTACACCTACAGCAGCTCAGTGGAGGACAGAAACAGTAGATCTTAGCCCTTACATCGGGAATTCAAAGGTTGTGGTAGCATTTAGAAATTTATCAGGTTATGGCAATCGTTTGTTTGTTGACAATATCAATCTTTCAGGTGTAGCTTCAGCACTTCCTCCAACAGCAGGATTCACTGCGACACCAACTACAATTTGTGCTGGAAATACAGTTTCATTTACGAATACTTCCACTGATGCCACTTCATATAGTTGGACTTTCCCGGGTGGAACTCCGTCATCTTCAACGGATATTAATCCCGTTGTAAGCTATGCATCGGCTGGAGTTTATGATGTGACATTGGTTGCTACTAACACTGCCGGTTCAGATACTGAGACGATGACAAACTATATAACGGTGAATGCTGCACCGACAACTCCCGGCGCTATAACAGGAACGACAACAGCTTGTTCAGGATCTACTGGAAATGTATATTCTATTGTGGCCGTTCCGGGAGCAAGTTCATACACTTGGACGGTTCCGGCTGGTTCAACCATAACAGGCGGACAGGGAACAACTTCAGCAACTGTTACATTTGGATCTACTTCAGGACCTATAACCGTAACCGCTACAAATTCTTGTGGCACCTCGTCGGCGTCAAGTATATCAATTACTATTAATTCTGCACCGGCAACTCCTGGCGTTATTTCAGGAGCAGCAACAGTTTGTTCAGGATCTACTGGAAATGTATATTCTATTGTGGCTGTTCCGGGTGCAAGTTCATATACTTGGACAGTTCCTACTGGTTCAACCATAACTGTAGGGCAAGGAACAACTTCAGCTACCGTGACATTTGGATCCACTTCAGGACCTATAACCGTTACAGCTACAAATGCATGTGGTACCTCATCAGCGTCAAGTATACCTATTATTGTTAATTCTGCACCGGCAACACCCGGTGCTATTACAGGAACGACAACAGTTTGTTCAGGATCTTCAGGAAATATTTATTCCATAGCGAATGTATCAGGTGCAAGTTCGTATACTTGGACGGTTCCGGTTGGTTCAACGATCACTAACGGACAAGGAACAACGTCAACAACTGTGACAGTTGGATCTACATCCGGAAATATTCAGGTTTCAGCTACAAATGCGTGTGGTACTTCAGCTAATTCAACTCTCGGAATCACGGTGACACCGACACCTGTAATTAGTTTAGGATCAACAAATAATCCAAGCGCATGTGGAGTAGCTGACGGAAATGTGACGATCAACGGTTCTGGAACAGGTGTCATTTCATGGACAGGTGCAACTTCAGGAGCAACGGTATCTGTTTCTTTACCGTTTACTATTAATTCGCTTATTGCAGGTGCCTATTCATTCAGCTTTTCTAATGGGTGTACCTCAAATACTATAAATGCGAGTCTTGTTGATCCATCATCTCCTGCAGCTCCATCTGTTTCAGTTGTGAATGATTGTGGATCATCTGTTTTAACAGCAGTTGGCTCCAATCTTTCATGGTCTACAGGTGAAACAACAAGTTCAATAACCGTGTTGACATCTGGAACTTATTCAGTGACGCAAACAATCGCTGGTTGTACGAGTTCAGCAGCGAATATCACTGCAGTACCACTTGTAATCCCGGTTATCAGTCAAGGGGTATTAACCAACCCTTCTATTTGTGGGGCTGCTGATGGCTCAGTAAACATTAATGGATCTGGAACCGGTGTAGTTACATGGACAGGTCCTGTGTCAGGAAGTTCACCTACCACAAACTTGCCTTTCATGATTGGCTCTCTGAGTGCTGGATCGTATTCAGTGTCGTTTAACAATGGATGTGCATCAAATGTCTTAACCATTGGGCTTAGTGATCCTTCTGCCCCTGCTCCTCCAAGCGTAAGCACAGTAGATGGATGTGGTAGCTCAATACTGACAGCCGTTGGATCAAATTTAATCTGGTCAACAGCAGAATCTTCATCAAGTATATCCGTAAGTACAGGTGGAGAGTATACAGTTACACAAACTGTGGCCGGTTGCACGAGTTTACCTGCTGTTATCACTGCGAATCCACAAGATACTCCGGTTATTACTTTGGGTGCAGTTACTGATCCTTCGTCTTGCTCGTCTTTTGACGGATCAATCACTGTTGACGGAAGTGGAAATGGAAATTTAGTTTGGACAGGAACAGCAAATGGTTCAGCTAATTCAGTGAGTCTGCCATATATGATTACAGGATTGGCTCCGGGTTCATATACGATCACTTTTGAAGGTACATGTACTTCAAATTCTATTTCAGCAACGATCAACGGAGGCTCTTTGCCACCGGCACCGTCGGTTACGGTTGAAAATAATTGTGGTTACTCAGTTTTAACTGCTTCCGGTTCGGGCTTGCAATGGTCAACAAGTGAAACAGGAAATTCAATCACAGTTACTTCTTCAAATACAATATATGTGTCACAGACCGTCGGAGGTTGTACAGGTCCAGTTGCGACAATTAGTCCTGCACCGCTAACCGTACCTTCTGTTTCTTTCTCTCCACTGGCTGATGTATGCATCAATAGTCCTGCATTTGAATTGACTCAAGGATTTCCTGTAGGTGGTGTGTATACTGGACCAGGAGTTACAGGAAATACCTTTGATCCAGAATCAGCTGGATATGGAACCTTCTTGATTTATTATGAATATACTGCTGCAAATGGATGTTCTGGAATTGCGCATCAACCGATTACTGTCGGATGTGCTGATCTGAATGAAGCAGAAGCTATCTCACTGAGTGTCTATCCAAATCCAACAAACGGTATCATTTATATGCGTGTTCAGAATGACCTTTTGGAGTCGATCAAGATATTTGATCAAACAGGACGTGTAGTTCTTGAAAACCAAGTGGATTCAGAATTTTACACTTTCGATCTGACTCAACACGGAGAGGGGGTGTATACCGTCATGGTTTCCACTTTAAATGGTCAGTACGTTGAAAGAGTTGTGTATATCAAATGATCAACAGGACAATTGAGATGTGTTAAGAAATAAGCGGCTGCCATTGGTGGCCGTTTTTTTGTGCTTAAATTTGAGCGTTGCAACAAGTACTTACGATGGGAAACAAAAAGATTAAGATCAACGGACACGGACATTTATTGCCTGAACCGCATGAGATTCCTCAATTCATGAAGGAAAAAAAATTGTTTTGGATCGATGAAGATCGTAAGTTCATGCGTCAGGATGATTGGAGCCGGCCAATAACTGATCCCAGTTTTTTCTTCTCGGAAAAGTTGGAATGGATGGAGCGCTACGGAATTGACCATGGTGTGATGTTAAATTTATCTCAGGTGTATTGCAATGGTTGGGAGCGGCAGGATGCACACGATGCCATTCGCTGGCAAAACGATTTCAATGCGAGTATTCAAGAAAGAAGACCGGACAAGTTTACAAGTGGATTTGTAGTTCAGCCCTTGTATTTGGAGGATGCACTCAAGGAAATCGAACGTTGTGTAGAGCATTTAAAAATGCCACTGTTGTGCTTGCCTACTCACTTTTTGAACAAAGAAGGCGAATGGTTGTCTGTTGTTGATGATAGCACTGAAGCGATCTTTGAATTGGCAAATCACTACAATTTAGCCATAGAGATCCATCCTTATGATGGAGAGAAAATGGTAAAGTTGAAGGATGTGTATTGGCGCTTTCATTTGGTTTGGATGATGGCTCAGACAGCCGATACCCTTCATTTTTACTCTCTGAAAGATTATGCGAATAAATTTCCGGGAATTCGAACATGTTTCGCGCACGGCTGTATGTTAGGGCAAGCCAATTATGGTCGTCGATTACAGGGGTATGACGGTCGTCCGGATCTGTTCGAAGGTGCAAGTGACCCTAGAGCAACACTCGGACATAAAAACGTCTTTTTTGATACACTTGTTCATGATGCATATACTTTGCAATTGTTGAAAATAAGAGTTGGAGCAGGTCAAATTGTAGCAGGACTCGATGATCCTTATCCATTGGGTGAAATGGAAGGAGTAGGTCGATCGTATCCGGGACGTGTAATTGATTTTGCGGTGGAAGATGGAATATTGACGCAGCAAGAATCAGACGAGATCTGGAGCTCGAATGTGCTAAGGTGGTTAGGAAAGGAAAGTCTGTAAAGATCAAAGGGGATTTATCTTTGAGCGAAAGCAGGTTGAAGTATCTTCACAATTGTTAAATTTGTCTTCTCGAAACAAGACAATGTCACAAAAACCGTCCATACCAAAAGGTACCAGGGATTTTCTTCCCAAAGAGGTAGCCAGAAGAACTTATATTTTCGATACCATTAAGCGCTCTTTTCGCAAGTATGGTTTTGCACCAATCGAAACACCGTCTTTTGAATTGTCAACCACTTTACTTGGCAAATATGGTGAAGAAGGAGATCGATTGATCTTTCGCATTCTGAATTCAGGTGAGAAGGTAAGAAAAGCCGATCTGGATGCATTAGCTCAGGATAATTTACCGCGGTTTGCTAATTCATTATCAGAAAAAGCATTGCGCTACGATTTAACCGTTCCTTTTGCGCGTTTTGTGGTGCAGCATCAGAATGATTTGGCATTTCCGTTTAAACGCTATCAAATTCAGGCGGTATGGAGAGCGGATCGCCCACAACATGGACGCTATCAGGAATTTTTTCAGTGTGATGCCGATGTGGTAGGTAGTGATTCTCTCGTATATGAGGTTGACTTTGTGCTGCTTTTTGATGAGGTTTTGTCTGATCTGAAATTACCAGGGTTCACCATAAAGATCAATAATAGGAAGGTCTTGTCTGGTATTGCCGAGGTGAGTGGAGAATCAGATAAATTGGTCGATATAACTGTTGCGATTGATAAATTGGACAAGATAGGTGAAGATGGAGTAGTGAAGGAGTTGGGAGAGAAAGGAGTAAAAGCTGAAGCCATTGAGAAGATTCGGCCACTTTTTTCGTTTTCAGGAACAAATGTGGAAAAATTAGCCAAGATGCGCATTTTTCTTGAGTCAAGTGAGGTAGGACTTCAAGGATTGGAAGAATTGGAGTTCGTATTGGATCAAGTCAATAAATTGGGCTTAAGACAAGCGGAATTGGAATTTGATATAACTCTTGCACGTGGATTGAATTACTATACTGGTGCCATATTCGAAGTGAAAGCGCATGATGTGAAAATGGGAAGTATTTGTGGCGGTGGTCGCTATGATGATCTCACCGGATTGTTTGGCATGAAGGGAATGTCCGGAGTTGGGATTTCTTTTGGCGCAGATCGCATATACGATGTATTGACGGAATTAGAGCTTTTCCCAAAGGAAACAGATCAAGGATTGACACTTTTGTTTGTGAATTTTGGTTCCGAAGAACAGATGCATTGTATGAAGCTGGTAAAGCAGGTTCGCGATGCTGGAATCGACTGCGAATTGTATCCAACGGCTGCCAAAATGCAGAAACAAATGAAGTATGCCAATGATCGTGGAGTGAGTTATGTTGCTTTGGTTGGTGCAAATGAAATAGAAAAGAATAGTGTGCAGTTGAAGAACATGGAAACAGGTGAGCAAGTTAGTTTATCCCTTCAACAAGTCATTGAACGTTTGAGTTGATATGGAGAAGTATTGTATAGATAATAAGTGGATCTCACTCGATGAAGTTGATGCAATCCTTCGTGAACACAGAACCTTAGAACTTGGTGAATCGGCTCGGACAGTCATTGCCAATTGTCGCCATTATTTGGATGAAAAGATCAAGCGGCATGACAAATTGATCTACGGTATCAACACTGGTTTTGGTTCCTTATGCAACACGGCTATAGAAGAAGTTGATCTGGAGCAATTGCAGCGAAATCTCGTTCTTTCACATGCATGCGGAACAGGAGAAGAAGTGCATCAAGATCTGGTGAAACGTATGTTGCTGTTGAAGATTTTAGGCTTGTCACATGGGAATTCGGGTGTTCAGGTAGCAACAGTTGAGCGCTTAATTTATTTCTTTAACCACAATATTTTACCGGTAGTGTATCAGCAAGGTAGTTTAGGTGCTTCCGGTGATTTGGCGCCATTGGCACATTTGTCTCTTCCTTTGATCGGTGAGGGCGAAGTGTATTTTCAAGGTAAGAAACATGCTTCCGCGGAAGTGTTGAAAGGTTTACACCTTGAGCCTATTATTTTGCGTTCTAAAGAAGGTTTAGCTTTACTAAATGGAACGCAGTTTATGAGTACGTATGGTTCTTATGCCGTTTCTCGTGCAAAACAATTGTGGTACAATTGGAATAAAGTAGCTGCCTTGTCTCTCGAAGGGTATGATGGTCGTTTGAATCCTTTTCAGGCGAACGTCAATGAGATTCGCAACCAACAAGGACAGATCGAAGTAGCAGCCATTTTTAGAAAAACATTAGCGGATAGTGAGTTGATTGTTCGTGAAAAAGAGCACGTCCAGGATCCGTATTCATTTCGCTGTATCCCACAAGTTCATGGTGCATCGAAGGATGCGATTGACTACGCTGCGCAGATTCTGGAGCGTGAGATCAATGCTGTGACCGATAATCCAACTGTTTTTCCGGATGATGACGATGTTGTTTCTGCTGGAAATTTCCATGGTCAACCCTTGGCCATTACGATGGACTTTTTAGCGATAGCACTGGCTGAATTGGGAAGTATATCCGAAAGAAGAGTTTATAAATTGATCTCAGGAACCAGAGGCTTGCCGGCATTTTTGGTGGCGAATCCTGGTTTGAACTCCGGATTTATGATTCCTCAGTATACTTGTGCGTCTATTGTCAGTCAAAATAAACAACTCTGCACACCGGCTTCGGTTGACACAATCGATTCATCGAATGGACAAGAAGATCATGTGAGTATGGGAGCTAATGCTGCGACGAAATTATACCGAATCGTAGAGAACTGCTTTACGATCCAAGGAATTGAATTGATGACAGCAGCTCAGGCATTTGAATTCAGAAGGCCATTGAAAACCTCTCCTGAATTGGAATCACTCTATGCGAATTTCAGAAAAGAAGTTAATTTCTTGGAGAATGATGGGTATTTACATCCTGAAATCATTAAAAGTGCCACTTTTGTAAAACAACTTGAATATTAAACTGAAAACATGGAAGGTCAACTTGATTTTGAAAAGCAACCCGCTGAACGTCCGACGTTTCTGAAGGTATTGTGTATCTTAAGTTTTATATCAATCGGCTTGTCGCTGATCTTTTCTTTGGGCTCCCTTGTTGGTGGACCGCAAAGTGAGGAAGAAATGATTGCGCAAAAAGTACAGTTATTGGAAGCCAATGAAGAATTACGCGACAGCGGAATGACTGGAATGGCCGATATGATGGAACAAATCACACGCATGAATGAGTCGATTAACGCGAACTTCTATTCAGCTTCTATCGTTTCCATTCTTGCTTTATTGATAGGTTTTTATGGTGTTTTCAGTATGTGGCAAGGAAAGAAACTTGGATTTCACCTGTATATCGTTTACAGTTTGATTTCAGTAGGACAACTCTATCTTTTTGTTAGTCCGGCTGACATTCCGACAATTGCCATTGTTTTTAACTTGATAGTCGCTGCTGTTTTTGTGTTCATGTACTCAAGAAATTTGCACTGGATGAAATAGGGATTGAGGATTCAACCTACTTTATAATTCATAATTCCTAAATCATAATTCCGAATTCCCCTTGGTTTGCGTATCTTTGCGCCAAATTTCCAGTGAATTATGATCTCAGTTAACAATTTATCCCTGCAATTTGGTAAACGCGTATTGTTTGATGAAGTGAACGTAAAGTTCGTTCATGGAAACTGTTATGGTGTTATTGGAGCGAATGGAGCAGGCAAATCAACATTTTTGAAAATCCTTACGGGTGACCAGGAGCCGACTACTGGTAGAGTAGAGTTGGAACCGGGAAAACGTATGGCGGTTTTAAAGCAGAACCACTTCGAATTTGATGAGTTCACTGTGTTGGAAACGGTAATCATGGGACATAAGCGTCTTTATGAGATCATGAAGGAGAAGGATGAATTATATGCAAAACCGGATTTCTCTGATGAAGATGGGATGCGAACAGCTGAATTGGAAGCTGAATTCGCGGATTTGGAAGGTTGGAATGCTGAGACGGACGCTGCAGCGCTATTGAGTAATCTAGGAATCGAAGAAGCGCGTCATTACACCAAAATGATCGACATGCCGAATGAAATGAAAGTTCGCGTGCTTTTGGCACAGGCTTTATTTGGTAATCCAGACGTTTTGGTTCTCGATGAGCCTACCAATGACCTTGATCTAAAGACAATTGGTTGGTTAGAAGATTTCTTGTTGGATTTCAGAAATACGGTGATTGTAGTTTCTCACGACCGCCACTTCTTGGATACTGTTTGTACACATATTTGTGACATTGATTTCAGTAAAATCAATATGTTTACAGGGAATTACTCATTCTGGTACCAGTCTTCCCAATTGGCAACTCGTCAGCGTTCGGATAAGAACAAGAAAGCGGAAGAAAAGAAAAAGGAACTCATGGAGTTTATCGCGCGTTTCTCAGCAAATGCATCTAAATCGAAGCAAGCAACGAGTAGACGTAAGATGTTGGATAACTTGGATCTGGAGGAAATTCAACCTTCAAGTCGCAAATATCCGGGAATTACCTTCCACCAAGATCGTGAAGCCGGAAATCAGATTTTATCCATTGATAATTTAAGTGCTTCGCATGAAGGACAAACTTTATTCAAAGGTCTGACTCTCATCGTAAACAAAGGGGATAAAATTGCTTTCATTTCGAAGAATTCAGTTGCATTGACCACATTTTATGAAATTTTGAACGGAAACTTGAAGCCTGAATCGGGTGATTTTACCTTTGGAACAACAATCAACACTGCCTATATTCCAAACGACAACTCTGCTTACTTTCAGGAAAAATTGCCATTGATCGATTGGTTACGTCAATATGCACAAACTGACGAAGAACGCGAGGAAGTGTATTTGCGTACTTTCCTTGGTCGAATGCTCTTTACCGGAGAGGAAGCCTTAAAAACGGCTAATGTCCTTTCAGGAGGTGAAAAGGTACGCTGTATGCTTTCTAAAATGATGTTGGCAAAAGCGAATTTGTTGTTCATGGACGAGCCAACGAACCACTTGGATCTTGAATCAATTACTGCATTGAACAATGCGATGAAAGAATTTCAGGGGACTTTGCTCTTTACATCTCATGACCACGAGTTGGTGAATACCGTTGCGAATCGCATCATCGAAATCACGCCAAACGGTATTATCGATAAAATGATGCCATACGATGCTTACTTGGAAGATGCGAAGATTGCACAGTTGCAGGACGAGTTGTATGCTTGATAATTATGAATTAGAGATCATGAATGTAATTTCTAATTCACAACTCCTAATTCCTAATTCGTAATTACTATGATTACTTTCACTTTCTCCATTCAAAACCCTAACCAGCAATACATCCGAATTAAGGCGGTATTTCCTGTTTCTAAGGAAAAAACGATCGTGCATCTACCTTCGTGGCGTCCGGGCCGTTACGAATTAGGGAATTTTGCTAAGAATGTGAAAGGATTTAAAGTAGTGGATGAGAAAGGAGCCAAGTTGAATTTCTCAAAACTTACAAAGGATAGCTGGGAAGTGGAATCGAAAGGGCAAGAGCGTATAGTGGTTGAGTACGCGTATTACGCTGCAGACCTCAATGCCGGTTCAACTTATCTTTCCAAAGACCAATTGTACGTGAACCCGGTGAACTGTTGTGTATTTACTGATGAGACGGTTGACCAACAGGTACAAGTAGAATTGTTGATTCCCAATAATTATGAGATCGCTTGTTCCATGGAGAGGACCGGGAATGTTCTTTCTGCGAGGAATTTCGATGAATTGGCCGATTCACCTTTTATTGCGTCGTCTACTTTACAGCACGATTCGTTTGAGGTAGGAGAAGTTCTTTTTCATCTTTGGTTTCAGGGAGAATGCAAACCGGACTGGGATCAACTCAAAAAGGATTTTACAGCTTTTTCGCAAAAACAGATCGAGAAATTTCAGGAGTTTCCGGAGAAGAAATACCATTTTTTCTTCCAAATCGTTCCGTATAAGGCGTACCATGGCGTGGAACACTGCAAGTCAACTGTAATCTTGCTTGGACCAACCTACGAGATTTTTGGAGCGCTTTACAAGGAGTTACTCGGCGTTTCTTCGCATGAACTCTACCATACATGGAATGTCAAGCACATTCGTCCGGTCGAAATGTTTCCCTACAACTTCAAGCAGGAGAATTATTCCGAATTGGGCTACATCTGTGAAGGAATCACAACCTATATGGGTGATCTGTTTCTGCTGAAGTCAGGCGTTTTCGATCTGAAACAATACTTATTGGAGTTCAATGTGCAGCTGCAAAAGCATTTTGATAATCCGGGAAGATTCAATTATTCGGTTGCAGCATCTTCTTTCGATACATGGTTGGATGGATATGTGTCGGGCGCTCCCGGACGCAAAGTGAGTATCTATACAGAAGGTTGTTTACTGGCTTTTGTAACGGATGTGTTGATCTTGAAAGCGACTTCCAATAAATACGGACTGGATGAAGTGATGAAACGTCTTTATTTCAATTATGCACTTGAGGGTAAAGGAGTTTCTGAAGAAGAATATAAGCGTGAACTAGAGTCGATCTGTGGACATTCATTCGATGGTTTCTTCGCAGAATTTATTCATGGTACCAGTCCTTATGAGGCGATCATAACCGAAGCATTGGAATATCTTGGATTGGAATTGAAGCATTTTCCATCGCGCTCTTATGCTGCAGCTCGATTGGGAATGAAGTGTATTCCATCCGGAACGAATTTCCTGGTCGCTGCGATGTATCCGGGAGGTCCGGCAGAACTGGGCGGACTCATGCTGAACGACGAGATTATTGCTGTGAATGGATACAGCTGTGGAGGAGAATTGGATAAATGGCTCAATTACTTTGATGAGGACAATAAGTTGCTAACTATTCAGCGAGGAGGAAGGATTCTGGAGATCTATTTACCGGAGGTACAACGCAATTTCTACATGGAGTATACGGTAGTGCCAATGGAAAACCCAAACAACCCGCAAAAGAAAGCATTGGAAGCTTGGAAAGGGTAGAAAGATGAATCTAAAATTTATTCTTCAACACAAAACTATGGACGAATGCTTTGAGTAGTCGTTGTGTTTTTTTATCTAAAAGTTTATCTGTGTGTGGTGTTTTACGCACATCTTTTCGGCTCATGACCTCATAGAATAAACAGGCATTGATAAAAGTTCCTTTACGATTCGGATGTGCCCCATCGCCATCGTATAGATTGATTTTACCTTCCAGTGATTTCCAAAGTAGACCAACGGGAATCACTTCGGCATTGATGCTTTTTCCAATTTTTAAATAACTCTGATACAGTGAATCTGTCATACCCTTGGAATTCTTGTATCCCCACGTTGCATACAGATAAATCTTCGTTTTTGGGTTGTGCTTTCTAATTTTAGCCGCCCATTTTTTTGCGTAGGATTTGAATTCGCTTTCTTCCCTTACCGGACCGGAACTGTATTCTTGTAAGACTACAGAGTTCCATTTGTGTTGCTTGAACAATGTTTTAGTTAAACTGTCTTTCCAATGGGTGTAAAGATGGTACTTGCCTTTGGCGGCACGTGTACAATAGATAGAAGAATCGCCTGCATTTCGGTAAAGTTCAAGCAAATGTTGGTCGACACCCCGATTTCGGTAAGTATAACTATTTCCTATGAACAGCACATATTCATTGTATTTGCTTATGCCAAAGTTTTCTTTCTTTCCCGAACAATTATAGAATAGTTGGACACTCGATAAAGCAAGGATAAAGAACAAAAAATTGATCTTCAAATGAACCTCATTTCCCAAGTGACGCCGACTTAAAACTTATAACTCAATCCCATACTTGGTAGTAATGGGAATTGATAAATTTCTTCTCCTGTTACTCTGTTTACGTAGAAGATATTGTTTCTATTGTAAACATTCGTGATACTTCCAATGACTTCAATTACATCCTTATTCTTAAGGTTGAATTGTTTTTTCATGGTTATATCCAGACGGTGGTAAGAAGGCAATCTTTGGCTATTGAATTGGCCTAATAAGGTAGAAATAGTCGATGGATTTGATGTTGTATAATCCGTTGTTACACCTCCTTGGAATGTTTCACCTTGATAGAATCCTGCAGTTGGAGTAAATGGAAGACCTGAACCCAAATTCCAACGAATGTTTAACTCAAGATCTTTTTTCTTTCCGAAGATGTAACTACCGACTAAATTAATATTGTGACGGCGATCAAATACAGGGAAATATTCTACAAATCCATCCCAACGTGTGGAGTATCCGTAGGAATACACTCCCCATATAAACAAGCGATCTTTGCTATACTTTAAGAGTAAGTCAGCCCCATAAGAAACACCTGATTCAAGGATGAAGTCTTTTTTATAGACGTCATCGATATAATTGTACTGAGCCACATCGTCGTATAGTTTGTTTTGATTGATATTGCTCAATTGAGAAAAGTACTTGTAGTAACCTTCCAAATTAAGGCTAATATGTTTTGTAAGATCATATTCAAATCCTCCAATGGCATGCCAAGCATATTGAATACCATTTTTAGGATAGCGCTCATTTTGGTACTGATCTACGAAAGTTGATTGTACGTTTGTTGGTGCTGAAAGTAATCCATTGAATAAGTTGATAATATCGCGATCTGAAGAGGCGGATGTGAAATTTTGAGAAAATCTTCCCCCTGAAAACTTTAATCTGAATTTTTCTGTAGCGTTGTATTTTAATCCTAATCTCGGTTCAGGTGAAATAGTCGACAAGGAAGCGTAAACTTGGGCGCGAATACTTGGCTGAATTACCCAACGTCCTTTGATGATTCTGAAATTGTAGTAGGCAGCGATTTCTGTTGTGAAGTTATTGGCTTCAATTTTTCTAGCAGCCTCATTATAGGTGGTAAAGGTTGTATTAAATCCACTGAAATTCAAACCGTAATTCATTTCACCTTCGTTTTTGAGGAAATAGGTGAAATCGAAACCAAGGTCAAATCCTCCAATCTTTGAATAACGAGGTTCTTGTCCAATTTCATTGAAACTTGTTTCATACGAGCTTCCATTCACGTGACCTTTAATAAAAATAGGTGAGCTACTTGGTACCAAGAGGAAGTTGATTCCTCCGCCAGATGCTTGCCAGTCAAGATCAGCTACACCACCATAGTTAACGCTGTCACGATTGTGAAAACCAAATGCGCTAAATTTTGAACCACCGTCTGCATTAAATGTTACTTTTCCGTAAAGATCAGTAAAGTGAAAAGGAAGACCATTGCCATCGTTTATTCGTGGGTAAAGGGATTTTGATGTGTAGTCTAATAAACTGTGCTTAGCTGAAAAGATATAAGATGCAGGGCTTGCATTGCCATTCTTTGGTTTAGACAGTGGGCCTTCCAAAACCGCTTTTGCTAAAAATGGTGAAGCAGAAACCTTCCCTCCAAATTCCTTTCTATTTCCATCACGGTAACTGATATCCATGATCGATGAAATTCGACCGCCATACTTAGCATCGAAACCTCCAGTGTAAATATCAACGTTCTTTACCAGTTCTGTCTCAAAGATTGAAAAGAAGCCAATCGAGTGAAATGGATTGTAAATTGTCATTCCATCAAGCAAAATCTTATTTTGAATCGGTGTTCCACCTCGTACGTACAATTGTCCACCTTGGTCACCCGTTGTTACAACTCCCGGTGTTACTGAGAAAGCGCCAACAATGTCATTCTCCGCTCCAACACTTGGTACACGCTCCAAGCCCTTTTTATCTAGTTTAATTACAGAAACCTGAACTTCATTCTTTTTCTGCTTGGATTCCGCACTCACATTAACATCATCAAAAATCTGAACAGAAGCATTTTTCTCCAATTCAAACTTAAGATCCATGATACCTTTTGCTGCAGTGACCTCAATGTTCTTGGTAATCAAATTAAATGCAAAATTGTCGATCTTGAGAATGTACTTCCCCATTTCAACTTTGGGAATTGAGAAGAAACCATTCACATCTGTTACGGCTCCAGCATAAGTACTACTATCGCTTGCCTTTAACAGTCGCACTTTTTCGAAGCCTACGGGTTCTCCATTCGCCTTTTCATAAATGAAACCACGAATTGTAAAATCCTGGCCAAAAGACAAGGAAATGAAGGTGCCTATAAATAGCAAAGAGAGTAGAGATTTTTTGAGCATGATTCTAGTTCGATTTTATAGCGCTCGAAGATACAAGATTCGATCGAATTCTAATCTTTTTTATTTAAAAACAACCTGAAATGAGGTGATTATTGAGTAAAGTGAATCAGCCAACTTTTTTTTTGGCCTTTTCCCAATAGACATCCATCTCATTTAAAGTCATATCACTCATTGATTTGTGGTCGTCGTTGATCATTTTTTCCATTAACTGAAATCGACCAATAAACTTCTTATTCGTGATGGCAAGTGCATTTTCAGGGTTGATATCTACAAATCGGGCATAATTTACTAGTGAAAATAAGAGATCACCGAATTCTTCTTCTTTCTTTTTACTGTTTTGCTCAACTTCGACTTTAAATTCTTGCAATTCTTCTTGTACTTTGAGCCACACATCCTCAGGATTATTCCAGTCAAATCCAATTCCTTTCACTTTCTCCTGAATGCGGGCTGCCTTAACAAGAGCGGGAAGACTAGACGGGACTCCTTCGAGAACAGATTTTTTTCCCTCCTTGAGTTTGAGTTTTTCCCAATTTGCTTTCACTTCTTCCTCTGTTTCGGCTTTCACGTCACCGTATATATGAGGATGACGATGTACAAGTTTGTCACAAATTGCATTCAGCACGGAAGTCACGTCAAATACACCTTTCTCTGTACCGATTTTACAATAGAAAACCATGTGAAGAAATAAATCGCCAATCTCGCCCTTTAATGCTTCCATGTCATTATCTGTGATAGCGTCAGCTAATTCGTAAGTTTCTTCAATTGTCAGATGTCGAAGCGAATCAAGTGTTTGTTTTTTATCCCAAGGGCATTGCTCTCTAAGATCATCCATGATGTTCAGTAGGCGTTCAAAGGCCAATAATCTACTATCCATAAGGTAAAGTTAATGATGAATTTCAGATTGTCTCACTGGCCTTGGAAATTGTCGCATTCGATTTCTTATTTTTGCTCCAATGAACCGTACGCTTTCAATTGTTTTATGTTTAATACTTGCATTAAGCTCATTTGCACAAAGTGATCGTGAGTGGGGGATTGAAGCACGTTATAAGCTGGGATTTCTTGCGGCCCACCGTGGTGTAATGGGACATCTTGCAACCGAACATGCAATAGCAGGAGAGTTAACTTGGTTCAATCAAACCAAAGGATCTAAGCAGTGGCATAAAGCATGTGGATATCCTGTCACTGGAGTTACCTTGTTTGGCGGAGGTGTGGGTAATCGGGATTTGCTAGGGACATATTGGGGAGCATATGGATTTATCGAATTTCCATTTGCGCGATCACGTAGTTTTGAATTCAGTGGTAAACTAGGTAGTGGTTTAGGGTATGGTACAAAAGTATTTGACCAGGAACTTAATCCTAAGAATGTTGCGATGAGTTCGCATGTAAATGCGCTGATTTGCATCGGATTAAAAAGTCGATTTATGTTTGGGAGAAATAGCATCACTTTCGGTGTTGATATGACTCATTTTAGTAACGGAGCTTCTAAAGTTCCAAATCTTGGTGTAAATCTACCTTATTTGTCATTGGGTTATTCCAGAGTGATTCGAATGAAACAATTAGATACGATCCCAAAGGCATTTGTCGTTCCTCAAAAAAAATGGTTGTTAAATATAACGGGTATTGTGTCTGTAAAAGAAACTTTTCCAACAGGTGGTAAAAAATTTCCGGTATATGCGTTGAATCCTAGTTTACGATGGATTTCGAAGCCGAAAGTGGGAATGGAATACGGTTTAGATTTTATTGCTAAGCAAGCTATACTCAATTATCGTCCGGAGATCATAAAGTCGCAATGGGATATTTTTCAGATAGGAATCTACGGAGCTTATCTTGTGCCATTGGATCGTTTTCATTTTGCTTTTGGAATGGGGATATATGTGAAAGATAAATACCAACCGGAAGATTTTCTATACCACAGAATCGCAATGCGCTACTATTTGAAAAATGGTTTGAATTTTAATATTGGACTTAAATCTCATTGGGCAAGAGCGGATTATGTAGAATGGGGGATAGGTTACACGTTGAATTTTAGAAAATGAAAGGGTTAATCTTTATTTGTTGCAGTTTATTGGTGCTTTTATCATGTACAAAAGCGGATAATCGTCGCTGTTTTAAATCAGCCGGTGAAGAGGATGAGAAGGTTATTGAATTAGAAAGCTTTGATAAATTACTATTGAAAGAGAAAATTCGCTACGTTTTGATACAAGATACTGTTGAGAAGATAGTTCTAAAAGGGGGTAAAAATCTGTTGAATTTTATCGAATATTCGATAGTCGATGGTACACTGGAATTGTCAAATGGAAATACCTGTGCCTTTCTGAGATCTTTTAAGAAAAAAGTTACGGCAGAGATCCATTTCAAAGAATTGATAAATATTCATTTTGAAGGTACAGAACCTTTAACAAATGAAGGTACCCTTCAATTTAATTGGTTGACATTTTTAATACGTGATGGGGCAGGTTCAGTTGATCTTAAGATGAATGCCGAGGCGATACATGCGACTATTTCGCATGGTTGGGGAGATTTTACATTCAGCGGTCAAGTAGCCTACGCCAATTTCAATATTAACAGTAATGGATTTTGCGATACGTATGGAATGCAAGTTTTAGATTCGCTGACGGTGATCTCAAAAACACAAGGGACTGTTAAAGTAAATGCAGCAAATGCTCAATTTAAAGCAGAGATCAATGGAGATGGGGATATATGGTATATCGGAAATCCCATTGGTGCACCAATCCTGAATAGATATGGAAAGGGTGAGTTGATCAAAAAGGATTAATCCTTAACTTTGTAGAAAAGTAGAAGAGATGAAACTGATCTTGCTAACAATTGGTTTATTGGCGCTTGCATTTGCAGGAATTGCCATTAAGATCTGGGCGAAAAAAGGCGGAAAATTTGCAGGTACATGTTCCAGTAACAACCCTTTACTTCAAGAGGAAGGAGCAGTTTGCGGATTGTGTGGAGCACGTCCCGAAGAACAATGCAAAAGTTAAAGTCCGCGCTTGATCTGCATTAAAATTTTGAACGCCTTGTCTACATCGTCTTGTTTCACGACAATTGTGAATTCATTTGATGTTGATACCAACTCAACTATGTTGATTCCCTCCCAAGCTAAATGCTTTAGGATATAATAATAGATTCCATAAATTTCCGTGTTGACCATTGGAAGCTTAACAGTGACAGAGGCAAGATCTGTCGTGTGAGATTTGATTTTTTCACCGCTAAACATTCGTTTAATTAACTCGTCATGTTGTGTATTTACAATAAACGTAGTCTCGGATACACCTTTACACAATGTAAAAAACGAATCATTTTCCTTGTTGATCTCGTGAATAACGTCAGCTTGTTTGGTCTTTAATGATTCTGAATTTTCAAAGGTGAAATCACTTAAATTACTGCGAACAAGAAAATCACCTAGGTCACCCATGACATTGGTAATCTTAACATTCAAACGGTGATATAAGCCGGGGGTCATACGTTTGATAGCCATAACAATGGCGCCCTCCTTTACTTCCTTGCCAGTTACCTCCTCAATTTCAGGTTTTAATTTTCGAGCTAAAGCTGAAATATTAATGAGTTCATCTGTCATTGCTTCGCGCAAGAATGGACTTTTGTTGATCAGCTCCTCGGTAATTTTGCCTATTGAATTCACAGTAATGTTTGTTTAATGTGGACAATGTTAAGAAAAATACATTGAATTTGCATGGATTTCCATTAAATTTTAACACATCATGTTAAAATTCAAGAGTTGATACGCTCCTTTGCAAGCTGCATGGCACGTTCCAATTGTTCTTCCTTAGTCATGAATGAATTATCAATAACTATCGCGTCCTGGGTCTGTATAAGCGGACTTATTGCTCTCGTAGAATCAATATAATCCCGCTCCAAAAGATTCTCTTTTACTTCATTAAATGATGCATGAATTCCCTTTTCGATTAACTCCAGGTATCGTCTTTTAGCTCGAACATCCGGATCAGCCGTAATGAAAAGTTTAAGTTCGGCATTCGGGAATACGACGGAACCAATATCACGCCCATCCATTACAATACCACCATTGTTACCCATCTCCCGTTGTTCATACACCAATTTTTCACGAACTGCTGGTAGTGTGGCGATTTTAGAAACAATTGAAGCAACATGAGGTTGACGGATTTCTTGCTCGACATTCTGTCCATTCAAGTATAATTGTTGTTCTCCCAGGCTATTTAGTTTAAAAGAAAGACGAATGGAATCAAGTGAAGCATTAATTTCTTTCTCCTTTGGGTAACCATCTTCAAATAAATTATGTTGAATACAGTACAGAGCAATACCACGGTACATAGCGCCACTGTCGATGAATGTATAACCTAATTCTTTTGCCAGTGCTTTTGCGAGTGTGCTTTTTCCACATGAGGAAAAACCATCAACGGCTATAGTGATTTTCTTTTTAAACTGCATTTAGCAAAATTAGTGAATGTATAGGCAATAAAAAAGGGGACCGAAGTCCCCTTAAAAAATACACTTTCTAAATTAGAAGTGGAAAGTCAATCTCAATGTACCAGCTGGTCCGAATACAGTATTGTTGAAATCTGTGTCAACACCGAAGAAAGAAGTTTTTGTTCCTTCAATTGTTTGAGCACCAACAGTTGTTCCGTCCGTAGACTCAAGAGATGTTGAGTTCGCACCCATAGACATTACTCCAAGTCCCCAACCAAATTCTCCACCGATAGACATTTTAGGAAGAATGAAGTATTCTGCTCCGATGAATCCACGAACACCAACACCGAACATTGATCCACTTTTAGACTCAGTTACACGCGCAGCGTTTCCATAAGTGTCAGTAGTAATGTTAGATCCGAAGTTTGTAGTTGCAGGAATTGTACCGTCTGCAGCAACAATTGCATTACCGTAAGTGTACGCTTCTTTAGAAGAACCTAATGCAATTCCAAGTTCTGCACCATAGAAACCGATCAAACGTCCTGTTCCTTTTCTGAACTCAAGTCCACCAGCTAAGCCAATGTTGTTGTAACCTGACTTGTAAGTGTCCTCAACTGTAGAACCTAATGCAGGGTAAGTAGGAGCAGCAGCACCAGATTGAGCTGACATACCTCTTTGAGTAACAGAACCAAATCCAATTCTCAACGAAGCACGATAAGCTTTGTCATCTTCTACAAAATACTTTCCGGTAATCGTTTGATTTGTAGTAAGGAAGTTCCACGTTGGAGCAGCGTTCAATCCGTTTCCTCCAATGAAGTTACCAAAATAACTTAGGAACGGCGTTGCATCAACTCCAATCGCCCAATCTCCTGATTCAGGAGTGTACTGTTTTTCTTGAGCAAATGTTGAACCTGTCAATGCAATTGCTCCAACTAAAATAGCTAACTTTTTCATAAACTTTAATTTGTTATGGTTTTGGGGCTAATGTACGGACTATGCGCAAATAAGGTTTCAAAAAAAGATAAACATTTATCGGTTGAAAACTCTGATTTATCGGTTAAACACCTTATTTTAACGGTTTAGTATGGTTTTTTAGATTGAATCTAAATTTATTTTCGCCACTGATCAAGGTGTGTTGTTAGTGTAATCATATTGTTGAAACCGGCTCTTGAGAAGATCATAAATCCATAATCTACACTAAAGCGTTTGAAGTACATACCGGCACCAAAAGAAAATCCTGCAATTCCTGGACGTTGCTCAAGTTTCATTTCTTGTCTTCTGTGATAATCAAATGCGGCTCTGAAATGGAGGTTCTTTGAAGCGATTACTTCTAGCTGATACGTAAAATGTCGTGCTAGTTTTTCTCCAAAACCGGCGTATTTAACAGGAATTGTATCTCCTGTCAATGGATCTAATTTTGGTTTTAAGTTGGGATCAGTATATGTAATGTCCCATTTATTCAAATGATGCGCTAACAATGTGAAGCGAAATGGTGCATGCGGTAGCTTATAAGATATTGCCATCTGTAACTGTGCAGGAAGAGGAGCGCGACCACTTTCTGTATACCCTTTAAATTGTGAACCGGCATTCTTGAATAAAGCCGTAATCAATAAATCCTCTTTTTCATTCGTGTAGGTACCCGCCATGTCAATGCTTGCACCAAATGAATTGTAGTTTTCGAGTTGCGAATAAATGAAATTGATATTTCCACCAACTGAAATTCGTGGATTGATCTGTTGTCCATACCCTGCACCAATAATGCTTTCAAATGGATTGAAAGTACCTTGTGCAGTACCTTGTATATCCATTCGAGTAAATTCACCATAATTCACATAACGTATGTGGCTATTCAAAATTCCTTTGCCTAATTTTCTTGCGTGAGCTACCATTCCGTAATTGATTCCACCTGCCAACATGGCTTGATTGAAACCGAGACCGGTGTGCATTTTTTCGTTCAGTAGGGAAGGATTGCTTACTCCAAGATTCAAATCCTGATCTTTCACAGAAATAAAATTGCCTCCAAGTCCGGCTGATCGTGCATTATAATTTAAATCCAACAATGCAAAAACCGTTGATCCACCTGTTTGTCCAATAGAGATGGTCGTAATCAAAATACAAATCAGAAAAAAAAGCTGCTTCATACGGAATGCTTAACGCAAAAATGAGGTTTAAATTTTATGTAAGCGGTATTTCGATTGAACAAATCTTCCAATCTTCCAATTTTTGAATCTTCGAATCACAAAGTGTCAAGCTCTCTTACCCAACTCAATTACCTCCAAATCATGGATCCGTTCTCCTGTAATACAGAAGCGAAGCAGCGTTTTTACCTGGTGAAACCCTTTGATGCCACAAGCTCCGGGATTCATCCAGAGCATATTGTAACGGGGATCCATTTTTACAAGCAGAATGTGAGAGTGGCCACAGACGAACAATTTGGGTGCTTTGCGTTCCAGCTCATCGAATGCCGGTTTGGAGTATTTTTCCGGTTTGCCACCAATGTGAGTGATCAACACTTCAACATCTTCACAATAAAAACGGTTGAATTCCGGCCATTCCATACGAACCTTATGGTCGTCGATATTGCCGTAAACGCCTCTTACAGGTTTGAATTTTCGCAATTCATCGATCACCTCCAACGAACCTACATCACCAGCATGCCAGATCTCATCGACCTCCTTGAAATACTCGAAGATTTTCGGGTCAATGTCACCATGGGTATCCGAAAGTAATCCAATTCTTTTCACGTGGTAAAGTTAGGAAGAAATCAACTCTTAGTCACTCCAACCTCGATACATCCTGACTCTACTCTGCTTTATGATAAATTTAGTATATTTTGTTACGGTCAGGCCACTCGGTCGTCGTTTAACACCACTTTCGTTCTTTCCCCGATTTTTTTAAATAAGATTCATGTCATTCCCTGAAATAGCTTGACTGTTTTAAAATTTAAAATAGATGAATAAAA
>DAISYB010000037.1:0-25119 GCA_036825545.1 Crocinitomicaceae bacterium | reverse complement strand
CCACCATACCGCATACGAGATGAATTTGAATCCACGAGTTTCATCAAATTTCTGTGCTGCCTTAATTAGTCCGAGGTTTCCTTCGTTAATCAAATCGGGCAGGGTGAGTCCCTGGTTCTGATACTGTTTTGCTACTGAAACGACAAAGCGAAGGTTGGCTCGTGTAAGCTTCTCCAGTGCTTTTTGGTCGCCCTGTTTGATTTTTCGTGCCAGCTCTACTTCTTCTTCTGCTGTAATTAGTTCTTCTTTACCGATGTCCTGAAGATACTTGTCAAGTGATTGACTTTCGCGATTTGTAATCGACTTGGTGATTTTGAGCTGTCTCATTCTCTACTGATCCCCTTAAAAAAATGAATATTGTTTCCGAAAACGGATGCAAAGGTACGGCGAATAAAAGCTGATTTCCAAATAAATTATTCACATTTTTTTAATCTGCCGCACCCTCAAAAAGCATGCCTGATTGGACTTTATAGTCCGAATCCGACATAGTCTTTTTTTCCACTCTCGGTAAGTACTTCAAGCAGTACCCCGCTGTTCTTGCTGTTTAACTTCGTTGTTAACTGTTCAACGCTGGTTATTAATTCGTTATTTACTTTAGTAATTATCATCCCTTCACGCAGTCCAACAGCTTTCAATTTTCCTGCGCTCAGACTTTCAATCTTTACGCCGTGTTTGAGATTAAGTTCTTTTTTTTCTTTATCATTCAGTTCTCTGAATGTAGCTCCTAATGCAGCATTTTTAGAAACTTCCTCCTTTGAAACGAGTTTTGTTTCTCCGTCCTTGTTGCGAAGTATAAGGTCTCTAACTTCCTCATTTCCATTTTTTCTTCTCACTGTAACGGTTACTTTGTCGCCAGGACGCCTTTTTCCAACTTCTTCCTGCAATTCAGCAACTGAGTTAACTTCCTTGCTTCCGATCTTCAGAATGACATCGCCATCTTTCAATCCGGCTTTATCCGCAGAGCCATCATCAATGACTTTCGCTAGAAAAACTCCTTTCAAATTGGGTAAATTTTCTTTTTCCTTGAGTTCCTGGCTGATATTGGTGATCTGCACGCCTAAATATCCACGCTGAACAACTCCGTAATCTATAAGATCGCGCATGACTTTTTGTACCAAGTTCACTGGAACTGCAAATGAATATCCAGAATAGCTTCCGGTTTGTGAAGCAATTGCCGTATTTATACCAACCAATTCCCCGCGTGTGTTCACGAGTGCGCCGCCGCTATTTCCAGGATTTACAGCAGCATCAGTTTGGATGAATGACTCAATCGGTACTGTTGCTTGTCCTGCCCGGTCACTCAGCAAATTAATATTTCTTGCTTTCGCGGAGACAATACCTGCAGTAACGGTAGAAGTGAGGTTAAATGGATTACCCACAGCCAACACCCATTCCCCAATTCGCAAGTCGTCACTATTCCCCAGAGCAATTGGTGCTAGTCCTTTTGCTTCAATCTTTAGTACGGCAATATCGGTTGATGGATCGGTTCCAATGACCTTCGCAGCGTATTTTGAATTGTCATTCAATGTTACTTCAATTTCACTGGCATCATCAATAACATGGTTATTTGTAACGATGTAACCTTCAGAAGATACAATGACTCCGGAACCTGATCCGGAACCGTATTGCTTGAATTCGCGGCCTCCAGCTCCGGGACCATAAAAGAACTCTTGAAAAATATCCCTTTGAAAGGTCGTTTTCACCACTTTGGTTGTCACGTGAACAACTGAATTAATTGTGTTTTCTGATGCATCGGTAAAATTGGGTACAGAATTAATTGCATTAAGACCAACTGTTTGAGCGTAAGTGTTGGTTTTGCCATCGAGTACTTGATCCGATAAAGAAAGTGTTGGATTTGAGCTCAACATGATGTAAGCTCCTAAGGGTAGGAGTCCTCCCAGAACTCCCAGACCGAAAACGCTAAGTTTGTTTTTCATGTTGTTTAGTTTGTTGAAATACGAAATTGATAACGCGCAAAGTTCCCAATTTGTTACGCATGATCGTGTTAAAGATTGTTAAGGCTATAAACGCTCCAATACTCGAAATGATGTACCTTTGTCTGGATTAATTATGAAGATTGTTTTTTACAAATATCAGGGTACAGGCAATGATTTTGTCATGCTGGATAATCGGGATGGAAAGTACGATTTCTTGACACTTGAGCATGTTGTATCCTTATGCGACCGAAGATTTGGTATTGGCGCTGATGGTTTGATAAGGATCAATTCGCACGAAACTCATGACTTTGAGGTGGACTATTTCAATTCAGATGGTACAAAAAGTTTTTGTGGGAATGGGGCACGTTGCGCAGTGGCCTTTGCTGAAACATTGGGAATAGATGTTTCTAAGGCTACTTTTATGGCAATTGATGGAGTTCATGAGGCGCGCAAAGTTGAGAATGTTGTTCACCTTAAAATGAACAATGTAGACCATGTTGAATGTGGAGTTGATAGTTATATCGCAAATACCGGTTCGCCACATTACATGGTTTTTGTTGACGATGTGAAGAATGAGGATGTGGTTGCTAAGGGTCGATCTGTGCGCTATAGTGAAAAGTACTTAAAAGAAGGAATCAATGTCAATTTCATTGAGCCGATTGGAGAACATTCGATTCGAATACGAACCTACGAACGGGGAGTGGAAGATGAGACACTTTCTTGTGGAACAGGAGCCACGGCTTGTGCATTAGCGTTTGCAGAATTGAACGGATGGCTTGGTGAACATCTTGTCGAGGTTGCTGTCGAAGGTGGTGATTTGCGAGTAGCACTGGAACGACAAGAGTCAGGTGAATTCGTAAATATTGAATTGATTGGGCCTGCACAATTTGTTTACAAAGGAGAAATTGATGTGTAAGTTGGATATCGTCAGGGATCGAATTCCTGATCTTAATACTGGTTTTTTCTTATGGGTATGGCATGCTGACAAGATTCCGCCACACATTGGTTGTTCCTTGGATGGAGAGTATTACAGTCTTAAAGTGTCAGGAAAAGACATGGAACTCCCGGTCAAAAAGGTACTTGATTTAGTGGAACGAAAAGGAATTGCTTTTTTGTTGGTTGATGTTAATCAGCAACTGTCGAAATCTTCACTTTTTGAACAATTTTCAAAATACGATAAAGCGAGAGAAGATAGATCTTGTTTGACTCCTATTCTGAATGTCTTTGGGGATCCGGATCAAGTTAATTTGTTAGTGGATTTGATTCAGTACCTTGAACGAAATGATGGAATTAAATGTATTTTTGGTTTGAATTTACCGGCGGACTACAATGGTCTTCCTGTCTACTCAATGGATGAAGTCAATTCGCGATTATTAAAACTCGAACGTGCTGAAAAACAAGTCGATATTTCTGAGAGCTGTTGAGCCAGCTGATGCCTCTTTATTGTTGCTATGGGAAAACGATTCTGAGAATTGGAAAGTGACAGATACTGAAGTTCCTTTCTCTCTGAGTGCAATCCTGCAGTTAATAGAACAGCAACAACAATTTCGCAGCACAGGCATGCTTCGTTTTATGATTTGCTTAAATGACAATGAAGAGGCAATTGGCGCAATTGATTTGTATGATGCCGATTTCCGCCACAAACGTGCTGCAATTGGAATATTAATTGGAGCTAAAGGCGCTCGTGGAAATGGATTTGCAAAAGAAAGCCTTGAATTAATTGTGACTTATGCTAAGGACTTTCTTGGAATGAATAATCTCTATTGTTCGATTCAGGAAGATAATATAGAAAGTCAGCACCTCTTTGAGAAGGCTGGATTTCAATTGATAGGAAAAAGGAAGGAATGGTTTCAGTTCCGCGGTAAATGGATAGACGAACGAATGTATCAATTATGGTTAGGAAATTAGTTTGGATCACATTAGCACTATTGGTAACAGGTGTGTTGATATGGGGATACCCGAAATACAGTTTGTATACAAAAAGTAGAAAATTGAGTTCAAACACTGAGGTAAAGGTATTCTACATTAAGTTGCCAACTCAGTTGGATGAATTGGCTGATCTATTAGAGAAATCAGGGATCATTAATGATAAAGATGCTTTTATCAAGGTGGGAAACTACAAACGAATGTCTGAACTGAACATTGCTACCGGAAAATATTTGATTCAACCGAAAACAGAGTACCGAAATTTATTGAATGGATTTAAATTGAATTCAGCCGGAAACGGTAATGCGGAAGTAGAAGTAGAAGTGACCTTTAACAATTGCAGAGATTTGAATGAACTTGCCGGAAAGGTTAGCAATTCGATTTACATTGACAGTGCTGACTTGGTGACTTTTCTACTGGATAGAAAAACCTTGGCTAAGTATGGTTTTACAGCCGAACAATTTCCTGCTATGTTTTTGCCAAATACGTATCGGATGTTTTATGATACTGATGAGGAGGAGTTTACAGAACGCATGGCAGCAGAATTTCGGAATTTCTGGAGTGATGAAAGAAAGGAGAAACTAAAAGCAATTGGACTAAAAAGTCCCTCACAAGCTGTCACATTGGCAAGTATAGTTTATTCGGAACAATCGAGGCATGCTGATGAGTGGCCAATTATTGCAGGATTGTATTTGAACCGTCTGAAAAAAGGTATCAAACTTCAATCCGATCCAACATTTAAGTTTTGTTGGGGAAATGAATTAGATGGAGTTCAACGACTTTTGAGTGTTCACAGGGATATCGACTGTGCTTACAATACCTATAAAGTAACAGGGTTGCCTCCGGGGCCAATTTGTATTCCTCCAGCAAAAGTTGTAGACGCCGTTTTGAATCGTTCAGATGTTAACTACATTTTCATGTGCGCAAAACCTGATTATTCCGGCCGACATAATTTCGCGGTGAGTGATAAAGATCACGTAAACAATGCGAAAGCATTTCAGAAATGGCTGGCTGGTGAAATTAAAAACAAGAACAATGCTAAATAGAAGGAAATTAATCAAACTTGGAATTGCTGGAGCAGCTTTAAGTTTAACGGATCCTTTGAAAGCAGGTGAATTGTTGTCAAAAGAGAGGAAAACAGAAGAATCAACGAAAGGTCCTATCGTGATTTCGACTTGGAATCACGGAATCGCTGCGAATGCCGCCGCCTGGGAGATAATCTCCAAAGGAGGAAAAGCGATTGATGCTGTAGAAAAAGGAGTGATGGTTACTGAGGCGGATCTATCGAATCGCAGTGTGGGTATTGGAGGGATACCGGATAGAGATGGGCATGTCACATTGGATGCTTGCATTATGGATCATGAGTCCCGCTGTGGATCGGTGGCTTTTTTAGAAGGCATTGCGCACCCAATTAGTGTTGCGCGAGCAATAATGGATCGCACACAACACGTGATGTTGGTTGGAGCCGGAGCGAAAAAATTTGCTTTGACCCATGGATTTAAGACTATAAAAACACCAATTCCCGAAGTAAAATCCGAGTGGAAGAAATGGCGAAAAGAAAATAAGGACCAGTATAAACGCCCGGAAATTAATCATGAGAATCACGATACAATTGGTTTGTTGGCCATGGATGACAAGGGGAATTTGAGTGGGGCATGTACGACAAGTGGATGGGCTTATAAAATGCATGGACGAGTGGGGGATTCCCCAATCATTGGTGCCGGCTTGTTTGTGGATAATGAAGTTGGTGCAGCTTGTGCAACAGGATTAGGAGAGGCAATTATACGCATTGCAGGAAGTCATACGGTGGTTGAATTGATGCGACATGGTTATTCGGCTCAGAAAGCCTGTGAAGAAGCCGTTAAACGAATTATTTCTAAACACAAAGATTTAACCAACCTTCAATGCGGATTTTTAGCCATCGATAAACAGGGGAATGTCGGTGCTTTTTCGGTTTATAGTGGATTTAATTATGCTTTAAGAACTGTTCAGGATGAGAAAATGGTGGATGCAGGGTTTGACAGGAATTGGTAGAGGAACTGTTGTAGTAATTTTGACCATGGTTGTAGGAAATGGTTTTGCACAGCGATTGGAGTCCCAATTAGCGTGGGAGTTTAAGCACCCCATCTCAAAGGAAATTGTTCCCGTTGGAAGTCATGGGTCTGTTCAGGAGGTGTTGATAGCCAAGGGGGAGTTGCCTGATCCGTTTTATGGAAAAAATGAAGAATTGTTCACGTGGATAGAGGATCATTCGTGGGAATTTGTATCACTAGTGAATGTGACGGAAGAAATGATTGCCATGGATTTTCTAATGTTGGATTTTCCGGGAATTGATACGTATTCAGAAGTATTTGTGAATGATTCAATGATCGGTTTTGCTCAAAACGCATTTCGTCCCTATCAGTTTAATATTAAAAATCATGTAAAATTAGGATTGAATGAAGTAAAGTTGGTTTTTTATCCACCGGTATTGTATCACAAAGATTCATTTAAGAAAAATGGATATCGCTTGCCGGCACCGAATGATGTGCATGAAATTGCAGTCGCACCTTACACACGTAAACCACAATATCAATTTGGATGGGATTGGGCATTGAGAATGAACACCATCGGTTTGTTGAAGCCGGCAAAGATTGTTGCATATAATAAGACGAGAATTGCCGGGACAAATGTGCTTGTATCATCTATTCAGGAAGATAAAGCAGTCCTCGGTTTATCCTTACGACTGGAACAAGTTACTCGCGAAGATTTGATATGGAAAAGTGCGCTTTTTGGAGAACAAACTGTCACAAAAGGAGAAAAGGAAAAAGAAATTCAGGTTGATCTATTCGATCCCCTTTTATGGTGGCCAAGAGGTCAAGGTGAACAACATTTATATACTGATACCTGGCAACTGGTTGATGCCAATGGTTTGGTTCTAGAGGAAAAAACGATACGTTTCGGGGTAAAGAAGAGTGAATTGATTCAAGAATCAGATAAATGGGGGACAAGTTATGAGATTCATGTGAATGGTCGACCGATCTTTTGTAAAGGTGCGGATTATATTCCACAAGATGTTTTTCCGGCAAGGGTGAAAGATGAGGACTTGCGTAAAATGGTTGAGCAAATGGTTTTGTCCAACTTCAACATGGTTCGTGTTTGGGGTGGAGGTTATTATCCGGATGAGGCTTTTTTTGATGCATGTGATGAATTAGGGATTATGGTTTGGCAGGACTTCATGTTCGCTTGTGCAATGTATCCGGGAGATCCCGAGTTTATTCAAAATGTGAAAGAAGAAGCCGAATATCAGGTGCCTCGAATTGCTTCTCATCCAAGCGTTGTTCTCTTCAATGGAAACAATGAGGTGGATGTGGCATGGAAAAACTGGGGGTTTCAGGTACGGTATAATATTTATGGAAAAGATGCGAAAGAGGTCGAAGAATCATACGACCGTGTTTTTAAACAATTGTTACCGGGAGTGGTGTCTTCACTATCAAACATACCTTATGTCCATACGTCTCCTTTGAGTAATTGGGGAAAGGATGAGTTTTATAATCATGGATCACAGCACTATTGGGGTGTATGGCATGGAAAGGATCCAATGAGTGATTTTGCGAAGAAAATAGGGCGATTCAATGCTGAGTATGGATTTCAAAGCTTTCCGGAATATTCGACATTGTTGACTTTTTCTACACGTGAGGAATGGGATGAACAGTCTGAGGTCATGAAACATCACCAAAAAAGTTACGTCGGAAACTTGATGATTTTGAAACATGCGAAGAATTTGTTTGGTAAACCTGCCGACTTTCAGGAGTTTGTCTATTTTTCGCAATTAACACAAGCGACCGCAGTACGAATGGCTGTAACAGGTCATCGTTTGGATCGCCCACGCTGTATGGGAACCTTGTACTGGCAGCTGAATGATTGTTGGCCGGCTCCAACTTGGTCTAGTATGGATAACAATTGGAATTGGAAAGCACTGCAATACTGGATGAAGGAAGATTATACCGATGTGGCTGTGCTTCAGCAGGAGTCCGGTGGTCTTTACAGTTATTATTTGAGTTCTGACGTAACGGATACCTTCATGTGTGAAATGTTCTACACGGTTTATGATTTGAATGGGAAAGAGTTATTTAAAACGAACATTGGACAATTGGTGAGAGGTGTCGAAAATTCGAGACTATGTATGACAAATGTGGATAAAGATCTCGCTGGTAAAAATTGTGTAATCCGATTTGATTGGACAAATGAAAAAGGCGAACAATTGACTCGGACCTTTTCACAATTGCCCAAGGCTTACGAAAAAGCAGATAGGAGGTCTGTTGTTCTTTCCATCGAGTCGCTTAATGAGGAAAAGAAAGAGTTGGTGATTAAAGTGAAAACGAAAGATTACTTGCGGAACTTTTGGGTGTATTCTACAGAGCCAGGATTACGGTTTGATCGTAATTTTATTGACCTATTGCCAGGAGAGCATATTATTACGATTCAATACGATGGTAAAAAGCCGGAGCTTAATCATTTTTCAGTCAGATGGTTATAAGTTTTATTGAAATTCATCAAATCAGGACTAATCTGATCGAACATATTTGAATATATTACCTTGGTAATTATATTTGCAGAATGAAAATTGATGAAATCATTAAGGCTAACTTTCAAAGTCCACAACAAAAGGTGATCGTAAACATTCGCTATACATCCAATTGCTTGAGTAATGCCCAAAATTCGTTCATGTCAAAGTTTGATTTGACAATGCCTCAATTCAATATATTAAGGATTTTAAGGGGAGCTAAGGATTCGATTAGTGTGAATACGATTAAGGAGCGAATGGTCGAGAAGTCACCCAATACAACGCGGTTGATGGATAAACTCATCGATAAGAAATTGATTGAACGTGTGCGTTGTGATGAGGATAGAAGGGTCGTTTACGTTAAAATCACGAAGAATGGATTAGAACTGCTGAGCCAAATTGACAATGAATTCAACTTAAATTCCTTGAATAAGGTTGACTTAACGAACGAAGAGGCAGAGTTGCTTTCCGATCTTTTGGATAAATTAAGGGATTCTTACCGTTTGATCTAAGACTTTAAAAAACTGTTAAAGTCCGATTATTCTCAGGTTTAGCCTCGTTTTCACACTACTTTAGTGACCTTACAAAACCAAATGAAGTATTTTATTCTCCTTTTTTCTTTGATTTCATTTTTAGGAATTGCCCAACCCAAGCCTTCCGCTGATGGGATTTTGAGTGGAAAAGTGGTTGACAAAATTTCCGACAAACCAATGGAGTATGTGTCTTTTCGTTTATTCTCTGCGAAAGATAGTAGTGTAGTAAGTGGAGCTTTTACGGATATTGATGGAAAGTTTACATTGGAAAATGTTCCAATGGGGACTTATTATGCTCGATTTACATTTTCCGGATATACGACTAAAGAGATTAATGATATCAAGTTAAGTACGACGGTAAAGTCTTTAAACTTGGGAACCATTAAGCTGGAATTGGACAACACAATCAATTTCGAAGAAGTGAAAGTGGTTGGAAAACTGGATGTGCTCAAAGCTGGAATAGACAAGAAGGTCTATAATGTGGGTGAAGATCTTTCTGTACGTGGTGGCACAGCTAATGATGTGCTGAACAATATTCCATCTGTTGAAGTGGATCAGGATGGTCGAATCATGTTGCGGGGAGATGGTACTGTTACAGTGTTGATCGATGGACGTCCCAGTTCTCTATCCGGTGGAAATGGTAAATCGTTGTTAGATGCTTTGCCAGCGGGTTCGATTGAGCGTATTGAGGTCGTTACGAATCCATCTGCTAAATACGATCCCGATGGAACTTCCGGAATTATCAATATTGTCTTGAAAAAGAATAAGCTAAGGGGTTTTAACGGTATGGTTTCCGCGAATTTAGGTTCAGGGGATTTGCGAAATGGAAATGTGGCGGATGGTACTTTTTCTTTGAGTTACAGAAATTCGAGATTGAATGCTTATGGTTCGTATTCAGGGCGTTACATGACCGGGTACAGGAATCACTATTCGCATATCGAACAGAGTTTTCTCGATGGCACAACACTTCAAATTGATCAACAGCGCTATGGAACTGATTTAAGTTTGGGTAATACCTTTCGAGTTGGATCAGATTTTTATTTGAAAAGCCGAAATGTGCTTGGTGTGTCTTTAACAGGAAATCTAGGAAGACGTGACCGAACCGGTGAACAGTACAATAGAATGTTAGATGGTGATGCAAACGAATTGGATTTTTGGCAGCGTAATTCAGATGATCCAACCAATCAACAGAATTTGGATTTTAATGTGAATTACAAGTATGATCTTAAAAATGAAAGAGGTGATCTTATTGTGGATGCGAATCAATCATTAGGAAATGAATATATTGAAGGGTTTTATGATCAATATCGATTAAATGCTGACAGTAGTCAAATTGGAGATTACACCATGCGTCAACGTTTAAAAAATAATGAGCAGAACAATGTGACCACAGTCCAAAGTGATTTCACTTATCTCTATCCCAAAATCAATGCTCGAATAGAAACGGGATTAAAGGCCATACTTAGGAATCAGGGAGTTGATACGTATTCTGAATCATTTGACACATTGAATCAAACGTTTTATCAAGATACATTAGCGAATTTCCTCTACAAATACACAGAGCAGATCTACAGTGTTTATGGAATTTTTGGGCAACAATTGGGTAAGTTTAAATACCAAGGTGGAGTGCGATTTGAAAAAGCCTACCAAATTCCTGACTTGGTTTCTGAATCCAACCGAATCGTTAATGATTATTTTAATTTCTTTCCTTCCGTCCATTTACGCTATGAAGTGAAGCCAAAAAATGAGCTTAGTTTAAGCTATAGCCGAAGAATTAACCGTGCTGGATCTTCCAATTTGAATCCATTTACTAATTACTCTGATCCATACAACCTGCAAAGCGGAAATCCATACTTACAGCCTGAATTCATCGATTCGTATGATTTTACCTACGCTTTGGAGAAAAAGAAAGTAACAATGACCGCCAGTGTTTTCTATCGTTATACTACAGATATGATCACGCGGGTGAAGAATTATTTTCCGGATAATACCTCTTTAGTTACATGGGCAAATATCAATAAAAGTCACAGTGTTGGTACAGAATGGATCCTCATTGTAAAGCCTACAACATGGTGGAGAAATACCATTTCAGCCAATACCAATTACATTCAATTCGTCGATGACACCGAGGGATATGATTGGAACAACCGAGGTATTAACTGGAATATCAAATATGCAGGTACGGTTGATTTCTGGAAAAAAACGGCTTCGATTCAAGTCAATGGGAATTACATTGCTCCGCGGGTTACTGTTCAGGGTACGGCTCGTCGTCGAGGAGCATTGGATATTTCCGGGGAGAAAAAATTCAAGGATGGGACATATAGCGTGGGATTCCGTGTTTCAGATGTGTTCAACAGACAAGGATTTGAAATGGAAGTGATCCAGCCTGGAATCAATCAAAAAGCTGAATTTAAATGGTTAACACGTCGTTATTTCGTGACATTTACGTATAAATTTGGAAAGCTTGAAATGTCAGGTAAGAAACCTAACGGTGGAGGTGGAGAAGGTGGTATGGACATGTAATCTATAGTGTATTGAAATTCACCATTAGAGAATATCAAATTGATGATAGGGTATCGCTTGAAAAACTAATTCAATTTAACGTACCTCAGTATTTCGCTCAAAGTGAGATAAGCGACTTCATTAATTATCTCGAAAATGAGAGGGAGGAATATTGGGTTGTTGAGTGTGAAGGTGAATTAGTCGGTTGTGGAGGGGTGAATTTTATTCATCGACAAGAAGCTCGTTTGAGTTGGGATATTGTTCATCCTTCATTTCAAGGTAAAGGTATCGGAAAGGAATTGGTCAATTACAGATTGAATTTCTTAACCGAACGAGGTATTGGTGTTGTCGAAGTTAGAACAGCTCAATTTACAGCTGCTTTTTATGAAAAACATGGTTTCAAAACAAAGTTCACTAGACCTGATTATTGGTCCAAAGGATTTGATTTGTATCACATGGAACTCAGACTATCTGATCGTATCGGTTAAATTTTTACTGGTTTTATTTTCCAGGTGTAATTCTAACTCCCAATCCTTTTAGTCCACTGTCAATTCCACTGTTCGCTTTAATCTTACCTTTCTTTCCTTCAGAAAGTACTTTTCGGATGTCAATTTTTGTTTTCATATCTCAGGTCTTTAAAAGCAATTTAGCCAATATCATACCACAATTATGTGGAGATTGATTCTAATGGGATATTGAATGACTAAAATGTAGCATTGATTAAGTGAGGTAAGAGAATGGGGAATTAAATCGAACTTTAGTTATTCCAAAAGTAAATTGACTTCTTCGTTATTCAATTCGCGAACTTCCCCAATTTTTAATCGAGGTTGATACAATCCAATAGCAATGCGGATTAAGCGCAAAGTAGGGTAGCCTGCGGCTGCGGTCATCTTCCTGACTTGTCGGTTTTTGCCTTCTGTTAAAGTTAGTTCTATCCAGCTGGTTGGAATGGAAACACGAAAACGGATAGGTGGAACTCTTTCCGCGATGCTTGGTGGATTGATTTTTTTGCACACTGCCTTTTTGACACGGTAAGCCTTTCCGTTGTGTTTGATTTCAAGGATACCTGCACTTAAATCAGTGATTGCTCTTGTTGAAAGATCACCTTCAACCTGAACATGGTACGTTTTGGAGTGATTTGAATCAGGATCCAATAAGCGGTGCTTTAGTCGATTGTCATTCGTGAGAATCAATAATCCTTCGCTATCCTTATCTAAACGACCAACAGGATAGACATCTTTAGGAAAATCAAATAATTCACCCAACAAGCGATCATTTTCCTCGCCACTAAACTGACTTAGGAACCCATAGGGTTTATAGATCGCGAAATAACGGAAGTTCATCCTGTTTTGGTGCAGGTATAAATAAATGCCGGTGGAAAATTCAATGGTGTAAAGCGTATACTCACCTTTTCGAAGGTTTTTTCCAGTTTCTTTTTGGATTGTAACGAATATTGAAATTGAATGTACTTTCCATCTTGTTTAAGTGCAGATTTTGATGCATTTAGGATGCTTTTTCTCAATTCGCTACTAAACATTGCTAATGGCAAAGAGGAAACAATGACATCGGCATGTTCAAGCCCGGCCTTTTCCAGGTAATCTTCCACTTTTTCAGCTGAGTCATGGATGAGTTGAACTCGTGGATCCTGAATATTTTTTGTGAGCTCCTTAAAAAACTCATCATTTAATTCAAAAACAAGCAATTTGGCATCCGGACGCATTTTTTTTAGCAGAATATGTGTAAAAACACCTGTGCCAGGGCCAAGTTCAATGAGGATTTTTGCGTCCGTAAAGTTGATGTTTTCAATCATTTTATCTGCAAGGAAACGAGAGCTGGGTGACATTGCGCCAACCTGTTTGTCCTTGAGAAAGGTTTTAAGAAATGATCCTTTCTTTGCCATCTTAGTTCTTTGAGATCATTTTACCATTGTTGATTACTGCTACCGCTTGACCATTAAGTTCTTTACCGATAAAGGGAGTATTCTTAGTTGCTGAGATTAGGTCGCTTTCTTCAAGGATCCATTTTTTGTCCACTTCAAAAATGGTCAAGTCGGCTTTGTTTCCTCGCTGAATAGGGTTTTCAGTTATTTCAGCGATCCGACGAGCTTCAACGGATAGTGCTTTTACGATTGTTTGAAGATCTGCATCTTTACAGTTTAATAAAGATCCAAAAACTGTTTGAAGTTGGATGCAACCAAAAGAAGCATGGTCGAATTCAACGTCTTTTTCTTCTTTATCGTGAGGACGATGATCAGAAACGATAGTATCAATTGTTCCATCTTTCAATCCTTTCCACAGAGCCAATCGGTCCGTTTCACGTCGAAGCGCCGGCATTACCTTGTAATTGGAGTCAAAATCCAATACTGCTGTTTCATTGAAAAGTAAGTTCATCACGTGTACATCTCCGGTAACAGAAAGTCCCTTTTCTTTTGCTTTTCTGAGCAAGTTGACACTTTCGGCACATGAGATTCCCGTTAAATGTAAACTGCCGCCGGTATATTCCAGTAAACGCAAATTACGTTCAACCTGAATAATTTCTGCAATTGTAGGATCCGCTTTGAGTCCGGTTCGCGTTGATGCTTCGCCTTCATTTACCATCCCTTTTCCTGCGATCGATTGATCTCTGGAAAACGCAATTACTTTACCATTGAAATTCTTTGCATACAAGAGTGCTCTGTACATGATTCCTGAGTTGACAGGAACCAGGTCGTCACTGAAAAGACGAACGCCTGACTGGTACATATCGTACATTTCAGCCAAGTTTTCTCCTTCCATTTTGTGTGTGATCGCACCGATCGGGTGAATACTTGTTACATGATCTTCTGCTTTTCTTAAAAAATATTCAACCATTGTTTTACCGTCCACAACAGGGTGGGTTGAAGGTAGAACGGCAACATGTGTATAACCTCCGTATGCTGCGGCATCTAAACCAGTACTGATCGTCTCTTTGTGTTCCTCTCCCGGATCACAAAAATGGGCTTTCAGATCTACCCAACCCTGAGAAACATAAAGGTTTTCTCCTTCGATCAATTGGGCTTCATTGTCGTGGATGTCCATGCTGATGGATTCAATTTTGCCTTCGTTGATCAATAGGTCTACAACATTGCCATTATAGTCAGATGTTGGGTCAATTACAGTTGCTTTTTTGATCAGGATCTTCATTTGCAATTAAATTATTTCCAAAGTTTTAGTACAAGCATTTCAGCAATGAGAAACAACAGTGCTAAAATGACAAAAAGTCGCCAATACTCAAATGGTTTGTCAATGTCAATTTTTGACAGACTTTGCCCTTTGTCTATCTCCGAAGTTGAAATGTTCATCATTCCGGCTTGTAGCATTAGTTCCTTTAATTCATCAGTTTCGAAACAATCTACTGACGATTCAGTACGATTGTAGTTCAAGGAAAGTACACCAGTTTTTTGATTTTCATCCATGATTGTATAATTCCCGGAACGTAAATTCTCGATGGCTTCTATTCCACTTAATACAATCGAATAAGTGATACCTCTTCTTTCGATTCGTGGCATGAACTCCGTTTTTTCATTTTTTAGAAGAACCGGGCGTTCTCCACCAGACTTATTGTATAAAGGAAAGCTCGCCTCACTTCCTAAAACAACAGAAAGTGGGGTAGGTCGCTGACTCAATTCTGCCATACGAAGCAAAATAGCCGGGTAAAGTGATTCAGAAGTAAGCGTTCCAAATGATTCGTCAAGTGATGTGGCTAAAACGAAAGCATTAAACTGGTTGTTTGCTCTGTAAAGTAAAGGTTGTCCACTTTGAAGCTGAATTAATTCAAAATAACGCGATCCTGAACGTGGTAGCACTGTATAAACTTTGTTCAGTACAGCTAGATTGATCTCTTCTTTTTTCTTGTCGAACATGCCATGGAAAAAACGATCATCATATTGGATCTTTTTGATTCGCGTTCCTTGTGAATGTATATTTCCAAGCAATGGCAGTTCTAATTTGGAAAGCAATTGGTTGTATTCATTTAAGTTGATTTCCTTACCCGGTATTATTCCAATTGAACCTCCATTTTGAGCAAATTTCACGAGCTGTTCAGAAAATCCACTTGAAATTGAATTCAATCCATTCAAGATCAAAAATTCTTTATCTGAAAGAATGTCACTTGTGAAACTGTTTTCATTGATCTCGGTGACTTTATAAAAAGGTTCTAAGCGCAGAATTTGACTGACAGTTGGTGAACTGCTAACTCCATTCAGCACGAGTACACCAGCAGAAGATTGAACTTGATAAGAGAAAAAGTAATCGTCGTCCCAGAAAAGTTGACGGTCATTTACGGTTAAGACTCCCGTTTTCAATCCGGCGCTTTTTTCGGTGTAATTTAACGTTGTAATTGTGTGGTCATTTTTTGGAACATCCACAAACAAGTCACGAGTAATGCCTTCTACTTTAAATTTAAGTTCAACATTACTTAAGTCGAGATCACTGGCATTGACCAAACGTACATTCAATTCATTGTTACTTCCCACTTTTCTTACGGGTGAAGAAAACCATACGGAATCAACATATAAGTTGGATCGCTCCTGAGGTGAGAAGCGAATTGGGTAATAGAAGCCCTCTTTGTCTTCTTTGAATTCACTAGCACCGGTTGAGTGACGTTGAAAGTCTGAAAGAAGAAGGTGTTGACGGACTGCAAGGGGAATACCATTTTCTTGCTCATTTCGAAGAACTTCCCGTTGCCAGTTAATGATCTTGTCAATTGATCTTACCATAGGGCCCGGTTCAATTTTGTCCAGGTACTCCAGCGCCTCGGGTTTGGTGAGAATTCTTTTCTCAATTCCACTCAGCAAATTTGTGTGAAGTAAAAAACCCGTTTCTAAGCTGGCGTCTTGGATGATCTTTCGAGCGAATTCACGAGCTTCAGAGATCAGTTCACCTTCCGTTCCTTTGGCCGTCATCGAAAATGAATTATCGATATAGATGGCAATAACGCTTTTTCCTCCTTTTGCGGAGTTGTTTTCAGCCGGAATATAGGGTTGCGCAAAAGCAATTATCAATGCTGAAAGGAAGAACAAACGAAGTACAAGAACAAGGTAATGTTTCAGTTTTTGCGTTGACCTTGTTTGTTGATCTACGAACTTTAAAAACTGTAAACTTGAGAAATACAACGTTTTGTAACGTCGAAAATTAAAAAGATGAATAATAACCGGAATAGCTAAAGCCGCAAAAGCCCACAGGAATTCAGGATATACAAATCTCATGTCCCAAAAATAAGTAAAAAAAGGTGTCGAAAATTGCTGTTTTTAAGCTGTTCAAAACTTTTCGAAAGCTCCCAGACCAAATAAGGCAAAATCATACTTCACCGGGTCAATTGGGTCGAAGTCGCGTAACGAGATCATGAGTTCTTCCAATGCTTGCCAATCGTCTTGTTTACGGGATAATAATCCAAGTTTGCGCGCATTATTACTGGTATGAACATCCAGGGGTAAGCACAGCTCACTTGGTGAAATGGATTTCCAAATTCCAAAATCTACACCTCTATTTGCATTCCGAACCATCCAACGGAGGAACATGTTGAGTCGTTTTGCGGCAGAATTACGGATTGGATCTGAAATGTGTTTCATAGATCGACTTTCATGAGGAGTGCTTAACATGATTTCTCGGAATTGAACAATCCGGCCTTTAACACCTGAAATTTGAGGGTGCTGACTAAAAGCACTTTCTAGTCCTCCGTTTTTGTATATCTGTTGTAATCCCCGCAAGAAAAAATCAAGATCCTGAACATTGAATGTACGGTGAACAAACTGACTGTTTTCTAAGTTTTCAGGTTTGTAGTTTTTTACATAATGGTGTGGATCATTCTCCATGATTTGGAGTAGATTCTCTCCACTTTTTATGATGGATTTTCGGTTTCCCCATGCAATAGTAGAGACCAATAATCCTACAATCTCAATGTCTTCTTTTTTATTAAAGCGATGTGGTAATTGAATTGGGTCAGTACTCAGGAAATCAATATTTTCGTATTGATCAGCTTTGAAATTTAGAAAGTCGATCAACTCCTCTTTCGGCATCATGAAATGGACTCAATTAAGCCATCTCTCATGGTGAGTTTACGATCGGCCATGTTGGCTAATTTTTCGTTGTGCGTAACGATCACAAAAGAGCATCCTAATTCGTCCCTTAATTCAAAAAACAAACGGTGCAATGACTCAGAGTTTTGTGAGTCCAAATTACCTGATGGTTCATCTGCAAAAATGATCTTTGGATGGTTCATGAGTGCGCGACAAACAGCCACACGTTGTTGTTCGCCTCCTGAAAGTTCAGAAGGTTTATGTTCAGCTCGTTCTTTTACACCAAGACGATCAAGTAAATATAAAGCTCGTTCTTTTGAGTTTGCAAGCTCTTTTCCACCGATCATTGCTGGCATGCATACATTTTCCAATGCCGTAAACTCAGGTAAGAGTTGATGAAATTGAAAGATGAATCCTATTTGCTCGTTGCGAAATTTCGAAAGTTCGTTGGATGACAATTGAAAAGGATTGATCCCATTGATCTGTAATTTCCCTTTGTCAAGTGTGTCCAATGTACCAAGGATCTGTAAAAGTGTGGTTTTTCCAGCACCTGATGAACCTACTATCGATACGACTTCTCGTTCACCAATCTCGAGGTCTATCCCTTTTAAAATGGGAAGGCTTCCATACGATTTATATATTCCTTTTGCTGAAAGCATCTTATTTATTCAGTTTCAAACTGTGCCCCATTTTGTCACGTTTAGTGCGCAAGTACAATTCGTTATGGGCGTTACTTTCGATTTCCAATGGAACATTTTCAACGATTTCCAATCCGTATCCAACCAAGCCTGTTTGTTTAGTTGGATTGTTCGACATCAAGCGCATTTTAGAGATTCCTAATTCGCGGATGATTTGTGCGCCTATTCCATAATCTCTCTCGTCACCTTTAAACCCTAATTTAAGGTTGGCTTCCAAAGTATCCAATCCTTCTTCTTGTAATTTGTAAGCCTTTAATTTGTTGATCATTCCAATCCCACGACCTTCCTGATTCATGTAAATGATTGCGCCTTTTCCTTCTGCTTCGATCATTTCCATTGCTTTTTGCAACTGTGGACCACAATCACATCGGCACGAACCAAAAATATCCCCTGTCATGCACGATGAGTGTACCCGCACAAGGACCGGTTCGTCTTTATCCCAAGTTCCTTTGATCAATGCCAGGTGCTCTTGGCCTGAATTTTTTTCTTGAAAAGCAACCAAATCAAAATCACCATATTTAGTTGGCATTTTCACATCAACTACGCGATCAATCAATGATTCATTCTTTATTCTGTATTTGATCAAGTCTTCGATAGAAACAATCTTTAGATCAAACTTTTTGGCGATCTCTAACAATTGAGGCATGCGCGCCATTGTACCATCTTCATTCAAGATCTCTACAATTACACCTGCTGGTTCAAATCCAGCCAGTCTTGAAAGATCAATGGCTGCTTCTGTATGCCCTGCTCTTCGCAATACACCACCTTTTTTAGCACGCAGTGGAAAAATATGTCCTGGTTTTCCAAGTTCTTCAGCTTTGGTTTCCGGGTCGATCAGCGCAAGAATCGTTTTAGCACGGTCACTTGCCGAGATACCTGTAGTGCAACCGTGTCCAATCAAATCAACTGAAACCGTAAATGGCGTTTCGTAGGCCGCAGAATTGGATTTCACCATCAAATCCAAGCCTAATTCATCACAGCGGTCTTCTACAATTGGCGCGCAAATTAATCCACGTCCATGTGTTGCCATGAAATTGATGATCTCAGGTGTAACATTGCGCGCAGCGGTCAAAAAATCACCTTCATTCTCACGATCTTCATCATCTACAACGATAATCACTTTCCCTCTTTTGATCTCTTCGATCGCTTCTTCAATTGTATTCAGCTTGTTTGACATACGATTTACCTCAATGAGCTGCAAAATTACGGATATTTCCGCTTTTGAACCGCTATCTGACCCATTGATTTATTGAGTCCTTGAAATGAATGAATAGATTGCCTACAATTTGTAAATTTGAACAGGGATTAATGCATGTTAAATGGCAGTTGAAAGAAAATGCACAAAGTGTGGTACATGGAACAGGGATGAGGATTTTTGTGTGCAATGCGGTAACTCGATTTCCCCACGTCAGATTGAGCTTGAACGTGAATTAAAACGGGAAGAAATTCGCAAAAATACACCGCCAACTTCTCTGGATCGCTTCATTGAACGTTGGAAAAACTCGCCCTATTTTTTATTGCGTGTATTGTATCAAATTGTTTATGGTGTTTCAGTAGCATTTGTCGCCATTGCTTCATTTTTTGCTTATTTGGCTGCTTCTCCGAATGGGTAATAAGAAACCAATCATTTGTTTCATAGGGATTATGGCGATTTATTTCCTGATCCGATGGTTGAGAACGGTTGTTTCTTTACCCGATTTTTTCAGATTTCATTTCACGGATCTTTTGTTTGTTCCAGCTATGGCTTTGTTTGCTTTGATCATACTGAGGTACATAAGAAAGGATGAAAAATTGACTATCCCTTTTTGGACAATAATGCTACAAGTGTTTCTGGTGTCCATTTATTTCGAGTATTACCTGCCGAAATATATGCGACATGTACATCCTTATACGAGTGATTCTCTTGATGTATTGATGTATTTTGCCGGAGGTACAATTTTTATTTTTCTTCAACGCAAAATATAGTAAAAGACTCAATTGTAGTTGGTTAATGAATTTTTACATAAACTGAAAGAAGATCATTTCGTCTTTTCAATTGGTAACAGAATATGGAAAAATGGTTTTGACTGAAATTGATTACAAGAATATTTTTACACCTGATCCAAAATTGAAACAGCCGTTGATCTTCGATAATTCCAAAGAATATTATCGACCGTTGTTATTGAAAAAGCGCATTTTACCTGATTTGCATTCGAATAATTTGATGAAAGGGTAAAAAGTGTATTTAATGAACTCTATTTGGCGTGGCTATTTCACTTAAACTATGGTAAACAAAACTGACCAAATGCAACATTTGATCACGTCCTTTGTGCTGTCCGAATTTTGAAGTAATAAAAACAGAAGAGAGGAGTAGAATTCCAATCGGAACGACATAAATCCAAGGACTGGAGCCGGATGTGTAATACTGAACAATTCCAAACATTCCACCAAAACAGGTGACCAACAAAATAGCAGCGTAGATCAATGCAAACATAGCCCAAACGGCTTGTCTCGGACCAATAAGGCAATGAACGAGAACATCTCCGGAAAACTCACTGCGTTCAATACGAACCGTCATTTCAGGTGACCAGTAATGAGTCATCCAACTCGGTGTTTTTACAAAAACGGTTTGTTTGTAGCGAACACCCGTAACGGTTTTGTCTTTTTCAATAGAGCTTGTGATTTGTTCGAGTGCAATTTCAGGTTCACAATCTATTTGTAGCGTGAAGCGAGGTCTTATCTCTCCGAGTATTGAATGATTTAGTCTATTAAATGGCATGTTGATTCAAGTATATTCAAAAAAGAATACGGATTTCAGTGCCTAGGTCAGAATGTTCAATTTCAATCCTTCCATCAATTTGCTCTGCGAGATCGCGAATTAATTCCATACCTGTGCCTTTGCGTAAGTGTTCCTCGGGTAACCCGGGACCATTATCTTTTATTGAAACGATAGTTTCACCTTGCTCTTTGTATAGTTTGGTGAAAAGTTCATTTGTATGTTCTTTACGAAAAGCGTATTTGTAGGTGTTTGTCAGAATTTCATTGACAATTAGTGCGAGTGGAATCACCTTGTTTACATCAATCATTAATTTTTCCGGTTTTTCATAGAAAAACTCAACATGAATGTCATAGCCGAAAGACTTATGAAAATCGCTTATCATTTCAGGGAGAAAAACGGCAAAATTGACCTCTTTGTAGTTTTGAGTTTGATACATGGCATCTTGCAAGGCTGCCAACGAATAGGTTTTGGACAGAATATTATCAAATAGGTTCTTGTGATAGAGATCAAGAACTTTATTCGATTCGCCTCTAATCAAAGCATTGATAATAGCCAAGTTGTTCTTTACTCGGTGATTGATCTCGGAAATGAGAACTGTTTTCTCCTTCAGTAGTTTTTCGAGTTCTTTACGGTAATGATTCTTTTCAGCGGTTTCCAGAGAAAGAGTGTAAAGCTGTGTTAAGGCAATAGCAAAGTTCTGCTCGTCATTTGTCCAGATTCGTGTCGTTCTAAGTTGTTCAAAACAAATGATTCCCTTCAATTTTCCGCCTGATATGATTGGAACCTCCATCATTGAACAAATTCCAACAGGAATTAGATAGGTGTGAAGTAATTCTTTGTTGAATTCCTCATTTTGAGCGTCATTAGAAATGATAATATCGTTCTTTCTGATATGTTCAAAGTAAGATGGAAAGTCTTTTTTGAAAAGGTCTGATTCCTTGTAGAGTCGATCATTTTCTTTGGAATAGGCAAGGATACATTCCATTCGATCATCATCTTCACTGATCAACCAAATGTTGCAACGTCCGATATTCAATAATTGAGCACTGCGTTTTACAATTTCTTCAGCCAAACCGTGGTGATCGCCTTCTGATAAAAAAGGTGACTTCGCAAGGAACTCAATAGTTTCTAGGAAAACAGATGAAAGATTAGTGGCCATTTCGTTTCTTGATCAGGAAATCAAAGCTAATATAGACAAAAGTCGGAAGTGAAGGGCAAATAATTTAAAAAAATAATCCATTGATTTTAGGCTACTTTACCAGAAATAGTTGTACCAATTGTTGAACTGATCCTTCCCAACTGAACTTTGAACTAACGAATTGACTTCCATTCCTAGCAATTTTTTCAGCTGTAGTTGGACTTTCGAGTAACAATTTAATGCAAGATATTAATTCATCAGATGTATTACCCATTAGCAGCGTTTCCTGATGGATTCCTTGAACGGCGTTACCTGCAAGAGGTGTGGTAACACAAGGTATTCCTAAGGCCATTGCTTCTAAAAGCTTGTTTTGCATTCCCGTACCAATCATCATTGGAGCGAAAAAGATCTTTCCACGGGTATAAGCTTCACGAATATCTTCAGTCCAGCCGTTCAGCGTCAATTGGGAATTGTTCTCAACGATTCTTTTAACTTTAGCAGAAGGAGTTGCTCCAGAGATAAAGCAACGAATTCCAGGTAATTGACGTATGATCCGGTCAATTTCTTCAACCGCTTCAACATTTGGAGCATAACTCAAATTACCAATAAAAACGAGTTCATGATCGGGATCTTTCAATTGGAACTCGAAAAAGGTTCGGTCAATGCCATTAGCGATACAATGTATTTCCTTTCTGTTTGGATGCAGTATCAAATCTCTGTCCTGTTCGCTTATGATCGTCAGGTTCTCAAAGTAAGTGAAGATTTTTTGTTCATAATTGCGCAATCTTCTGGCTTCAGAACGAAATAACCACTTAAGCGCTGATGGAACTTTGTCAATGCGTCTGTCAATCCCTTTTGATAAGGCATCCATGTAATCAAGTGTTTTTCTGCAATGGTGATAGTCTTTTACGTAATCACTAGCTCTTATCAACTGACAGAAGATGTGATCGGGTTCTTGCGCTGACAAAAGTCTTCTCATTTTCCGTTTGATCAAAGGATCGTAGAAATAAGCCACTTGGAATGGCCGTTCTCCAAATAAAGTAAAGAAGAGTTGTAGTGCAATCATCCATTTTTTCATGCGAAAAACGTGAATATCCTCGCAGTAGTTGTCTAAGGCTGATCGTTGATTTTCAGAGATCGATTCATCCGTTAATGCATAGAGCGTTATAGAAAACGTTTTGGATAATTCGCGGATCTGATAATAGGCACGCAATTTATCACCTTTTTCCAGTGGAAAAGGGAAACGCGATAAAATGATCGCCAGTTTTGGTTTAGATTGATCGTGCGAATTCATCGAATTGTCTTGCAATAGTGTTAACAGAGTAGTTTTCACGTATGAAATGTCGCGCATTTTCACCTAGTCGTTTGCGTTGATCACTGTTTGTTGAAAGTGCGATCGCTTGTTGGATAAAATGAGCTGGATCATCCGCTATTAAACAACAATCTTCCGGGGAGTGAATACCTTCCATGCCTTTGCCGGAGCTTATCACTGGAGCGCCTTTAGACATGGCTTCCAGTATCTTGATACGGATACCAGATCCTAAACGAATTGGACAGAGTAGAATACCTTCGTTCAAATAGATTTCGTTCAGGTTTTCGATAAATCCTTTAATGATAACATTGTCTTGAGGTGTAATTTTCGATTGATCCATGTAGGAACCGATAAGAAATAATTGGGCTTTCGGGAGTGTCTTTTTTATTTCAGGCCAAATGTCGTGTAGTAAATAGCTCAATGCATCAACATTAGGTTCCCAATTCATACTACCAATGAAATAGAAGGAATTGGAAGAATAGTCCGTTTTAAATGGTTCCGTTTCTCGCGGTACGGAAATGGATTTCATGGGTGTTTTAATTCCTATCGACTCAAAGCCAAAGCGATCATCTTCCGTGATAGTGAGCAATCCGTCAGCTGAATTTAAAATGTCTTTTTCGGCCTTGAATAACTGTTTCGACAATGTTTTTAAGTACCATTTTTTTAACGGATTCTTAGTGTTTTTAGCAATGTCTGCCCAAATCTTGTATTCAATGTTGTGTGTGCGAATTATGCATTTTGCAGAAGTGAAAGCACGGATTTCCTTGATGAAAACCGCACTGTAAAGACTGTCGAAAATAATCAGATCAAAAGATGTCTTTTGAATCTTATCGAGTAAGGAATTTTTAAAATCATCATTTTCAAAGCGGGCTAAATGGTAAGATTTCCCACTAATCAGATTTGTTAAAGCTTGAAATGGGCGTAAACGCGTGTCGATTGCTACGTTTTGAATCGTTATATTTTCTGGATATTCAGAGGCTATGAAGGGGTGTTTTTGAGTGGAGATACAAAAGTGGTGAATATCATACTTTAGATAGTTCAGGCAATCCAATAAACCACTCATTGCCAGACAACCTCCATCAACGACTGGGTACACAGGTTTGTTTGAAATATGGAGAACCTTCATTTATATTTTTCTTCTTCGAATGAGTGATAACCAGGTTTCTTTGTCAAAAAGAGGAAGATCATTTGCTGCCACGTACATGAGTAAAAAGGCAATCGGAGTCAAAATCAAAGAAGCAAACCACATGCCTGTAAATGGAGTAACCACCTCAGATTTTACCAAGTTGTCACCTATACTGATCAAGACAAAATAAACCATAAACAGGAGGGAAGCGATTACTACGGGAGCCCCAAAACCGCCTTTTCGCACAATGGCTCCAAGCGGTGCTCCCACGAAGAAGAGGATCAGAATGGCATAGGTTAATGCAAATTTTCGGTGAAATTCTACCCAGTAGCGATCCACGTCACGGTTAACACCCTTTACATAATCTGATTGGCCAATTAAGTTTTGATTGTTTCGTCTCAATCTGGATTGTGCTTGTTCAATAGCCAGTTTTCGATCGGTTTGATTTAATTCGTCGAAACGTATAATTTGTGGTAAATCTGCTTTTTGTTGAGCTGCTCGTATAGAATCGTTTCCTTTTCTGATAAATTGTTTTGCTTCGAAGTAGGGATGGGAGTATTTCAGGCTTACTAAGAAGTTTTCGCGTATTCCCTTTGCGTTTTTCTGTAT
>DAISYB010000036.1:0-25261 GCA_036825545.1 Crocinitomicaceae bacterium | reverse complement strand
TGACAAAAATCAACATTTATTGGAAATTCCTCCCCAACTTTTGGTTATGATCCGGTAACATTCTCTCTTAGTTCTCGTTATCAATGGTAAAGTAAATGATTTGTGATCGAATTTTACAAGTCATTACATTGTTAAAAACTGAGAAAAATAGAGTTTTTCCGATAAATGGTTATATATTTGCTTAAACCATCTGTGTACTTAAGTACCAATGAAAAGAAGTAGAAACATATCGTCAGTTCTTCCTAAACATCTCTTTTGGGATATGGATGTAAATGCTTTATCTTTTGATAAAGATAAAGACATTATCATTCCTAGGGCTCTTTTTTCAACAACGGAAGAATCCTTTGATAAGGAAATTTCAACTCTTGAGAGCTTATATTCCAAAGACGAAATCATTAGCACATTAAAGAATACGAAAGAGAGAATCAGTAATAAGGTGTGCCTTATGGTCTCTAATAAGTACTCCATTGAACCATTTTACCGTTTTAAGGTTTAATGCAAGCTGTAGTAAGTGAACTCATTATCTTATTAAAAAAGCTGCAATCTTTAGAAAGTTTGCGTTCCTTTTCATTAGGTGGAGGAACAAATCTTGCATTGCGTTATCATCACAGAAAATCTGATGATATAGATCTTTTCACCGATCAAATTATTGGCAAAGAAGGATTCGAAAAAATAAGAGTCGAACTTGAAACTCAATTTGGAGACAATTTATCTGGATTTCAATATCCATGCGATGAAAATGATCAATTCATATTTGCAAGATGCTTCATTAAAGAGGGAGACCAGATTATTAAGGTCGAAATTCTTCAAAATATGAAAATCACCCAAGAAATTGAAACAATCGAAGATATTCGGATGATCTCCAAAATTGATATCGGGCTTTTCAAACTAGTTAGTGCTTCAAATAGATTAGCTAAAAAAGATATCTATGATCTCGATCATATAACTAATGAAATTCATTTGAGTGAATTATGTGATTTACTCTCAGAAAAAAAGAACACGTTCAATTCACCAGAAGACAGAACAGTTTTTGATTTAGACGAATTATGTCCACTAGAAAATCCAGAATTACTTCTAAAATTTGACGAAGGAGCTTCAAGAAATAAAAGGATTCCTAATCATTCCAATGATAACATAATTAAAATGAATGGACCTAACTGGATGACAGCAAGATACAGTTGGAGAAGTAAGGTGCGAGGTTATTATTCAAAAATTGGATTTGTTTATCAATTCAAGCATTGAATTTCAATGCAATTTGCATTCATTTGATGTGTTTATTATCTTTGAAAACAAGAAAACGCTCTTTCACAGTGATGCAATTGTCTCCAATTTTCAAGAGAACAAACGAGAGAACAAGCAAAAACATCACATCGTAAAATACTGAATACCAATTAGAAAAGCATTGCAATATCGGTCCCGTCCAGCCGCTAATGTTACAAGCAAAGTCCCGACGAATCGGGACTTTTTTTATGCTCAAAATCCGTTATTCAGTCTCTTTTTTTACCTTGAATTGATCAGATTTAAAAACTCTTCAGCAGGATCTATATAAACGCTCTTTCCATCTCGAAGAATTGATCCTATTTCGTTAAAATCAGATCCGATTCTATAAAAGGGAATTTCTTCATAAGCATCAAACTCGTATTTCCAATAATTCAGATCCTGTTGGCGCTGATTGTTATACGCAATGCACGATTTATCATTATTCGTTGGATAAAATTCAACTTCACCGATGAACTCATTCACTTTGTCCGGATTGACAATGTGGCTTTTAATAAGCTGATTGATCATATTTTCTAGGAACAGCGATAAAAAGCGATCTATATCTTTTGCTTTAACATCCGGAACAATGACGGTGTACCTTGTTATTGTATGCGTCAGAATCCAACATTTCTTTCCAAACATTGCCACATAATTGGCATTCCAGGAGTTCTGATGCTCAAGCATGTCTGATTTTTCAGGAAGAGTATTCAATACAAGCTTTTTATAGCCTTTCTGAATTTTACTGGAAACATAAATTCGTGTTATCATGTGTTTTCTAATTAATTAGTTATGGATTGTATGTCGGGGAAAGAGAACGAGATAACTCACACCAACCGCACAAAATCTTTCTGAATACTTTCTATGATCTTCGATGGCAATCCCAATTCGTTTGCTTTCTCAGTCCAAAAAACGATTGCATTCTGGACCTCCTTCACCACGTTTTTTGCGTTTTTAACCGTGTAAGTATCTGCTAAGGTCAGCAGATCTGTTAACGATATCTCCACACGTTTACTATTGATCGACAAAGCTCTGATCGTCCTTTTGTAATTCATCAACGGATTCAGCGAGTAAGTGACATCGTAAGCAGGAGATAGATTCCATCTGTCCTCCAATTCATTATAGATAAAGGAGTGATTTTTCAGGTGATCATCCGAGTTGCAAAACACCACATTAAACACCATTCGTCTGAACAATTCTTCCATTTCCCGATGAGGCACTTTTAAAAACAAGGCCAGTTCAAACAGATTCTCATAACTCGAATCCTTTGGACTTTGAAAATCCCATCCTGTCAAACCGGTAGCCGTAAGTACATGCTTCTTTTTACCGTCTTGACGATCGAACCGAAGCGTAGCAAAGTGTTTATGATCGATCAACTTAGAAGGCATCATGGTAATTCCAAGGTGCGTTGCCGTTTGATAATAGCAGTATTCGATTACTTCTCTACTGTACCCCAAATCGTCATCCAAGTGAAGTTTGATCAAATAGTGATCATAATCCGCCGAATGATTCAAATCCCCTGGAACAATTTCACCCGTTTCCTTATGTTCTGAGATCAAAATTTTAGGCCTTGCACCACCGGCGGAGGTTCCTATCTTAAAAATGTTCAATAAGGCCTCATGATTTAAAGATCCTTGGTGTTGGTCCTGTTTCGTTTCAAGCACCACTTTCAAAACATCTATGATCTCGGTCAGATCAATTGTTGCTGTTTTTGGCAGTTCTTTACTCGGACGATATTCCAATGCTCCCATTCCACGATTAGCTACATAGGCCAATTGCTCAATCACTGAAATTTGATTAAACTGTTTATCACTCGCTTCCATCCATTTTTGAAAGATGATATTTCCAAAAACATCAGGCAATGAATCAGCGATCATAGGTGGTAAACCCCGAAAAGTTTCCGAATTGTATTGGTCGAATAGTTGTACCTGAGAAACTCGTTTTAAAATCCCGGTTGGGGGAAACAGGTTTAGGTACTGGTTACTTTGCAGAAACTCCGGATTGTATTGAAAGGACGACCGGTGTAGATCCTCATCCAATCCAATACGCCCGATCTCCTGATCGAAACAATAAACAGCTATTATATCATTCTTGGCCATCAGTACTAGTATAAGGATTCAATAGTTTCGTTGTCACTTCGTTTTCCTTTCATAAACGCATTGAATTCACCCAATAATTCAAAATGTTGCAACACTTTCAGAAAGGTATCGATCGTGAAGTTCTTTCCCAATTCCAAATTCTGAATCGTGATACGCGACAAATCTAGTTGTTCCGCAAGTTCCTGCTGAGAAAGCCTTTCACGTTTTCGATACGACTTCACCAACTGACCAATTTCAGATTTAACGTCCTTTATCCTGATGTTATCCTTAAACATATTTGCATATTATATTATTCAAATATACACTATTTTACATTAAATGATAAATATATTATGCATCTATATAGTACCTTGGCTTTGGGTAATGACAACGATTCAAGATTATCGTGTACCATTTTTTCATTTTTTGGTACAGATTTAAAATACAAGGTGCCTTTTGGATCCTATTTTCCGTCAACAATCCCGGTATTAATTCCGGAGGTCGTTTCAGACATCAAAACCCAATGCCACAAAGGCTTTAAAGCATGTTTGATTTCATGACCTGTGTGCGTTACATGAATCATTTGGGTAGACAAAAATACGGATCCTCCTTCTCGCTGAACGGAGAAGATCGGGACATCCTTCACAAATTACTATCCTATGCTATTTCTTCTGAAGAACAATGCGAAAAACACAGTCTAGATCTTAAAAAGGAATTCTCTTAACTGGTCCGGTCGGTTGCGGTAAAACTTCATTTATGTCCTTACTTCCGGAATTCATGTTTCCGTTTCAAAAGTACCAAGTGAAAAATACCCGGAAGATCGCAGCAGAATTCCACAAAGAAGGTTATGAAATTATTCTCAACTATGGAAAAAGAGAAAAACCAATTTGTTTGGATGATCTTGGCGTTGAACAAAACGTTAAGCACTTCGGAAATGAATGCAACACGATTGGTGAAATTCTTCTCCATAGGTATGATCTATTCGTGAATCTAGGAATTGTTACACATGCCACTACCAACTTAAATGCAGATGAATTGGAGGATATTTATGGGATTAGGGTGAGATCGAGGTTGAGGAGTATGTTTAATCTTGTTTCATTTGTTGAGGGGACAGAAGACAAACGACGATAAGGTCTCAATAAAAAATCATATTGAGATCACCGTTTTTTAGTGTGTTTTCTGTTTGTAATATCTATATTCACGGCTTCCAAAATAACTTTATGAATCGGATTAAAGAAGTTCTCGAAGAAAAAGGTATTAAGCAGGTGTGGCTTGCCGAGCAATTAGGTAAAAGTTACAACATTGTAAACGGGTATGCTTCAAACAGAACGCAACCAAGTTTGGAGGTACTGTACAGAATTGCAGAGATTCTGAATGTAAAACCAAAAGAATTATTAAAAGATAAAAAATGACAAGCTTAGCACAAAAAGAAGAAATAAAAAACAAAATTTGGAAAATCGCCAATGAGGTTCGTGGTTCTGTGGACGGATGGGATTTCAAACATTTTGTTTTAGGGGCACTTTTCTATCGTTTTATCAGTGAGAACTTCTCTAACTATATCGAGGGTGGAGATGATAGCGTGAATTATGCAGAATTGTCTGATAATGTTATTACTCCTGAAATAAAAGACGATGCAATAAAAACAAAAGGGTATTTCATCTATCCTAGTCAACTTTTTGTAAACGTCGCAAAAAATGCCAATTCAAATCCTAATCTTAACACAGATTTAAAAGCCATTTTTAATGCAATTGAAAGCTCTGCATATGGTTATCCATCTGAAGAAGACATAAAAGGATTGTTTGCGGATTTCGATACCACTAGTTCACGACTTGGTAACACTGTTGAAAATAAAAATAGTCGTTTAGCTGCTGTCCTAAAAGGTATAGAAGAATTGAATTTTGGAAATTTTGAGGATAGCGATATTGATATGTTTGGTGTTGCATATGAATTTCTAATTTCCAATTATGCTGCAAATGCAGGTAAGTCTGGTGGTGAGTTTTTTACTCCCGAACATGTTTCTAAATTGATTGCTCAATTGGCATTGCATGGACAGACAACCGTAAATAAAATTTACGATCCTGCTACTGGTTCTGGGTCTTTGTTGTTACAAGCTAAAAAACACTTTGATAGTCATATTATCGAAGAAGGTTTCTTTGGGCAAGAAATTAATCATACGACTTATAACCTGGCTCGTATGAATATGTTTTTGCACAATGTGAATTACGATAAATTTCATATAGCACTTGGTGATACGCTTCGCGATCCACAATTAGGAGATGAAAAGCCATTTGATGCGATAGTTTCTAATCCACCATATTCCATTAATTGGATTGGAAGCGATGACCCAACATTGATTAACGATGACCGCTTTGCTCCAGCAGGTGTTTTGGCTCCAAAATCAAAAGCTGATTTTGCGTTTGTACTACACGCCCTAAGTTATCTATCCAGTAAAGGAAGAGCAGCTATCGTTTGTTTTCCGGGTATCTTTTACAGAAGTGGCGCGGAGCAGAAGATCAGAAAATACTTAGTAGACAATAACTTTGTAGAATCAGTGATTTCAGTTGCTCCCAACCTATTCTATGGCACATCTATCGCCGTAACGCTGTTAGTGCTTTCCAAAAACAAAAAGGAAAACAAAACGCAATTCATTGATGCCAGCGGAGAAAACTTCTTCAAAAAAGTGACCAACAACAATTTGCTTACCGATGATCACATAGACAAAATCATGGAGATTTTCGACAGAAAAGAAGATGTTGCCCATGTTGCTAAATCGGTGGATAACAAAATTATTGCTGAAAACGATTACAATCTTTCAGTAAGTTCGTATGTAGAAGCAAAAGACAACCGTGAACTGGTGGACATCACGCAACTCAACCAAGAGATTTCCCAAACTGTTGAGAAAATAAATAAACTACGCGCCGATATTGATACCATCATTAAAGAAATTGAAGCATGAGCGAAATAATATTGTACACAACAGACGATGGACTGACCAAAATCAATGTCCAACTTGAAAATGAAACTGTCTGGCTCACACAAAAACAATTGGTAGAACTCTATCAAACGGCAAAATCAACAGTAAGTGAGCATATTAAAAACATTTTCTCAGACGAAGAATTAAACCCAGAAGCAACTGTTCGGAAAATCCGAACAGTTCAAAAAGAAGGTAGCAGGGAAGTCACTCGTGATTTGGAGTATTATAATTTGGATATGATTATAGCCTTAGGCTACAGAATCAATTCCAAAATAGCCACTCGCTTTCGTCAATGGGCCACCCAACGCCTAAAAGAGTATATTGTCAAAGGCTTCACCATGGATGATGATAGATTGAAAAATCTGGGTGGTGGTTCATACTGGAAAGAACTATTAGACCGTATCCGCGATATCCGTTCAAGTGAAAAGGTGATGTACAGGCAAGTATTGGAATTGTATGCAATGGCAACCGATTACGACCCAAAAAGTGACGAAAGCATCAAATTCTTTAAAATTGTTCAAAACAAATTGCACTATGCAGCCCATGGAAAAACAGCTAGCGAAGTAATTTATTTGCGAGTAGATAGCGACAAACCTTTTGCGGGGCTTACCAATTTTAAAGGAGAGCAACCTACACAAGCCGAGGCTATGATTGCTAAAAATTACTTGGATGAAAAAGAACTAAAAGTACTCAACAACTTAGTAGCTGCTTATTTTGATTTGGCTGAATTGAATGCTATTGAAGAACGAGAAATGCGCATGGCAGATTACATCAGAGAACTTGACAACATCTTATCTTCTACAGGCAGAAAAGTCCTGGAAGGTGCTGGTAAAATCTCACACAACCAGGCGCATGACAAAGCTGTTCAGGAATACAAGAAATACAAAGCCAAAACCTTAAGCTCCGTTGAAAAAGAGTACCTAAACGTAATTGGTAACCTGGAGAAGAAAGCCAAGAAAGGAGAAGCTAGCAATAAAACCAAAGGCAAGAAATCATGACGTACTTAGATAAATTGTTGGAAGGTGTTGAAGTCGAATGGAAAACACTTAAAGATTCTCTCGTAAGAACGAAAGGAACTAACATCACTGCAGGTCAAATGAAAGAATTGCATAAAAATGGTGCACCATTAAAGATATTTGCTGGCGGTAAAACAGTTGCCTTCGTTGATTATGAAGATATTCCAAGTAAGGATGTCAACCGAAAACCGTCAATTATTGTAAAATCAAGAGGTGTCATTGAGTTTGAATACTACGACAAACCATTTACGCATAAAAATGAGATGTGGTCTTACCACTCCGATAATGCTGATTTAGACATCAAATTCGTTTATTATTATCTAAAAATTCAAGAACCTTTTTTTCAGAATATTGCAGGAAGAATGCAAATGCCTCAAATTTCTATTCCTGACACTGACAAATTTAAAATCCCCATCCCTTCCCTCGAAATTCAACAAAAAATAGTTGCCATTCTGGATTCCTTCACCGAACTTACAGCAGAGCTTACAGCAGAGCTTACAGGCCGAAAAAATCAGTATGAGCATTACCGTGAGCAATTGTTTTGTTTCGATGAGGATGAAGTCCAATACTTACCATTAGGTGATGAAAAAATTGGTGTATTTCAAAGAGGTAAAAGATTTGTCAAAACAGATTTAATCTCTGAAGGTGTACCTACCATTCATTATGGGGAAATGTATACCCATTATGGTCCTTGGGCTTCAGAGACTATTTCATTTGTCAGTGAAAAGCTGGTCAAAGATAAGAGCCTTAGGGTTGCTACAAAGGGCGATGTTGTAATTGTTGCAGCGGGTGAAACAGTTGAAGATATCGGAAAAGGTACAGCATGGATGGGTGAGGAAGGTGTTGTTATCCATGATGCTTGTTTTTCCTACCGAACTGTTTTAAATCCAAAATATGTTGCTTATTTCACTCGAACTAAGCAATTCCACAATCAAATTAAAAAGCATATTTCATCAGGAAAAATTTCAGCCATAAATTCTAGAGGATTAGAAAAGGCTTTAATTCCTGTCCCAACAGAAGAAGAACAAAACCGAATTGTCACAATCCTTGATAAGTTCGATACACTAACCGCTTCTATAAGTGAAGGTCTACCCAAAGAAATAGAATTGCGAAAAAAGCAGTATGAGTATTACAGAGATTTGCTTCTATCGTTTCCAAAAGAATATTAAACAAGTATTAAATGGGACAATCATTAACTGAAATAGCAGAAAAACTGAAGGATGCTAATAAAAAGGTACAGTTGATTTATGCATTTAATGGTACCGGTAAAACACGTTTATCTCGTGTATTTATAGATTCGATGTCCTCTGAAAATCCAGAAACCGAGGAAGAAGTAGATGAGAAAATCAAAATAATGTATTACAATGCGTTTACCGAAGACTTGTTTTACTGGGTTAATACGGATGATGAACCTAATTTAAAAATTCATAAAAATGAATTTACTGATTGGATCCTTAGAGATCGTGGTCAAGATCAAAATATTATTGATCTCTTTCAGAGGTATACCGATCAAAAGCTATTACCAAATTTTGTTGAAAAAAACATAGTTGTAAATAGCGGTAATAGACAAGTTAATATGAAAACTTACCCTGAAGTTAGTTTTACATTTAACTCAGGGGATCAGGTTTATGAGGACACAGAACTTGCTGCAATTAAAATTTCAAAAGCTGAGGAGAGTAGTTTTGTGTGGAGTGTTTTTTTCGCCTTAATAAAGGAAGTTGTTACCATCTTAAAAGATCCAATTGGTCAGCGTGAAGAGGCCACTTTTGATGAACTTCAATATGTTTTCATAGACGATCCGGTAAGTTCATTAGATGATAATCACTTAATTGAATTGGCAGTAGATATAGCATATTTAGTTAAAACAAGTGCATCAGATTTGAAGTTTATAATAACCACTCATAATCCCTTATTTTATAATGTTATTTCGAATGAGCTTAACAATAATATCCCAAATCCATTATATATAAAAGGCGAACAAAATACTGGAATAGAAAGATGGATTTACAACTCAGACAATTCTTTAAGGTATCGTTTTGTTAAATTGGAAGATGGCACTTTCAGCCTTTATTCACTTGGTAGGAAAACACCTTTTGCGTATCATTTACAACTCCTTAGAGAAATTCAAACAGCTAAAGACAATCCTAGTCTAATAAAAAAATATCATTTTAATTTCATTAGAAATGTACTAGAGAAAACTGCTACTTTTTTGGGCTATTCTAATTGGGAAGAATTATTGCCAATCGTAAATGGTGAACCAGACCCATTTGCAAATCGCATTTTAAACCTTTCTAGCCACTCGGCACATGCCGGTGATGAAATTGGAGAGGTACAGGAAAACGATAGAGATAAGCTAATCGAAATAGTAAATTATTTGGAGAATCATTATAAATTCTCATCACTTATTTAACAAAATGAAACATTACAAAACCATAGCCGAATCGAACAATTTTATTGTTCTTGATCAATACACCAAAATTTCAGCATGGAATGAAGCCCCTGCAGTTTACCAAACAGAATCAGCGCTTGAAAAGGAATTTTTACAAGACTTAATCAATCAAGGGTATGAATATCCTGACAATCTAAACACGATTGAGACTATGCTAGCTAATGCTAGGATACAGCTTCAACTATTGAATAACATGGAGTTCACAGATAATGAATGGGCTCGCTATGTGGAAGAATATTTGGATAAACCAAGTGATAATTTGGTAGAAAAAACAAGAAAACTTCACGAAAACTATATCTACGATTTTGTTTTTGATGATGGTCATATTCAAAATATCTATTTGGTTGACAAAAAGAATATTGCGCGTAATAAAGTACAGGTTATTTCTCAATTTGAACAAATAGGCACGCATGCCAATCGTTACGATGTAACAATTTTAGTCAACGGCTTACCATTGGTTCAAGTAGAATTGAAGAAGCGAGGCGTTGCCATTCGAGAAGCGTTCAATCAGGTCCATCGTTATTCAAAAGAAAGCTTTAATAGTACAAACTCTCTATTTAAGTACCTACAAATTTTTGTTATCTCAAACGGAACTGATAGCAGGTATTTTGCAAACACTGTTGAGCGAAATAAGAACAGCTTTGATTTTACAATGAACTGGGCAAGGGCAGATAATACTCTAATCAAAGACCTGAAAGATTTTACTGCTACTTTTTTTCAAAAACAAACGCTTTTAGAAGTATTGTTAAAGTATTCCGTTTTTGATACAAGCGATACACTTCTAATCATGCGTCCATATCAAATTGCAGCTACAGAGAGAATCCTATGGAAAATCAATAGTTCATATAACGCTAAAAAATGGTCAGATGTTGAAAGTGGTGGATATATATGGCATACGACAGGTTCAGGAAAAACATTAACCAGTTTTAAAGCCGCTCGTTTAGCAACTCAATTAGATTTTATTGATAAAGTATTCTTTGTAGTCGATCGGAAAGATTTGGATTTTCAAACCATGAAAGAATACCAGCGTTTCTCTCCGGATAGTGTAAATGGTTCTGAAAGTACCACAGGTTTAAAACGCAATATCGAAAAAGATGACAACAAGATCATTGTCACGACTATTCAGAAACTGAATAACCTGATGAAAAGTGAGGGAGATTTGCCAATTTATCAAAAACAAGTAGTATTCATTTTTGATGAAGCACACCGCTCTCAATTTGGCGAAGCGCAAAAGAACTTGAACAAGAAGTTTAAAAAATTCTATCAGTTTGGATTTACAGGAACACCAATCTTCCCGGTCAATGCTTTAGGGGCAGAAACAACAGCTAGTGTTTTTGGTCGTGAATTACATTCCTATGTAATCACAGATGCAATCAGAGATGAAAAGGTGCTCAAGTTTAAAGTGGATTACAATGATGTTCGTCCTCAATTTAAAAGTATTGAAACCGAAATCGATGAAATGAAATTAAGTGCTGCAGAAAACAAAAAAGCATTTCTACATCCTGCCAGAATAAAAGAAGTTTCGCAATACATCTTACAAAATTTTAGAATAAAAACACACAGGAATCAAGGAAGTAACAAGGGATTCAACGCCATGTTCGCCGTGAGTAGTGTTGATGCTGCTAAATGCTATTACGAAGAGTTAAGTCGCTTGCAAAAAGACAGTGATAAACCTCTTAAAATTGCTACTATATTCTCTTATGCAGCAAATGAAGAACAAAATGCTATTGGTGAAATAGTAGATGAAACATTCGAACCATCGGCAATGGATAGCAGCGCAAAAGAGTTCTTGACCAATGCTATCAATGATTATAACAGCATGTTTAGAACTAGTTTTGGAGTTGAAAGCAATGAGTTTCAAAATTACTACCGTGACCTTGCGAAACGAGTTAAAAGCAAAGAAATTGATTTAATAATTGTTGTGGGCATGTTCCTAACAGGGTTTGATGCGCCCACACTTAACACATTATTTGTAGACAAAAACCTGCGTTATCATGGATTAATGCAAGCCTTTTCTCGCACCAATCGTATTTATGATGCTACCAAAACCTTTGGGAATATTATCACTTTCAGAGATTTAGAGCAAGCAACTGTTGATGCAATCACCTTATTTGGAGATAAAAACACTAAAAATGTTGTTCTTGAAAAAAGCTTCAAAGAATACTTGGAAGGATTTGCTGATAATTCAACTGGTGAAGCTCGTCGTGGTTATATAGAAATTGTCAAGGAGCTAAACGAACGCTTTCCAGATCCAGATGAAATAATAACTGAAAAGGATAAAAAAGACTTCACAAAGTTATTTGGAGAGTACCTGCGTGTTGAAAACATATTGCAGAATTACGATGAGTTTACAAACCTAAAGGCAATTCAAAACATTGATTTGGCTGATTCAGTAGCCATTGAAGAATTTAAAGCAACTCATTTTCTAACAGATGAGGATATTGCAGAAATACAAGCAATTAAAGTCTTGCCTGAACGAATCGTTCAAGACTATCGTTCAACATACAATGATATCCGTGACTGGTTGCGTAAAGAAAAATCAGGTAAAGAAGCTGAGGAGTCCAAAATTGATTGGGATGATGTCGTATTTGAAATCGACTTATTGAAATCACAGGAAATAAACCTAGATTATATTCTTGAGTTAATCTTCGAACACAATAAAAAGTCCAAGGACAAAGCCAGCTTAATTGAAGAAATCAGAAGAGTTATTCGTGCAAGTATTGGAAATAGAGCTAAAGAAAGCTTAGTTGTAGATTTTATCAATGAAACCGATCTTGACACCATTCAGGATAAAGCGAATGTTTTAGATTCATTCTTCCAATATGCACAAGCCAAGCAGAAATCAGAAGCGACAGAATTGATAATTGACGAGAACTTAAATGAAGATGCAGCAAAGCGCTATATTGCCACTGCTTTAAGACGTGAATTCGCAAGTGAAAATGGAACTGAACTAAACGCCTTATTACCTAAAATGAGTCCTTTAAATCCAAACTATTTGACAAAAAAACAAAGTGTATTCAATAAGATTTCGGCTTTTGTTGAGAAATTCAAAGGTGTTGGAGGTCAGTTGTAAAATGCGGACAAGAATAAAACAGAATTGACAGAACAATTGAATAAGAAATGACATCCAGTTATAAAGCATTAGTAACCGAAGCGAATTTCACCTCAGATCTGTTAGAATCTGGAGTAACTGCAATTGGTAAGGCAAATTATGCATCAAGAGGTAAGTATTTTGAAGCATTTAACTCATTGTCCATTGGCCTGGAACGTATCGGAAAGCTTTGCTTGTTATTAGATTATTACATTGAAAATAATGGAAAGTTCCCTACTGATAAAACTATTCGTTCTTTTGGACATGATCTGATGAAAATATATCAAAAGTCGTTTTCAGTAGTTTCGAAGCATAATCTAAAATTAAGTTATACCCAAGATTTATCGGATCCAATACATCAGTCAATTCTTAATATATTGAGCAATTTCGCTAAAGGTGACAGATACTCAAACATAAATTTATTGACAGAGGATGGGAATCCATCAGATCCAATTAAAAACTGGTTTGAAAAAGTGGATTGTGCGCTATATGAAAAAAGAGTATCACCTAAAAAGAAAATTTCAATTCAGTTTAATGCCAACCTTTTTGGAGAATGTATGAAAGACCTTGGAATGGTTTATCATTTATCAGAAACAGGTGAGGTGATTGATGATCTCACAAAATCAAGTTTCAGAACCGGAATGACTGAAGCTATTAAAAAGTATCGAATTCTTTATGTTGCTCAAATAGTGAGATATTGGGTAGAAATACTAAGGGGCTTGCAATATAAAGCGTTTCAATTTTCCAGGGAACAGCAAATACCATGGATGAATGAATCGTTTACAATCTTCAATAATAACGATGCTTATTTACTTACGAGAAAGAGTTTTGATAGATTGAGGTGAAATTAATATGGTACAACCTCGTTTTCTTCCATCCATCTAATTTTACTTATAATGTCACTTTTATGAAATTTCTTTTTAGCGTCGTGCCAGTCATAAATCATTTTTATCAAAATTTCATCAGAAATAATCATTTTTTTTACCTTAGCTTCTTTCCAACATGCAAATAGAGTTGCAACTAATTCAACATCATCAGTTTTCCATTTTCTGAAAGTTTCAATAAAAAATTCAATATTACTATTTACTTCATTAAAGTACCTACTATAATATGACTGGTAATTTGTCATATCCTCAAGGGGTGTAAAAATCCATTTATTCATAACACCTTCTTTACGTACTGAAAACCAATTTTGCTTTTCGAATTCACGTTTTATTGAATGAATAAATTTATGATCCATTGGACCAGCCGCTTGCTTCCTATAACATGAAGTAAACTTCATTTCAGAAATATGTTCAGACAAATAAACAAGTTTTTGCATTTTCACAACTCCAAAAGCTGGCTCTTCATGGAATTCATGAACAATTTTTGCAGCTAAAACTGCTCTGCGAAAATAAGATTGACTTGAGTTTAATGTCTTTATCTCTTGGATTGTTGATTTGTTTACACTATTCAGAATTTTGAATGGATCAATTGCGTTTTCATCTAATTGATCAGTTTTAAAACCAAATACTTTTTCAAAAGCATTTAATTCTTCATTTGTCGATGGAAAATCTAATCCAATAGAAGCAATATATATACTTTCCTCTTTTTTCATTTCAACTAAGTCTATCAATTATGCGTTTAGCAGCTTCCATTTTATCGACGGCTTCTTTTTTATAGCAACGAATGGTGCTTTGGTCAATTCCGCCTAAGTGATCTCTCAATTTTGATTGAAGAACTCTAGGTAAATTTACACCTTCTTTTTCATGCATTTTATAAGTCAAATAAATAACCTGATGGCTGTAGGGTAAGCTCATAAGAGTCTCATGCAGAATTCTTGATTTTTCATCTAGCTTTTCTAAACTGACCTTTGGTATACAAGTAACAATATTTTCAGTGCCATCGTAAAGTAGTCCGTTTTTTCTTTTTTCTTCCTCCCGATAATAGCTATTTAGCTCATTTCTAGCTATCTTATAGAGATAAAGTTTAAAACAAGTATCAACTGATAATTCACTTTCCTCCTGAATTTTAAACTTTTTAGTATTTCCGTACTTTTCAAATGATCTTTCCGCAATATGTTGAGCCACCTCAAGGTTGTATCCTCGAGAAATGCAAATCTTTTCACACTTTGCTAAAATATCTTGTCTGAATCTGAACATTATAGCTAAAAAAGCATCATTTCGGACTGACTGTTCGTAAACACTTCCTTGAAAGTACTCAATTAGTACCTCTGTAGGTGTGGATTCGAATTTTTTCCAATCAGACATTTATGATTCAGTTAATTATACCAAAAAGCGTTGGAAACGCTTCTAGTTCATGTGTGTGAAGATAACCAAAATGTACCAAACGCAATCAAATAAAACGGCTAGTCCTTTCGGTCGAGAAGTGAAAGAAAAGGTATTAATTTTTAATTATTCATGATGGCAAAAGATTCATCTGGTAAGAAATACAATAGAATTCCCGAACATACCAAAAAAGTAGACGGGAAAACAATTACGGTGCGTGAACATGTTCGCAGTAACCGTAAAGATAGCAATGGTAAAAAGTAACTATGCTGAAATAGTCGTCCGGATCTTACAGTCGAGAATTGAAAGAATATATGTATAACTAATTTTTACAATATGAAAAATACCAATGAGGTTAGTTTTTGTGAAAAGGACAATTGCATCAAGGTCAAAGGGGATATTGCAAATATCCTTTCATTCGGGATTTTAGTGTTCGCCATTTTAATGGGATTAAAGGCATTAAATAAAGCTTAAAAACCATGAGGGTGAAAGGCCCTCTTTTAAAACTACTAAAACTACATATAGACATGGCCAAAAATGAAAAAGAACTTTTAAATGAAGAAAGAAACCGTCTCAATAAAATTATCCGAGAAAAAAGAGCGGAAATTGAGAAGCTTGAAGGAAAGATTTCGGATCATGAAGAATTAAAGCAAGAACGAAATAATCTTAGTAAAGAAGTAGATCAACTTAATAAATCAAAATCCAAAATACAAGAATTCATTACAGAAAAGGACGGTGTTGAGGACCAGATTGCCGCATTATCCGAGGTTAAGAATAACTTAGATACAGAAATTAATGAACTAAGACCAATCCGGGATAGCCTTACAATTGAAGTACAGACCTTAAAAGACAAAACTCAAGAATTAAATACCACAAAAACTGATCTTGATTCAACGATATCCGCGTTGACTTCTGAAATAGCATCTTTGAAATCAGAAAAGTCAAATATGGAAACACACATGACCGACTTAAGAGCTAAATATGGCCTGTATTCTAAAGACATGGCAGATATGTCCATCGATTCCAATAAACAACTATATACTTATTCCATCGCAGCGGGTGCTACTATTGTTATTAGTATTTCATTGATGATAATACTTTTATGCATCCTGGTTGGTTCAGACCCATATACAGAAAAACTTCTAACATTTTATGAAAATGAACCGAACCTTCGATTCCTTACCATTCTTGCCATTAGAATCTCTATATCGGCAGTTTTCATATTTTTAATTATTGTATTCTTAAATTTAACACGATCATTCGTATCACAGTTTATAAAAACCAGAAATAGACTTACAGCGCTGAGAGTTGCAGATTTCTTGATAGGTAAACTAGAATTAAAAAATGGAGTAGATTCAGAAGCAGAGGAACTTGCAACGGTTAAACGCGAAATTCTGAAAGAACAAATTGAATTGCTTAAGGTTCATATCCCTAAAATTATGGATTTGAATAGTTCTTCTTTTGACAAAATCCAAAAGGAGAAAGATCCGTTAGAAATGATGAAGGAATTCAAGGAAATTTTTAAACAATAAGAAAAGGAAAAGCGGTCTTCCTCCTTGTCTTCACAGCTTCAGAAAACATAAAAACAAGTATATACAAGTCCCACCGAAAAGTGGGCTACTTGTTTTTACCGTTCCTTATCCGTTGCCTCAGAATTCAGCAATTCGGCTGTTCACTTGTTTCCTTCGCCTGTTCATCCATCGTCGTCAGTCGCAGCTCTCTGCCACCCCGGAGCACACGTCAGTGTGTGAAGACGACGTTTAGGCGAACTCGCGCCGTAAAACGGAGGTACCCCAATCTTGCTTCGAAATAATAATCTTGGAACTTCACCCACTTCCGCGCACTCTTCCCCATTATTGTGCTTCCGGAAGCTCGTCCCTCACTCTCGTCCGCGATGTATCAAATGGGGTGTTGTTGTGTTTGTATTTTAGCTCGTTCTCAGGTCGGCTGATTCACCTGCTTGCACTTCGGAGCCTTCTCGAGTTTAACATGTGCGAAGATGTGCTGCACGAGACAAAAATCAGGGGGATAAAATCAAAACACAATGGTTCGCATTTTCTTTGAATAAGTTTGATTTAGAAAGTGGTCGAGCAGAATGTGTCGAGGCAATATAGAAGATAGGTTAAGCCTATATAGAGTATGAAATGTGGTTCTATTTGTAGCTCAAGAAATAGCTATTTATGGCTCAATATGTTTAAAAAATGAGGTCTATTTCAATCTACTTTGAGCCACAAATAAAACGGTTCATAAGTCTTGAAGATGCGTTTTTATATGCTTTTGCATATATTTTTGAATAAATCAGCGGTATTATATGCTTTTACATATAATTAAAACGAGCTATTTAGACAACTGATTTCTACGTCTGTTATACGCTAAAAGATAACCGTGTTGTGATGCTTCACTTAAAAAGGAGTTTTGAATCATTTCACCAACCAAATCATTTCGTTCACAAAAAGGTTTCAATAGTTTCTCAATACGAGATTCAGGAATTCCAATTTGTTTACCAAACGTAACAAAATCTTGATATTCTGGATTTCCTGTCCTATCATAAGAATACGTGCGATTTGCCTTAGGTAATAATCCACCACGCAAAGCAAAATTTGAATCGTCAACATGCAAGCGAGTATTGATAAGATCATAAGCAGGGCTCAATAAATAATCACCTCCTTGGCTTTCCAGAAGCGCAAAGTTTTTTAAATGCGCATCTCCATTGGAGAATAAATAATTAAAGACTACGAGTGCAAAGTATTTCTCAATTTCAACACGCCATGCCGGAACATATTTTTGAATCAATTCACCTAAGCGAACATAATCATAATCATATTTGAAATTGGCTCCATTCGTTTCAGACGTCATTCCTGCCAAGGATGCAAAATCCTCTTTGCCCCATTTCAATCCATCTGGACGGATATCAAATCGTTTAGTAATATAGGCTGGTTCTCCTTCTTGAAAGAAAATAAGTGCATTAGCTGCTGTGTTGATCCCGTATAGTTGTGATGCAATTTGCATCGTGAGATGTTCATTTGCAGGAACTTCATTTACTTTCTTTAAATCAATCGGAATTGGTTTGAGAATATGCGTTCCTTGCTCTCCTGGTTTTGTTAAACGCAATTGATTTTTCACTTGAATGAGCGATAGCTTTTCTTGAACTCCTGAAATAGAAATGCGATTTCGGTTTTCCATAAAAAGTTCATTTGTGTCTTCATCTCTTTTCGGAACATGATAAGGTAAAACATGACTTACTTTCTTACCTCCAAATACACTACGCAAGGTTGCAGGACTATAACTCTTAAATCCAGTTTTAAGCGTTCCCGGGCATTTATCTAATTCCATCATGAGGGATTTTTTCTGTTACTGTGATTGCTCCAATTGTATCTGCATTTGCAGTCGCCAATAAAAACCCAAAATGATCTCTTTCATCAAGTTGTAATGTTCGACCTTGCAATTTTCTATTTACTCCTTCACTCAACATATTAAAGAAAAAAGGAAATAAAGTTTCCGAATGATAAACCTTTTGTGATTTTGGTAAGGTGAGACTGATTGCTTTTTGATTTTCGTCAGCAAAATAACTGTCGTCATAAGTGAAACTAAAGTGACGATTTTCATCTTCAACCAACTCACCAGCAAGCACCCCATTGTTGTAAATGTTTGCGCGCCTCATCTTAGATCACTTTTTTGACTTGTAACGTTAATTCCATTCCTAGAATTTCTGCAATGCGATCAACCATCTCAATACTGGGATTCATTTGTCCATTTTCAATTTTCACAATTGAATTCACACTAACTTCAGCCAATTCAGCTAAATGCTTTTGGGTTATTCCCAACGTGTTTCGACGTTCTTTGATACTATTTCCTAATTGCTTAAATAACATTATTGTGTGCTTTTGTTGTAAATATAGTGTTTTTGCATCAAAAAATAATGCAAAATAAACACAATAGTAGTTATTTGATGTCTTAAATTGAAGTATGTAAGTAATTTAAAGTAGAAATACACATTATAGTGGTTATTTTGCGAGAAGTGCATGCTATTTTATAGGTTCGAGTCTGAAGAATCCACATTAAAATTGGTTCCAAATAATTCAAATTAATACCTTCGATAAGAACACGTTCTTTCACATTAATTCAAACAACATTTAGAAAAAAGTGAACAATTCGGATAGCAATTTTTTTGCTCACTTCTCAAATACTAGAATAGTAATGGTGACAGAAACTAAGCATGATCCCGTCCAGACAGCCAACGTCAAAAACGGTGAATAAACTTAAATCAACAAAAGAGCTGTGTTAAAACGCTCGATTTCTCAGTTTTACTCAACTACGAATCGTTGTGTTCCGTGACCATCGATCCTCAATAAATACATACCAGTACTTAAATTATCCAAACTAATCCGATACATTGAAACTGTAGCTTGCTGCACTATTTTACCTGTGAAATCAAAAATTTGATACGGTGAGTCTGTAAGAGAAAGGTTCAAGACCTCATGTGCAGGATTAGGCCAGATAGTAAAATCATTTAGTAATTGTTCATCAGTACTAAGAATACAACTTCCGTCTAACATGTTAACCCCAGCATTAATCACACCTATACTTAAAAAATCATTTTGAGGCAATACGTTAAAAGTGATCGTTTCATCAAAAACACCAGCGTTAAAACCATGTCTACCAACATAAAAATGACCAGTTCCTTTTAGTGTATCATCTTCACAGTTGGCGAAGTCACGTCCAACACACATTATTCCATGATTAGTGAAAACAGCATTTAATGATTGAGTATTGCAATTTGAAAAATCCCTGGTTACAGAAATTTGTCCTTCAGATTGATTTCTATAATCACCTTGATTATTCATATCATTAGTTACTGTAATATTTCCATAATTAGTAAGGGTGGCGTTCTCATCGTTCATTAAATCATAGGCCGATAAAGTTCCAGAGTTAACGACATTCGTCTGTATTAACAGACTATCAACTGTAAAACTACCTGTGTTTTGTAGCCATGATGAGTTAGAAGTATAAAAATGATGAGATGAATAACTTCCATTGTTGATCATAGACCCATTTCCATCTAACCATACAGCGCGCAGCGGAGAACTTCCTGTTAGCGAACCAATTGTGTTTATTTTAATTTGACCAGCGGTATAATACAAATCATAGTCTAACACAACTGAGTGATTAATGACTAAGCTATCTCCATTCGAAGGAATACAAAAGCAACTCCATGTCATTGGATTGTAGAAGTTTCCGTTTGCAATTGATTGTATTGACTGTGCTTGACCCAAAACCGGTATAACAGCTAAAAAAAGTAGTAGTTTTTTCATAAAAATGGTTTCCCCAAAATTAACTTTTTTATGACACTTCACTACTTATTACTTTCCAAAGCATTCATTGAGAAAAACCAAATAGCACCATCAAGTCATTAAATGATTGAATTAATTCCTAATACAACAGGCAACTAACTCAATTTTAATCATTCAGTAACAGAATTAAAAAATCGCCTAATTCACTGAAAAGCTGAACTTTATCATTTTAACAGGGTTTCAATTGAAGTACCTTTATGGAAACAACTTAAACCTGTGTCATGAAAAATCTATTATACACTTTAACAGCGCTTTTTTTGACAGTTTCGATTGGTTGGTCTACGACCTACACAACGATCAATGATGGCGATTGGAACAATAAAACGAATGTGTGGTCAACCAATGGTTTGACTTCATGTGGTTGTTCACCAACAAATAATTTGAACGGCGATTCAGTAGTCGTTCGCAATTACATTAATCTTACCGGACATCTTACAATAGATGGAGGTAGTCTGATTACCATTGAAAGTGGCGGTTCTTTGGCAAATCAAGCCATGCGACTCCAAATACGAAATGGAAAACTCATCTCATACGGGCTGCTAAGTGTAAACGAACTTCTGATCCGGGTAAACGGAAGTGCGTACATCTACTCTGGGGTATTAAATGTATTGAACAAAATTGAAGTAGCCGGAATTTTTGAAGCTACTTTCTCTAATCTCTATGTTCAAAATGGGAACATTGATGTGCTCTCAACCGGAAGCTTTTCAATTTTTGGAAACACAAAAATAGTATTCAATTCAGGCAACTTCAATAATTGGGGATCTGTCTTTATATCAGAAGATAGTTGCATCCAACTGGGAGGAGGAAACTTTAAAAATAATCCGGGAGGTACATTTGCTGGAAACGGGACTGTAATCACCGATGTTGGGAATATCATCAATGAGGGAACTTGGTCTGAAACACTCAATTGGTGTGCTGCGGGAAATACATTTGGTTTAACAACACCTGAAAACTGTGAACTCGCTAATGAGGTATGTAATTTTGCTCCTTTGGCGGCAGAGCTCGTCAACTACAACATCGTTGCCGGAGAAATGAGCAACGTTATTCATTGGCACACGTATGCTGAAGAACAAGGTGACTGGTATGTTCTGGAAAGATCTGCCGATGGACATTCTTGGGATCAAATTTCTCAAGAAACATCCACAGGAATAGGTGGAGAAGTAATCCACTACATGGTCATCGATGAGCGACCACTAAAAAGCACCAGTTATTATAAACTCATTCAATACAATGCTGATGGATCAGAAGGATTTACGGCCATTTTAGCTGTCAATCCGCTTATCAAACAAGAATTGGTGGTTTTCCCAAATCCGACAAGTGACCGAATTACCATTCACTTTACGCAATCCCAGAACAATGTTTCTGTGAAAATCGTTGACAATTCCGGAAACACGCTGGATAGATTCGTACTTGAAAACACCAATGAAGAATCTTTCTTAATCCCTTATCCTTGTGGACTTTATTTCATTTACGTGGAAGGTGAAAATCTTTACGAAACGATCAAGCTGATCAAGCAATAAAAGAACTTCTCTGAAATTTAACAACACAAATCAGAGAAGATAAAACCAATTGGCTTAGAAATCAATCCATCAAAGTCATGTTAACATGAGTTGGATTACAAGGCGATAGAGTAGTAAATGGGCAAACCAATAGTAATGTTCATGGGAAATGTTACAGCAAGCGCCATTGGCACAAAAATTCCCTTATTGGCGTCCGGTGCTGCGATGCGCATAGCAGCCGGAACGGCAATGTAAGATGCACTTGAAGCCAAAACGGCAATCAGAAAGCGATCACCCGGTTCAACGATTAAGGCATGACTGAGCCAGGCTACAGCACAGCCATTGAAAAGAGGAACGACAAGTGCAAAAACCAATGTAAACCAGCCTGTCTTTATAAAATCACTTAGCTTTCTACCACTTTCAATACCCATGTCGAGTAAAAAGATCGCCATAAATCCTTTAAAGAGATCCGTCGTAAACGGTTTTATACCCATTGCTTGTTCTTCGCTTGCTAAATAACCGATGATCAAACTTCCAATGATCAGTAAGACACTTCCGTTCGTAAGTGAATGATGAAAGATCTTCCCAAAACCTCCTTCCTTTCTTGAACCTTTTGAATAGATTCGAATAAGCATCACTCCTATCACAATGGCTGGCACTTCCATTAATGCCATGACCGCAACCATGTGACCACCAGCTACCACTTCATGCGACTCTAAAAATGTGATCGCTGTAACAAACGTCACCGCACTTACTGATCCATAGGCTGCTGCAATAGCACCTGAATCAACAATACTTAAGCGTCTTTTGAGTATAAAAAATGTGTACAAAGGAATGATTGATGCAGCCAGCAAACCAAATACAACCGACCAGAATATCTCCATACTCAGTGTACTGTGAGCAAGTTCTTGACCACCTTTGAAACCGATGGAAAATAAAAGATATAAGGAGATAAATTTGGCAGAATTTGAAGGAATCGACAAGTCGCTTTTTAAGCGAACAGCCAGAATTCCAAGGACAAAGAAAAGTAAAGCGGGATTGGTAAGGTTTTCAATTAAAAGTCGATAATCCATTATTTATTTATTATGTGAGTAATATCATTTTCATTGCCACATGCACGTTGCAAGCGATCATTGATCGAAGAACCAATGGAGGACTCAGGAAATCGTTCACAAAGGATCAGATCAAACCTCTTGGAATCCATGTCGTGTAAAGCTGCATAAAGGCGGTTCATTGCTGTTCTCAGGTTGCGTTGGTATGACAATATATATTGTGTATTAAGATCTACACCTGAAATCTGTTCAGAGAAAAGTAAATATCCCACTTTCCATCTTGAAACTTTCTCAGTCCAAGCACTCGGATTCTCCACAAGAAATGCCGGCGTTTTTGGAGAATAATGCCTATCCAACATACCCGGAGCCAAGGGGATTTCGGCTTTAGTCATCGTATTTATCGGTCCAATCAGCTCTTCAATTTCTTCTCTTGAGATGGCTCCCAAACGGTAGAGAATCGCTTCTTCACCTTCAAATCCCACAATTGTGGATTCAATTCCATACGTACATGCTCCTCCTTCCAAAATCAACTTAAGCTCGGATCCAAACATGAGATCGACATGGGATGATCGTGTTGGACTAATCGAACCAAAAGGATTAGCACTTGGTGCTGCAAGCGGAAAATCAAGTCGATCGAGTAGCATTTGCGCTATGGGATGCTCCGGTTTTCGTAGTGCAACGGTTGACTTACCGGCTGTGACAATATCCGGAATCACTTCGGACTTTTTGAGAACAAGCGTAAGTGGTCCTGGCCAAAACCTTTCAGTCAACATTCTTGCATTTGATGGAATTTCAACTGCAATTTCATCCAATTCTGCATCCTTGCGTAAGTGTACTATCAGTGGATTGAACAATGGTCTCTTTTTCAGTTCAAAAATCTTGGAAACAGCTTGTTTATCGAATGCATTTGCCGCCAAACCATAAACCGTTTCAGTTGGTATAGCAACAGGTAAACCCTTTTTCAAAAGTTCCACAGCTGATGCAATATTTGGTGTTATTCTATTCATAATTCTAGGGGTTGCATACCTGACAATACATGGGATCCTCGAAGGATCGGTTGTGCTCGGGATCAATGAATAATACATGTCCACAACGACAACATTCACACTTGTACTTATTTATTGATCGTGTAGGGGTGCCACAAAAGCCACACGGAAGACCTTCAATTGCCGATGTAACGCCAAATCCCGGAGAATTACAAACAGAACAACACGTTTGAATTCGTTTGACCAATTTTTCAGTAGCCACCTTTATTTCTGTCATTCGTGTAGGGTTATTCATAGCGCGCATATCGGTTTCAGCCCGTACAAGTGGAGAAATTAGCTGAAGCGAATGAAATGCTTGTGACAATTCGTCTACATTCCCAATGTCCTTTCTAAAGATCCTTCCATCAGAACTCATTGTTGACAAGATCAATTTGTGTGAGGGAAACTGATGACTATTTGCAAAGCGTTGTATTTCTGAGTATTCTGTCGTTTCAATATGACCGAAGTTGGTGTTCATACTGAGGTGCTTTACCACGATCTCAATCCCAGCGGAAGGCATGGTGAAGAACAATATTTCTTCAGAGACAGGAACAAAAAGCAGCTCAGGATGCGGACCAAAAGAACCTTCACTTGCAACATAAATATCACCTTGAACAAGGCTTCCGGCTTTTTCACATTTGTATCGGGCCGTTGTTACTGCATCACTGTATCTTTCTTTCTCACCGGTAAATGTTCCAAGATGGTCCGTATTTAAACCTTCAACCACTAAACATTTAACACCTAATGCATCTTCCAAAACAGGCTGAATCGCCCGTTCTTTCAAGTGCATAGTAGCAATAACCAAAGTCTTACCGTTCAGATCCATTAACTATTGGAGGTACTGTACGTTGGTGATTTTTCAACGACCAAAGGAACCAGCGTAATGGTGGTTTTCACTCTAAAATTACAATTCAGACCACCCATTGTCTGGATATAATCCTTCAACTCTTCACGCATTTCTTTTAATTCGGTCAAACGATCAATATGACGTTCAACCCCATCTTTTTCAAAACGTTCCATCATTTTAAAAACCTGAAGATCGTGATATTGGATCTTGTGATTCACGAGATTTAACAGTACATCATTCGCATCTCCTGCTACAAAATCTCCATCGATCAATTTAAATTCCTGCATTGCTATTTTTTTTGGCAAAATTCAAAATTGATTTTCATATATTTTTATTTATATTTGATATACATATC
>DAISYB010000035.1:0-25760 GCA_036825545.1 Crocinitomicaceae bacterium | reverse complement strand
GAATTAAAAAGGAATATTTATATTTAATCACTGTCCGAAAAGAGGGAAGGCTTCACTCCTAATCTGTGTACGCGGTAGTGCAATTAGATGTAAGAAATCGAATTCTCTATCTATTATAGTTTCTTTTTCATCAATCTTTTCGTTTTCTTCTTTACTGATATATAGATGCTCGTCTAAAGTGTTTAATACAATAATTCTACATTCAGGATTCGCTGTAATTAAATCTTTTAGCTTTTTGTATGATACTTTATCCGTATTGTAAAATGAGTCAAAAACAATACATTTAACATTATCTGGATTTTGGTCAAGTGAGTTTGCTTCATTTCTAACTGATTTACTTATAAGATGTGGTTTGATTGCTGAGTTGTCAAGATAAACCCAAAGTTCATCATTCTCCCAAGCCTCACAAATCAAATGATGAGCTAATGTGGTTAATCCAAATTGTGAAGGTGCATTAATGAAATATGATTTGTCAGAAAGTAATATTTCTTCAATTAGAACTCTTTGGCTATAATTTTCATCGGGGTTTTGTGATAGCTCACTTGTCCTACTTATAACTGGCTCTATCCAAATTTGAGGCTGGTCATCAAATCCTTTTAGTGAATCACTGAATCTTTTCTTGAATAATTTTCTTAATGCTTCTTTATTAATGAGTTGTTCGGCATTTAACGGAGTGTTTTCTTTCCTTTTATATTGTTCAATAAAGTATTTGGTTAAATGTTTTCTCAACTTTTCTTCAAAGTCAGAAGCACCATTGTAAAAACCATAAATACCTTTCGGTTGTAATTTTTTTCTAAATTCTTCTATTTTTAAAAGTTCAGATGCATTTATTTCATTCATTGACTTTGGAGGTTCTTCATTAAAGTAGAACATAATCTCAAGGTCATTCTTTTCCTTATACCTTTTAAATGCCTCATTAAATTCTTCTTCTGTTCCTGAACCTGCTCTTGGTGTTGGTGAACCAAACTTTTTATTCATTATTCCAATAAAGATTTCGAATTCTTCACCAATTTGTTCAAAAATTGTGGATTGCCCATCCTTATCTTTTATAGATGGTCTTACATCTTTTTCCCATTTTAAACTCTCAATTCTAAACTTATAGATGTCACCTAAACCTGAATTTATTTCATCAAATATTTTGTCACATAAATTTCTTTCAACCTTCGTGTCACTGGGTGAAGCGATAAATGCTTTATATATTTTTACTTGCATGTTTTGTCGGTTTGAATTTGTTGATGTTGGATTTTATTAGCCTTGCTGCCAACTATTTATTGGCGTACTAATATACACTTTTATTTCGCCTATACAAGCCCCATCAGTTGAATATGCGAACATGCCACTTGAATCCATTATCCGGTTATAACCGCTTGTAAATTGTTGCAATTGTTTATCATGACTTCGGATTCAAAGCACTCCAATTTTCTCTCAATTGTCAACTGTCAATTCCCAATTGTCAATTGTTCCCCTATCTTTGCACCCTCAAATTTCTCACAAATGATCTCAGTCAATGGCCTTACGGTCGAATTCAGCGCCCGAACACTTTTTAAGGATGTAAGTTTTGTCATCAATCCCAACGATAAAATTGCCTTGATGGGTAAGAACGGTGCGGGAAAATCAACCATGATGAAGATCATCGCCGGCGTGCAAAAACCCAACCGAGGTAGTATTCAGTGCGCACCAGACACCAAGATCGCTTACTTGCCACAGCACTTGCTTACGGAGGACAACTGCACTGTGGTCGAAGAAACGGCCAAAGCCTTCGGAGAAGTGATCCAGATGAAAAAGGAGATCGACGCCCTCAACAAGGAACTGGAAACGCGTACCGACTACGAATCGGATTCCTACATGAAAGTCATTGAACGCGTGGCGGAACTGGGTGAGAAATACTACGCCATCGAAGAGACGAACTTCGACGCAGAGGTAGAGAAAGCCTTGATCGGATTGGGATTCAAACGCAGCGATTTCACGCGAAGTACCAGTGAATTCAGCGGTGGATGGCGTATGCGGATCGAGTTGGCAAAGATCTTGCTTCAAAAACCGGATCTCGTACTACTCGATGAGCCGACCAACCACATCGACATCGAATCGGTGATCTGGCTCGAAGATTTCCTGAAAAACAAAGCAAAAGCGGTAATCGTGATCTCGCACGATAAAACCTTTATCGATAACATTACCAATCGTACGATCGAAGTGACCATGGGTCGCATCTACGATTACAAAGCGAACTACTCGCACTACCTCGTTTTGCGTGAAGAACGTCGAGCACAACAGCAAAAAGCCTATCAGGAACAGCAAAAGATGATCGCGGAAAACAAGCGTTTTATCGAGCAGTTCAAAGGGACCTACTCGAAAACCAATCAGGTGAGTTCGCGCCAACGCATGCTGGAAAAACTCGAGATCATTGAAGTCGACGAGATCGACAACTCAGCGATTTCCCTGCGCTTCCCTCCTTCTCAACGTTCGGGTGATTTTCCTGTAACGGCAAGAGACATGAGTAAATCTTACGGCGATAAAGTGGTCTTTAAAAATGCCAATATGTCAATTGCCCGCGGAGAAAAAGTGTGCTTCGTTGGACGTAACGGTGAAGGGAAATCAACGATGATCAAAGCGATCATGGGCGAGATCGACTTCGAAGGACACTGCGAACTGGGACACAACGCAAAAGTTGGTTACTTCGCTCAAAATCAGGCTTCGTTACTGGATCCTGAATTGTCGGTTTTCGAAACAGTTGACAATGTGGCCGAAGGTGAGATCCGTAAAGACATCAAAAATATTCTTGGTGCCTTCATGTTTTCGGGAGATGCGATCGATAAAAAAGTCGGCTTCCTATCCGGAGGTGAACGCACGCGACTTGCCATGGTTAAACTCCTGTTGCAACCGGTGAATGTGTTGATCCTCGATGAGCCGACCAATCATCTCGACTTGAAATCAAAGGATGTCCTCAAGGACGCTCTAAAGAAATTCGACGGAACCTTGATCCTCGTTTCCCACGACCGCGCCTTTCTCGAAGGACTAGCCAACAAAGTATTTGAATTCAAGGATCAAAGAGTAATCGAGCATTTCGAAACGATCGATGAGTTTTTGGAGCGGAATAGGATTGAGCAGATTAAGCACCTGGATTTATAGAAGCGAGAGGAGAGACCGTCCCGAAGGATCGGGACTGCGAGATGCGAGACTTGTCCTTGGGATAGAAACGGCAACTCTATGTTTCGACCTTTGACCATACTTCGAAATGAGGTATATATCAGACTGAGTGTTCGGAGCTACGCGTTGAACGTACCGAAGTCTGACCTAGATATCACCGTTTCACAAATTTCGTTCTGAAACGTTGTTCTCCGTTCGTTAATTCAAGAATATACACACCGCTTCTAAGTCGACTGATCTCCATTTCAAAAGGAGTTGATGGATCTGTCATCTTATCGGTATGATACAATTGCTGTAGCTTACCATCCAAGGCATAAACGCGGATCACCTCATCACCATTAATTGATTCAGGCAAACGAATGAAGACCTTTTCGCCCGCAGGATTCGGGAAAATCAATAATTCTTCATTCAAATTGATTCCAGCGACACTTAAGGAAGTTGTCGTGTGGTAAGTTCGAGCAGTATCGGTGCGAACGGATGCCTCGTAATCAAAATAGATGTCCACGAAATTTTCAATGGTTTCAAACAATGGTAAGGCATCAATGTATTGGATTCTGAATTTAACAAATCCCTGTGAAGCGATTTGGTTGGTTGAACTATCCGGAAGCATGATCTGATCAAACCTGAATTCAACGACATTTCCCTCACGAATTTGCAGCGAAAGGTTAGGATGACTCTTAGAAATTATTTCCAGAAATCCTGGTTTCAAAAAGGCCGACAAAGTATCAATGACAATCACGTTGTGCGCCGTATCGGTTCCGACATTCTGAAAATGGATGGTGTAATCGAGCCAACCTGAAGCCGTGACATCATACAAGGTGTCGATATTCACTGTTTTGTAATTTGGATCGTACGGTCCAACTATCGCTTGTGTTATGTTCATGCTGTTGTCCGATGGAGTCTGATCATTCATATCAGGAGTAATACTCACAGAAGATGAAATTAAATCGCCCACATTCAGACTTGTTGGAATGTAAAAATGAACTGTAATTGTACCCAACTCTTGCGGAGCCAGTACACCAAGATTCCACTCCAGGGTATTTCCAGTGAATCCATCGTAATTCGGTGCACTCATTAGAAAATCGATGATTCCCGGAAAATTCAGATTCAATGTTGCATTTTGAGAGGTTGTACCTTGATTTTTGTAAGTAATGAGGTAACTGAGCACATAGCCTTTCTTTGGATTGGAGATTCCAACAATATCTACCTTCAAGTCGTTCATATTCGGCGTTGCTACAAGTCCAAAATTGTTATCGGAAGAAGTGTTCCCCATACCAACAAAGTTGACATTTTGAGTAGCAGGAGTCGAGAATGTGTAATACATAGGTGGATTAGGGACAGACACGATTTGTGCACCCGGACCACTGTACAGATTGTAGATCCCCGCAGCATTGCTCGGTGCAACATAAAATTGATTGTTCAATTCAACAATGACATTCGGAATTCCATTGTCACCGGCATCCACTATTCCATCTGCGTTCTGATCGTTGAAAACCAGGCCTTCAATGTTGTTCGCGTTGTCGTAAAACTTGATCAAAAACGGTCCAAGCAATGCTGTACTTTGTCCCCCGATACTGAATGTACCGGATCCAACACCACTCACATACACTTCATCAGCACTGGTATAGGAAATCCTACTTGAAATATGAGATGCAGCACCTTGGGATTGAAGAACCCATTGTATCGTTCCTGCTGTATTGAGTTTTGCAACTGCAATTTTCGTAAAAGCTCCAGCGTTGATTGGGAAAGCTCCATAATTGAAGGTTGCTGCAACATTGCTGAGTACAAAAACATCTCCGGTTGAATTGCAAGCGATATCTTTTCCCGCGTCATTTCCTGCTCCACCATAAGACACTGCCCATTCATGCGAACCATCCGAAGAAATTTTCCCAATAAGGATCTCATCCAAGCCATTCCCTGTTAACAATGTTGATCCTATTTGTGCCTGAGTATCGTAATTTCCAGTGTAATAAACATTTTGAGAAGCGTCTACACAAATCCCTTCAATCTCTCCGTTATAAATACCGGTTGCCACCCAGATAAATGAACCGAATGGGTCGAATTTGGCGATGAACTTACTTGGATTTGGAATTGTTTGCGCACTGGATCCGAACATTGTAGTTGCTGAACTGTGATGACCTGCCACATAACTATTTCCGTCATCATCGATGGTAAAACTCCACATTGTTTCTACACCGCTACCAACTATTCCTGTTCCCCAACTAACGTTACCGTTGAAATCCAGTTTGTAGAGGTACGCATCATAAGAACCAAGTCCGTTAATTGGTACGCCTCCTAAGCTCACTCCACCTTGAAAAGTTCCAGCCAGAAAAATACTACCCGCCTGATCCGATTGCAGAGCCACGGCATCATCATTTGAACCGGACCCTATGTTCTGTGCATACACAACTTGTCCGTTACTTGCATTGATCTTGATTAAGAACCCATCTGATCCACCATTCGACGTGATCGACAAAGCGCCAGCATTCAGCGTTCCTTGAAATTGTCCGCAGATCCAAATCCCACCAACACCATCATACACAATATCTCTTGCAAAATCTCCACTCGTCCCCCCAATACTGATCGCCCATTGGATCGTACCATTCGGGTCCATCTTCGTTACTGCGACATCTTGAACTCCGGCACTTGTGAATGAATTAGCACCTATCTGAACAGTACCCACATACTGCCCGATCGTAAATACATTGTTGAACTGATCAACGCAATGAGAAGAACCCAAACCGGCCTCTTCAGTTCGGATCCACTCAGCCACCTGGGAAAACGAAGTTTGAGAAGTAAGAATTGTAAATGGTAAGAACAAAAGTAGAATTGACTTTTTCATAGTAGTATGTGATTTTTATCTATGAAAGACGCCATGAATTCAAATAAGGATGCGTGGAGAAAGAAAATTGTGAAACAGTAATCACACGGCCTGCGTTCGTTACAATCCTGACGATCCGCTTTGCTTCTGTCAGGATCACTCGGCCAGCGTACATAACTATAGTACCATGATCGTCGTCACGCTGATCGAGTGCCCGTAGCTTTGCGGAGGGTGTATCAAGACCAGCGTATCCTAATAATTCACCTCGAGCTTCCTACCCTTCCACACCGGCTTAAAAAAGTACATCATTACCAAAATGGCCAACGAATAAAAAGGAAAGATAAGTTCATAGATCGGAATGAACAACCAGGAACGAATGCGGCGCACGCGATTGAAAAAAGGTAAAAATGCGAGCATATCTACCGCGGTCTTCGCAGCGAAAATGACAAGAGCATTTCTGGGATCGCCAATTACGAGGTAATAAACTATTAATGCAACGAACCAGACAGTCAATACAGCTTGTAAAATAGCCAAGGTGGTGCTCAAATGATCTTTCACGTCTCCCGTTTTTGCAACCCAGCGCAGACGTTGGTGCATGAATTCTTTTAACGATTGAGGTGTTTCCGTGTGAACAGCGGTGCGTGGATCGGACATCAATCGAACATCAGCTTTGCCTATTCTGTAGTCGCGAAGGAGGTAGATATCATCTCCACTGGGCATGTGAGCGTGTGTATGCAAGCGATCCAACTTATCGAAGGACTTGCGACTAAACAACAAATTTGCACCACTAGCAATGATTGGTCGCGCCAAGCCTGAAAGTCCGGTGTTGATCGCGTTGATCAACAAGAGATCCACCTCAAACAAATGATGCAAGGGCTTTTCTGCTACCATTACGGCCGGCATCAGGTACATATCAGCATTGGACAAGCGTGAAATCGTAAGAAAGTAATCCGCTTGAAGAACCACGTCTGCATCGATTGTCAACAAGTAGGAGGCGTCAGAATTGGCAATCGCGTGACGAATTCCCGCTTTTTTACCTTGCACACCTTCCGGCAAATGCAAAACGCGATAGGGAATCCCAGCATCCAATGTATTGATCTTTTCACAGCTTCGGTCGTCGGAGTGATCGTCGACAAAAATGAATTCCTTTGGATAATAATTCAATTGCCGAATTGAGTCCAGCAATACATCAATACGCGTCTCTTCATTCCGGAAAGGAACAATAACAACCAGCTCTGAAGCTGAAATATGATCTTCAGGAGAACCGGAATACGAACGTTCGCGCATGCGCTGAGCAAAATAGCCAACTACCACAATGATGAACAAAAACAGCAAGTAAATCACGAAAAAGAAAAAGAATCCACTCATAATTCTGAAGGTTTTCGGGCCATGATCAAGGCAAAAATAGTTGGGATCAAAAGATTGATGATCCAAATCGATAAACTGGAAGGTAAAATACTTGCGGCGCTGAATCCGGCAAAACCAAATACCCACAAAGCGAGACTGTCACGTATGATCACTTTCCCAAGGAATAATGAAGGTGCCAGTGTTACCCAGAAATAATATTGCCAGATCCAAAAAAACAGGTTCACTTCCCACTCCAATCCAAAAGCGATCAATACAGCACTCAATTGAAGCACAAACACAACATGACGCAAAAGACTTAGAATAAGTATCTGCCACTTGAACGTAAAATTGCCTTTGGTTGAGCGCATTCGCTGTGACAAGCGCATTCTTCCCGGAAAGACCCAGCGAAAGAGGTCATCAAAATAGAATACAAAAAGAACCAATGGAATGAGCAGCAAGCCTCCTAGCCAAAGCAGTGATGCATCGAGTTCACCAAAAGGTGTCTCTTTCAGAATCAACAAACTGATTACACCAAAAAGCAGCGTACTCACAAACTGCGTGTAATTGGTGAGCAAGGTCAATACCGTTACCGAAATCCGATCTCTTCGTTGAAAATAGAACATTCTACCTACAAAATTTCCAAGCATATTCGGAGTGATCATTCCGGTCACCATTCCGGCAAAAAAACTATTTCGAATGACTTCAATGCGTTCTGAAATTCCTGCAATCCGTAAGGTTAATTGCCATTTTCGGTACTCCAACCACCAGTTCAAAGGCATAAGTAGAAGTGCGCCGATGATCCCCCACCAATGCTGTAGCTGTATGGCGTGACCACTAAAATCCGATCTTTTCAATTGCAAAGACAAGATCAAAGCAACAACCATAAGCAGGAAGACCTTCACAAAGCCAAACAAGATCTGCCGTTTTTTTGTAGTTTTAACCATTGAACAAAATGAATGGTTGAAGATAAGATTATTCTCGGAATTGACCCTGGAACGACGGTACTGGGATATGGCTTGATCCATGTGAAAGGAAAGGAAGTTGAGTTGGTGAATTTCGGCATCATTCAACTGCATAAATTGGCGACCCATCCCGACAAATTAAAACGCATCTACGATCGACTCGACAGCATAATCAAAGAATTCAAACCGGATGAAATGGCCATTGAGGCGCCGTTCTTTGGTAAAAATGTTCAATCGATGCTGAAATTAGGTCGTGCCCAAGGCGTTTCGATTGCTGTTTGCCTTGGTCATAACATTCCTTTTGAGGAATACACTCCTAAGCGTGTGAAGCAAGCTATCACAGGAAGTGGAAGCGCCTCTAAAGAACAAGTTGCGGCTATGTTGCAAAAGCTTTTGAATTTTCAAGATATGCCAAAGTACCTCGATGCAACCGATGGACTGGCGGTAGCTTTGTGCCATCATTTCTCGAAAGGAATTGGAGAACACAACAAGGCTAAAGGAAACAGTTGGGAAGCATTTATCAAAGCTAATCCGGAACGAAAAATCCGTTGATATGACAATTCGGATTCTAAACTCGTTTTACTTGACCCTTACAATAAGTGGGATTATTTCTTTTGTTTTGTTTTTTACCGTTGCTGCAATCCATTATCCGGGCGGATCGAATTTGCATCCTGATTCAGTAGCTTATGCATGGAGTGAAAATTATTGGTGTGATCTTTTAAGTGCCCATTCAAAAAATCATTCGATCAATCACTCAAGACCCTACGCTTTGGTAGCAATGATCAGTCTAACTATTGGTATTAGCGCATTTTGGCTAGGGATCTCACAGCATTTTTTTAATCAAAATTGGAAAAGAAATAGTATTCGATTTTTAGGACTTATTTCAATGCTTTCTTCCACTTTTCTTTTTTCCAAATACCATGACATATTTGTCTCTATATCGGTAATATTTGGGGTGATTGCATTCGTGCCAGTATTTGAAGAACTGCGAAAAAGAGAATTATTTCTCGAATACATTTGGGGTTATCTATTCGTTTTATTGATCCTTCTTAATTGCTTTATTTACGTAACAAAAATCGGAGAAACTCAATTAGCTTCATTACAAAAACTGACATTTATTTTATCTTTGAGTTGGATCTTCTTCACAAGTTTTAAATTTCTCAGAAATGAACCCAGCATTTGATACCTACATTGAAAAAAGCGCTGATTTTGCTCAGCCAATATTGAAACACCTTCGTGAACTGGTTCATACTGCTTGTCCGGAAGTGGAGGAACAAATGAAGTGGAGTTTTCCCAATTTCGTGTATCGCGGATCGATTCTCTGTCACATGGCATCGTTTAAAAAACATTGTGCTTTCGGATTCTGGCAAGGAGCATTGATCGAAGACTCTCACGGGATTTTGAATAGTTCGGAAACAAATGCCATGGGAAACCTTGGAAGAATCACGTCATTAAACGATCTGCCGGATGATGACATTTTGCGCTCTTATATTGTGAAGGCAATGGTTCTAATCGAATCGGGTGTCAAACAGTCCAAAACGAAATCAACAGCCTCACCGGTTTCTACCGAAGTCCCTGAATGCTTAACAACTGCACTGGAAAAGAGCCCGAAAGCAAAAGCCACATTTGAGTTATTTCCACCTTCCAAACGAAAAGACTATATCGTATGGATCAATGAAGCGAAAACTGAGGCAACGCGTGAAAAACGACTGGCAACGACGATCGAATGGCTGGAAGAAGGGAAATCGCGACACTGGAAGTACGAGAAGAAATAAGCTTACTTATCTATTTTCAGAAAGTCGGGTTTTTCGATTTCATCAGAAGCAGGTACATTCTTCTCAATACCAATTTTTCCGGACATCACGTTCAAAGAATCCAATACGCGCGAGTAAAGTTCCTGCATCTTATCTTGTCGACTGCCGTAGTAATCCAAACTGCTTTCAAATCGTTCAGATGTCACTTTATGAGTGGATAAAACGTGGTCACCTGAGCGTTCCATGAGTTCCTTGAATACCGATACACCTTCGTATTTCGTTTGAATATGCGATTCGATCAAGGTCAGATCGCGCAACACCAAAACCATAGTGTCTTCAGGAATCAAATTTTTGGGTTCAGCAATGATCTCCCGTTGATCTGAACAGGAAAATAGGAAAACAGAAAGAAGAATTCCCAGCAACCTCATCAACGCAAGAATTTCATACGCATCCCATTACTACCTTCAACGATAGCACCATTGGTATAAACACATATTCCATTGACGTAAGTCGAATGAACGGAATGCTTGAATGTCGTTCCTTCAAAAGGTGACCAGCCACATTTGTACAACAGATTTCCTTTCGTCACTTCGGTAGTAGAACTCGGATTCACAATCACTAAATCAGCGTAATACCCTTCACGGATATAACCCCTTCGGTCAATTCGAAACAAAGTTGCCGGTGCATGCGCCATTTTCTCCACCACGCGCTCCAGTGGAATTTCGCCATTGGCTGACTTCTCCAGCATCGCTAGTAAAGCGTGTTGCACGAGTGGTCCGCCTGAAGGTGCTTTAAAATAAGATTGCTCTTTTTCTTCGATCGTATGTGGGGCATGATCAGTTGCGATCACATCGATTCGGTTATCCAATACAGCCTGCATGATCGCGGCACGATCCGTTGCTTTTTTCACGGCAGGATTCCATTTGATATAATTACCTTTTGAAGCATAATCTTCATCGGAAAACCATAAATGGTGAACACATGCTTCTGCTGTAATCATTTTCTCTTCCAGCGGTTTCATGTTCTCGAACAACTCCAGTTCTTTCGCCGTTGAAATATGTAAAATGTGTAAACGTGTATTGAATTTCTTCGCCAATCGAACCGCCATGGAAGAAGACAGATAGCATGCTTCTTCACTGCGGATGATTGGATGCATTTCGATAGGCACCTCTTCTCCGTAAATCTCACGGTACTTTTCAATATTGGCACGAATCGTTCCTTCGTCTTCACAATGCGTCGCGATCAACATCGGTGGCACTTGACTGAATAAGCCCTCTAATGTAGCTTCGCGATCCACCAACATGTTTCCTGTGGAAGAACCCATGAAGATCTTGATCCCGCACACATCCTGGTGACTTGTTTTTAATACCTCATGTAAGTTGTCATTTGATGCTCCCATAAAAAAGGAGTAGTTTCCAATGGAAGTTCGAGAGGCAATATCGTATTTATCCTGAAGCAATTCCTGGGTCAAGGTATTGGGAACCGTATTTGGCATTTCCATGAAGGAGGTGATACCACCTGCCACTGCAGCACGTGATTCAGTTGCTATATTGGCTTTATGCGTTAACCCAGGCTCTCTGAAATGAACCTGATCGTCAATACAACCCGGCAACAACAAAAGCCCGGTCAAATCGATTTCTTCAACTGCGTGCTCAACGGATAACCCCTGACCGATCTTTTGAATGACTCCATCCCTCACATAAACATCCGTGACCAATTGTTGTCCCTCATTAACTACTGTTGCATTCTTAAAGATGATCGACTTACTCATAATTTCATTTTTCGCATTTTCCAAACACCAAAAAAGGCCTCTTTGAAGATCCCTGTGCTCATTTTAGACTGACCGTATTGTCTATCAATAAACGTAATGGGTACTTCCGTTATTTTGAATCCGTGTTTTACGGCAGCATACTTCATACAGATCTGAAACGCATAGCCTTTAAAACTTACACCATCCAAATTAATTGTTTCCAGAACCTTGCGACGGTAACATTTGAATCCGGCTGTTGTATCCTTGATGCTGATCCACAAGATCAAGCGAACATAAACAGAAGCGAAATAAGACATCAAGATCCTGTTCAGAGGCCAATTCGAAACCTTACCTCCTTTACAATAACGGGAACCAATACTAAGATCTGCTCCGTTAGCACAGGCTTCGTATAGTCGAACAAGATCCTCCGGATTATGCGAAAAATCACAATCCATCTCAAAAACAAAATCGTACTGATTAGTAATGGCCCATTTAAAACCATGAATGTATGCCGTTCCGAGTCCCATTTTACCCGCTCGACGTTCCAAATGGATCTTTCCCGGAAATTCAGCTTGTAATTCTATGATTTTTTCCGCCGTACCATCCGGAGAATTGTCGTCCACAAATAAAATATGGAATTCCTTCGGCAAGGACATCACCTTGCGGGTCATCCGCTCCACATTCTCAATTTCGTTATATGTCGGTATGATAATCAGGGAATCAGACATTCCGCTTTTATTTTTAAGTTGCTAAAATAAGGAATTCAAGTCAATAAAAATGACCGACAACTCAATGAGAGAGCCAAATCACTTAGATTGTGTTAATTTTGAGTCATGTCCCTCGGTCAAAATATGTTCTTGTTGCTTGGTTTATTGATCCTACCCGTCATTGGATATTCACAGGACTTCAAAAACATTCAATTGCTGGATCGTTGGCATCAGGACACTTTAGTAACCAACACCAGTAAGGTGAGGTACAATGGCTGTTGGGGATTTGTGCGCAACGGGAAAGAGTACGCAATTGCCGGTTCAACAGAGGGAACACATTTTTTTCATCTCAGTGATAACAACCAACTCGTGGATGCCGGTTTTGTGGAAGGACGATTCAATTCTTCCTTGGTAATTCATCGAGAATTCAGGGTTTTCGGAAATTACGCGTATTCCATTTGCGATGAAGGAAACAGTAGCCTCCAAATTATTGACTTGAGTTATTTACCTGATTCTGTGGTTAAGGTTGCGGATTTACAGGATGAACGGTTTGGAAAAATTCACAATCTATTCATCGATACCACTAATGCTTTGCTCTACGCTTGCCTGGTCACTCCGTTTCCGGGTGGAAACCCAACAGGAATTGTTCCTCTTCGTGTTTTTAGCTTGCTAGACCCCTTGAATCCACAACTCATTTGGCAAGGTCCGGGCGATATCCCGGAAGTCCACGATTGTTATGTACGTGATAACATCGCCATCTTAAATTGCGGCATGGAAGGATTAAGGGTTTATGACTTTACGAACCCCAGCTCACCGATTTATAAAAGCAATTTAACTTTTTATCAGGATCAAGGATACAATCATCAGGGCTGGCTGAGTCCGGATGGAAAAACGTATGTCTTTGCCGATGAAACAAATGGAAAACGCGTCAAAAAATGTGAAGTTAATTCCGATTACACCATTACCGTGAAAGCACTTTTCGGAACTGAATGGCAAAATGGTAGTGTTCCCCACAACATAATGATCACCAATGAGCTGGCATTTGTAGCGTATTACAACGAAGGACTCCGCATTTTCGATTTGCGCCATCCTATCCCAAAAGAAATTGCTTTTTACGACACCTATCCCGAAACAAATACCTTCAAAATGAACGGCGCATGGGGGGTATTTTCGGAATTTCCATCAGAACGTATCATTGTATCTGACAGACAGTACGGCTTGTATTTATTTCAATTCGATCGGGATATCTTTCTTCATCAACCGGAACAAACGTCATTTTCGATGTATCCAAATCCATCCGAATCAGATCAGCTAACGATTGTTCGATCGACAAATGATGAAATTAGTGCATTTAGAGTAGAAATAATCGATCCAAAAGGAAGAGTAGTTCATACCAAACAGGTCAACAACAGCAGCTATTACAATTTACCTTTGTTGGGTTCCGGAATCTATATGATTCGAATCAATTATGAGAATTACCTGGGAAATGAAGTCAATGAAACCTTGAAATGGATCAACTTTAACTAATATTAGTTCGAGATAAGCGACTTTAGCGCGTCAATGATCAAATCATTTTCGTAACCCTTAGAAACTAAAAAACGCTGCACTTTTGCTTTTCTGGTCCACTCATCCCCTTTGGTTTCTGCCCATTTTCGTTGTGCCAAAACCGTCAAGTTTTTCTCATAAAGAAGAGGATCAATTTCAAGCAGCGCTTTTCGGATTACCTCCTCCTTGATCCCTTTCAGTTTCAATTCATAACGGATCTTAACCCTTCCCCATCGTTTAACACGCACTTTTCCGGAAACAAAAGATTCACAAAAGCGTTCGTCGTCAAAAAACCGATTCTCTTTAAGTGAATTTAATATGGCATTACACTCTTCGAAAGGGAGTCCCCAGGCTTCCAATTTCTTTTGGATCTCTTGTGTGCATCGTTCCTGATAAGCGCAATACGCTTCCAGTTTGGCAAGTGCCTCATGAAAAGGATATTTGCACTCTGACCTCATGATCAGAGCGCAATTTCCTTATTCTCTTTATTTACAAATGAATATTGCAACAAATGTTGAGATGTCACACCTCTAACCGGAATCCACTTCTTGAATTTAAAGAACCATTTCACTTGTTTTGAAATGAGACCGATTTTAAAGTAGGATGCCAAATAGGGATGGACAATCAATGCAATACCTTGTTCTTTTCTGTCATTGATAAGGTAATTGAGATTCGTCTCAATCTCCTCAGCCAACAGAATTGTTGCTTGCACTTCACCGGTTCCGTTACATGTTGGACACGTTTCAGAGGTATTGATATCTGTTTCAGGTCGAACTCGCTGACGTGTGATCTCTACAACACCAAATTTCGAAGGAGGTAAGATGTTGTGTTTTGCGCGGTCACGCTGCATAAAGCCTTTCAACTTTTCATACAGCATTTTATTATTCTCGCGATCGTGCATATCAATAAAATCGATACACACAATTCCACCCATATCCCTCAATTGAAGCACACGTGCAATCTCTTCTGCTGCCTCAATATTAGTTGCTAAGGCATTGCTTTCCTGTCCATCGGCACCTTTTCGGTTTCCGCTGTTCACATCAACAACGTGCATAGCTTCGGTATGTTCAATGATCAGGTAACCTCCACTAGGAAGTGGAACCTTCTTCCCGAACAAGGATTTGATCTGCTTGTGAATGGCAAAACGCTCAAAAATGCTCACTTTACCATCATACAACTTCAGAATCTTTTCTCTTCCCGGAGCAATATCGCCAATGTACTCCTTCATCTCATTCAACAATTTCTCATCGTTGACATGAATATTCGTGAAGTCCGCATTGAGCATATCCCTGAGGATCGAAGACGTTTTATCCAATTCACCCAATACGCGTTTTGGTGGAGTTGCTGTCTTCAAATTAGCGTGCATTAAACGCCATTTCTCCAACAAGTTTTTGAGATCCTGATCCAGTTCCTCAATCTTCTTGTTCTCGGCAACTGTGCGAATAATCACTCCAAAGTTCTTTGGACGAATTGCATCCAGTAAATCCTTAAGTCGATCACGTTCTTCAGCCTCCTTGATCTTTTGAGATACAGAGACCTTATTTGAAAACGGAACAAGCACTAAATACCTACCGGCAAGTGTTATTTCAGAACACAAGCGTGGACCTTTAGTTGAAATGGGTTCTTTGGCAACTTGTACCAGAATAGGTTGAGACGAAGAAATGATCTCGTCTATCTTACCGTCTTTCGGAATGTCTTTTTCAGACTTGAAATACAGCAGATCAGCTACATTTTGCTTGTTATGAAGCGTGTCCTTGGTAAACTTACTGAGTGAGCCGAATTGTGGGCCAAGATCAAGATAATGCAAGAATGCATCCTTTTCATAACCCACATCAACAAAAGCAGCATTCAAACTTGGAACGACTTTACGAACTTTTCCAAGGTATATATCTCCAACAGCGAAATCTGTATTCCCCTGTTCTTCATGCAACTCAATAAGCTTCCCATCGCGCAACAAAGCAAGCCAGATGCCGTTTGGACGGGCATCGACTACTAGTTCTAAACTCACGAAAAGCTTTTTAATAAGATTAAACACAAAAAACTTAGCAAGGCAAGCCTACTAAGTTCAATTCTGTGCGAAGAGCAAATTACTTCTTCTTTTTGTGACGGTTCTTTCTTAGTCTCTTCTTACGCTTGTGCGTAGCCATCTTATGTCTCTTTCTTTTTTTACCGCTTGGCATAATTCTATATTTAATCGGTTAATATCGTATTTAATGTCTCTGCATAGAGTGAAAAAAAAGCACTCCTGCCGAAAACAGGAGTGCAAAGATAATAAATTCATTTAAACTTCAATACAGAAGTAGGTGAATCTTTACTTCACTTTCACATTATTCTTCACCTGCTCCACAAATGTCTTAGCAGGCTTGAATGAAGGAATATTGTGTGCAGGAATAATGATTGTCGTATTTCTTGAGATATTACGACCTGTTTTCTCGGCTCTTTCCTTCACTACGAAGCTCCCAAACCCTCTTAGGTAAACATTATTACCAGAAGCCAATGTTGATTTGATCGAACCCATGAATGCTTCTACTGCTTTTAGCGCCTCTGCTCTTTCCAATCCTGTTTCTTCCGCGATTCCGGCTACGATGTCTGCTTTAGTCATTTTTTTTTGATTTTTGTTATTCCAATTTTTCCAGAGCGCAAAAGTAGTTCACACAAAAGACATAACTTTGCATTGAACGAAAAAAAATGTAGTTTTTTCCCTTAATGACTGATTTTCACCTACAAATAACGGAATGGTATAGACTAAACAAGAGAGACTTGCCATGGCGCCACACCAATGATCCCTACAAAATTTGGCTTTCTGAGGTAATTCTTCAACAAACACGAGTAGATCAGGGTCTTTCGTATTTTCTAAAGTTCACTCAAAATTACCCAAGCTTAAAGGATTTGGCTAATGCTTCCGAAGAAGAAGTTCTGCGCAATTGGCAAGGATTAGGCTACTATAGTCGTGCAAGAAATATGCACGCCACTGCCAAACAAATCTTGAATGATTTCTCCGGTGAATTCCCAAAGAATTATGAGGAAATCAGAGCACTTAAAGGAATTGGCGACTATACCGCTGCAGCCATTTCCTCTTTCGCGTTCAATTTGCCACATGCCGTTGTGGATGGGAATGTTTACAGGGTTCTCAGTCGCTATTTTGACTTGGGCACACCAATTGATTCAACTGTCGGAAAAAAATCATTCAGCGATCTGGCACAACAACTTTTAAACGAAAAGGATCCTGCACAGCACAACCAAGCCATCATGGAATTAGGTGCTTTGGTTTGTACACCAAAAAATCCTTCTTGTGACTCTTGTCCACTGCGCGGACATTGTGCTGCTTCCGCCAACAACACCATGGAATTACGTCCCGTAAAAACAAAGAAAACGAAAATTCGAGAACGCTTTTTTCATTTTTTTATTTTTGATTCCGGTCAAGAAGTTGTCTTAGAAAAACGCACAAAAAAAGACATTTGGCAACACCTGTTTCAGTTTCCAATGCACGAAAGTTCGGGAGATATTAGTCATGAGGAAATTACCCAACTAGCGGGCTTACCTTCTGTAAAAAAATCTGAACCCATTACCCATTTACTTTCCCACCAAAGGATCACCGCTCGATTTCATCATTTCGATGATATCCCTCAAAACAAATTGAACCAAGGTCTGATTGTCTCAAAAAATCAATTGGATGATTATGCATTACCCCGATTAATTGATCGCTACCTTCAAGAAAACGGTTGGTGAATAAATGGTTTTAAAATGTGCAATCAAATTACCTATATTTGTCTTATAAACTGAGTACAGTAACAACATGGCAGGGAGTGTAAATAAAGTCATCTTAATTGGCAATCTGGGAAAAGATCCTGAAGTGCGCAGACTGGAGAATGGTGCTGTTGTCGCCAATTTTTCGCTGGCTACTTCCGAATCGTATACCGATAAAAGTACAGGGGAGAAACGAGAAGTCACAGACTGGCACGACGTTGTTTTGTGGAGAGGATTAGCCGAAGTAGCTGAAAAATACGTTCGTAAAGGGTACAAAGTTTATATCGAAGGGAAACTAAAAAAACGCTCTTGGCAAGATAAAGAAGGAAATACGCGCTACACCACCGAAATTGTGGCAGATGAAATGACGATCCTTTCCCGCCCGGAGCATTCCGAAAGGGTGCAAGACAATCCTTCGCCTTACAAACCAGACGGACCAACTCCTCCTTCACCTATAGAAGGACTTTTAAATCCAAGTGAACCTGATGATCTACCTTTTTAATTTTTCAATTAACTGATGGACGTCCCCGAAAGCGACATTTCACAACAAATTTTACATGCCGGACTTGCTGGAGGCGAACTGACAATTGGTCTAATTGTGCTCGTCATGCTTCTGATTCTTTCCGCATTGGCATCTGGTTCAGAAGCAGCTTTCTTCTCCTTGGGTCCGGCTGAAAAGGAAAAACTCAAATTAGACGAGTCCAAGGCAGGAAAGACTGTTCTAGAGTTAATCAACAATCCTCAGGACTTACTTGCAACCATATTAATTACGAACAACTTCGTAAATGTTGGAATAGTAATTCTTTCAAGTACACTTCTTGGAACACTCTATCCAAAAGAAAATGCAAATGAAACCATTCGTTTCATTATTGAAGTTATTGGCATTACGTTGATATTATTACTCATTGGTGAAGTTATCCCCAAGATCTATGGCACAAAGAATTCACTTCTATTTGCCAAACTCACTGCTATTCCATTAAACATTACCCGAAAAGTCCCACCAATTTCCTGGTTAAAGTACATTTTGTTGAATGGAAGTTCACTGATTCAGCGATTATCTCGAAACAAAGGTGTAAAGATTACAACCAATGAATTGGAAAAAGCGCTTGAACTGACCAAAGACGATGATTCATCGAAGGAAGAACATAGAATACTCGAAGGAATTGTAAAATTTGGCAATACAGATGCAAAACAGATCATGAAGTCGCGAATGGACATGGTAGCGATTGATTCTGACAAAAGCTTCAAGGAAGTCCTGGAGATCATACTGGAATCGGGTTACTCAAGGATGCCTGTTTTCGAAGAACGCTTAGATAATGTTGTTGGAATCTTATACATCAAAGATTTGCTTCCCCATTTAGATAAGGAGGATAATTTCAATTGGCTTGAGTTGATTCGAAAACCCTATTTTGTTCCTGAAAACAAGAAAATTGATGACTTGTTGCGTGAATTTCAATCCATGAAAATGCACATGGCAGTGGTAGTGGATGAATATGGTGGTGCTAGCGGAATCGTTACATTGGAAGATGTTTTGGAAGAAATTGTTGGTGATATTACCGATGAATTTGATGATGAAGAGATCTCCTACACTAAAGTAGACGAACGAACGTTTGTTTTTGAAGGCAGAACAGCTTTGGTTGATTTTTACAAAGTGGTAGATATCGACGGGAAAGAGTTCGAACAAAGCAAAGGAGACTCCGAGACACTTGGCGGTTTTATTACTGAAACAGCCGGAAGAATCTTGAAAAACAATGAGTACATCCTATTTGACGAGATCAAATTAGTTGTTGAATCGTCTGATAAGCGACGAATTAAAATGATAAAGGTGATACTCCCTGAAAACAAAGATCAATGAAACTCTTTTTAAGTATAATACTTCTGTTTGTTCTATTCTCATGTGGAGAGGATACGCCTGTTCCTAAACCGCCAACCTATCTCAGATTAGATCTTCCTGAGCACAGCTACCGAAAAGCTGAATCTTGTCAATTCACATATCAATTGGCAAGAGAATACAGGAATGAGCAGGAACAAAGAGGTCAACAAGGCGATTGTTCGTTTGAGTTAGATTTAGGGAGACTTAATGGAAAACTCTATGTTTTTTACTACCCCATAAAAACTGGAGACACCTTGTCCAAATTCATCAATTTTGCCAATGATAAGGTGGATGATCACAAGCTAAAAGCTACAGCCATCAACGATGAAAAAATTCTACGTCCAAAGGACAGAGTATTTGGAACTTTCTTTGAATTGCAAGGAGAAGTAGCTACAAATTTTCAATTTTACCTAACCGACTCAGTTTCACACTTTGTTCGAGCTGAACTACTGTTAAACGCTCGTCCTAATTACGACTCTCTTCGCCCTTCACTGGATTATTTAAAGAAAGATCTCCTGAAAATCGTCAACACACTTGAATGGAAGAAATAAACACCGTCTTTTTGTCAATTGGAAGTAACCTTGGAGATCGATTAGGCAACTTAAATACAGCCGTCGATTTACTAAAAAAAAACAATTGCACTATCCTTCAAGCATCGCGAGTTTATGAAACGGATGCAATTGGATTTGAAACTCAAAATCGCTTCTTGAATGCTGCTCTAAAAATTGAGACAAATCTCAGTCCAGTTGAATTACTAACTATTCTCAAACGAATTGAAAATCAACTTGGCAGAAAAGAGGATTCATCCAACACAGGTTATCAATCTCGAACAATTGATATCGATATTATTTTCTACAATGATCTGAACATTGAAAGTGATATATTGAGCATCCCGCATCCCTCCTATCATGAGCGACTTTTTGTACTAAAACCACTTAAAGATTTAATTGACAAAGATGACGTTTACCTCTTTTATTTAGTCGAAACGAATTACACCAAAGTTCAATTGCAACAATCAATCGACGAAACCCGTTTTTCACTAATTCATTAACATTTAACCTCCATTTGTTTTCATGTGAAAAATATATTGTTTAATATTGTCACGAAATTGAAAACGATTTAAACGTAGAATATGAGAAAGCAGAACATGAAAGGGTTAGCTTTTATCGCTGTAACTGGAGCATTGGTTACTAGCTGTGACCTATTAAAGGATCTTGACTACAAAGTAACACCGAATCCACTTGAGATGCACGGTGACTCTGTACGTGTAAAGGTTGATGTTACCTTCCCTGCGAAAGGTATCAAGAAAAAAGCAAAAGCAGAAATTACGCCTATGCTAGGTAGTACCGCGTTGAAAACGGTTACTGTTCTTGGTGAAAAAGCAACAGGAAACGGAACAACGATTATGTACAAGCCAGGCGGGAAAGTAGTTTACGAAGACGTCGTGGCATACAAGCCGGACATGGAAACTGCTGACCTTATGGTTACAGGAAAGGTGTACAAAGGAGACAAGGAAAAAGAAGGAAAGTTTGAAGATAAAAAGATTGCTGATGCAACAATCATCACTCCTTACTTGGTGAACAAAGATTTCCGTGTGATTTATGAGAAAGATGCTTTCCGTCGTGTGACAGAAGAAACTACTTTCGCACAGATCAACTATGAAAAAGGAAAATCTGTTGTTCGTCCAAATGAATTGAAAGATAAGGATATCGTTGATCTTCAAAACTGGTTGGCAGCTGTACAAGCAAATCCAAAAGTAAATATCAAGTCTATTGCAGTTGTTGGGTATGCTTCACCGGAAGGAGAAGTTGCATTAAATGAAAACCTTTCAAATGACCGTGCTGCAGCAGGAAAGAAAGTTTCTCAAGATCTGGCAAAAAAAGCTAAGAATGACAAAGCTCAAACAGAGGTTTACAACTTGGCTGGTCGTGGTGAGGATTACGTAGGTTTCAAAAGAGAATTGGAGAAATCAAATATGAATGCTGATGAGCGAAACTTGATTATTCGCGTTCTTGAAATGCATTCAGATCCTGCTACTCGTGAGTCTGAAATGCGTAACATGGGTAAAACATTTACTTACCTAGACAACAATATTTTCCCACTTCTACGTCGTTCTGAAATCGTCGTTACTTACGATTTGACTGGATACTCTGATGAGGAATTGAAAGCAATTTCAGTTTCAGATCCAAACTCATTGAAATTGGAAGAATTGTTGTTTACAGCAACGTTGACTGATGACTTGAATGAGAAACTTCGTTTGTATAAGATCGCTGCAACAAACTTCCCTGATGACCACAGAACACACAACAATGTTGGTGCAGTTCTTTACCAGCAGAACAAAATGAATGAAGCGAAAGCTGCGTTCGAAAAGTCTGTAAGCATCAAAGACAATTCTATCGCGAAAAACAACTTGGCTGCAATCGCAGGTACTTCAGGTGATCGTGCTAAAGCGAAGCAATTGTTAGGTCAAGCTAAAGGTGCTGGACAAGAAGTTAGCTACAACTGGGGAATTTTGAATATCCAGGATGGAAAGTACTCTGATGCAGTTGGTAACTTTGGTTCCGAAGCTACTTACAACAAAGCACTTGCTCAATTGTTGAATGGTTCAACGGGAGACGCTACTAAAACGTTGGATGCTTCAAACGACAAAGAAACTGCTCAAGGATACTACTTGAAAGCGGTAGCTGCTGCTCGTGAGAACAAGGTTGACGCTGTAGTTAGTAACTTGAAGAACGCATTCGCTAAGGATGGATCTTTGAAAGCTAAAGCTGCTAAAGACCGTGAGTTCTTGAAGTTTGCTGAAAACGCAGCATTCTCTGGAATCGTGAAGTAAGACAATCTTACACTCATTATAGAAAACGCTCTCCATTTGGAGGGCGTTTTTTTTGTTGAAAAACTTCAACGATGTTGAAAAATATTTACACTTGACTTTCCATAACTAAACGCATTTAGCTTTCATCCCTAGGATTTACCGTTCAAACCTTAACCTATTCTTAATAAAAAAGGCGCTTAATTAGTTTACATTTGAGTTGTATGTTCTGATTTCACTCAAAGAATCAGTCATTTATCAAGTTAAACAATGAAAATGAAGCTTATACTTTTCTCCTTCTTCATTTGTATTTTTTCTTCCATCTCACTGGGACAGATTTTTACTGAAACAATGGGAAGTGTTGGGGCAAATACTGCAATCTCAACACATGAAACTAACAATGGATTTGATAATGACGAATTCACAATGTCTGGTAGTGGTGACCTTCGAAATACAAGTGCTTCAACAGGTTACACAGGTGCAAGCGGAGGTGCGAATGTTTTCTTGACAAATAATGGTACAGCATCCTTTCAAATTGCCGGAATCGCCACCACTGGATGTAGTTCTTTGACATTGACTTTTGGTGCTTTCAAGTCAACAACTGCTTCTAATATGACGGAACTATTATTAGCATACAGTATTGACGGAACAAATTATATCAACATTCCAATTCCAGCTCAACCCACAGGCTCAGGAACTGCAATTTGGCGATTAATTACAATTAGCTTACCGATTGGAGCAGAGAATCAATCTAATCTGAGACTCCGTTGGACAAATAGTAGTACCGGACCTCAATTTCGTATTGATGACGTTTCATTAGCAGGAAACTGTTCTGCTTCCAATACCATAACGGCATCCAACCTTTCCTCCATCATCTATGATGTAACTTGTACTACAGGAGCTGCGGGCTCAATTGACTTCAACTCATCCGGAACATTTGATGTAGGAAATTCTTTCACCGCTCAATTATCAGATGTATCAGGGTCTTTTTCTAATCCTACAAACTTGCCGACATCGGTTTCCGTGAGCGGCAATAATCCATCTGGTACACTCAATTTTACAATTCCTGCACAAACTCCAACGGGTACAGCTTATCGCATTAGGATCATCTCGTCAAATCCTACTGCAATCAGTGATGATAATGGGACAGATATAAATATTACACTCACAGAAACGTGTATCGCACCGCATGTCACTTCGGTAATCATAAATTCCTGCAATAGCCTATGTTCAGAAGGGGATAATGAAATATTGTTCGGAAATACCGGTGATTATTCAGTTGACTTTAACGCTGCTAACCTAGATATTTATTACGGAACCAGTCCTTCACCAACTACGAACTACACTCAAACAGTCCATGATAATCCGTCTGCCACAGAAGAATTCAACCTTAACGCAGGTTGTCCGGGTCTTTTTGTTGATGCCTACAACACAACAGTCCCAGCCAATTCTAGTTTTTTAATCGCTAATGTGGATGTATGTCCTCTTGATGTTATTGATTTTACCAACTTATGCGGAAATGGGCCTATTTACGTTATTTATGTTGACGCGTCGGCTTGGTTATCTGCCGGAAACTTCGCCAATTCCACTTCCTGCGGTAGTGGTGGTTTCCGTTACTTTCAGTCCTCCATTACCACCACACTAAATACAAATCACGTTATCGATTTCTATTATGAATGTGCATTGAACACAGGTTCCGATGGTGATTATGCTGTTTGGGATGAAAATGGTGGTGCCGCTGTATTACAGGGAAATAATGGTTGTGCATTTCCTACTATTGTCCTTCCAACGGAACTCATCCGTTTTACAGGTGAAAATTATGGTTCTCAATCACTATTAAATTGGATTGTAGCGAGTGAGCATAATAATAATAATAATTACTATTCCGTCTATCACTCAAAAGATGGAAATTATTTTGATTTAATTGCGCAAGTTAGCGGAGTCGGTAATGCCAATGAAGAATTGAGTTACCAATTCATCCACAGTCGCCCGGTGAATGGAATCAACTATTACAAACTTACTTCTACCGACTTTGATGGCAGCACATACTTCAAAGGAATTGTATCGGTTATGATCAATAGTCTTGGGACTTATTTCGACCCTGTGACAAGTGAATTGAAATTTCCTGAAAAAGGGAATTATAAAATCTATTCTCCAGAAGGCAAGTTGCTTGGGAATGTTGAACAATCTTCCTCCTTTCCTATTCTAAACAAGGGTATTGTACTTATTCATCACAATGAGAGCGGTGTAACTGAGCGATTATTTATTCCATAACTCTACTAAATACTCTTGTTCTCGTTGTCCCGGAGTTGCGGTCAATTCAGATGGTATTCCTAGGTCGTACAGATCCATTAATGTGGAATAACCCGACCTTGAAATGATTTTTTTTGCCCTCATAATCGTTTGATCACACACTAACCAATCCTTTGATGACAACAAGACGATATTATCCTGATTCAAGCTGTTTTTGTATTTTTCATAAAGCGTGTCGGAGACTATAACCATTAATGAAGTTGTTCTTGGAATAGAAACAATTTGATTCAAAAACTTCTCGCCATAAATTGAAGGGCCACTTATAATTACGAGTTCTTCTATATCTTTCACAGGTCTGTCCTTGTAAATTGCAAACCGAGATAAAGGTCCGATGTATTCAGTATTTAGATCTATTTTATTCTTACTTAATTCACCCGCTAATTGCGAATCGTGAAAATCCGGGACCCAAATCTGTGTAAAGCGTTTTAAATAACCATGATGGATTCGCTGCACCCAGCCTTCTAAAGCCTTTACAGGCAAATTTATCTGGTGGCATAGACAAATAGATGGTACACTAGAAGAACGAAAACCATAACGATGATCTGAGATCACCAAATCAATGCTGTATTTTTTCACCAAAACTTCCGTTTCCCTTAACTCCCTCTTCAGACGCTTGTTTAGAGCTAAAAATCGTGCTGCCAGATCTAAAGCGAAATTTCCTTTTTTACCAAATCGAAAGGGATATCCCCCATGAATTACTGTTTCAAGATTTGGGAAATACTGAGTGAAAATAGTCAATTGAGATTCGTCACCTGCAACAATAATCTGATTATCCTGCTTTAGTAATTGATCAATGAGCGGAATACAACGTGCAACATGCCCCATCCCCCAATTCAAAGGTGAGATCAGGATACGCTTGTTTTGGATTTCCTCGGGTGACATGATGCGAAGATACTGATTCGTCCGAAGAAAGAACAAGGAACATGGAACATGGAGCATGGAGCATTGTACTTCCCTAAATAAGCTTGACCGTTTTGGTTAATATTCA
>DAISYB010000034.1:0-26000 GCA_036825545.1 Crocinitomicaceae bacterium | reverse complement strand
TTTTATTCATCTATTTTAAATTTTAAAACAGTCAAGCTATTTCAGGGAATGACACTTACTCTGAGGTCAAATTACTACTTCAAACATAGAATTCACTGATTAGGGCGTTTTTTTCATTGAAACTTATTGGGAATAATTGATCAGTTGAGAATTTCATTAGTGTCAATGAAATTAAGCGGATCGAAGAAGTATTCAGTCCTTGTTCTTTTCTGTTTCATTTCCTCAAAAACACGCCTCCACTTTCACTGATCAATTCTTCCAGTGTTAATTCACGAAGGACTTGACGTAGCGTATTTTCTTGCAGTCCGGTGTGATTGAGAAGGTCAGAAAGTGTTCTCGGTGAAGATAGTAGGGTTAATAATTGGGTTTTGGGATCTGAAGAGGTAGGTTCTGACTGAAACTGCGCTTTTTTACAGATGTCACATTTGCCACAAGACTGTGCTTCCTGACCGAAATAACCAAGTAATTGAACACTTCGGCATTCATCTTTTAACAAGAAGTTGATTGCTGCATCCATTTTTGATTGTGCATTGAGTTTGCGACTCAAATACACTTCGGGGCTCAGATTCAGGTAGTCATCGGCTAAACGTTCGTGGATAAACGTCACTGAAGGTAAACTCGAACGCCACGTAATATCAATGATGCCTTGTTTTTCGAGTGTTTTAAGTTGACGGTCCAGTTCAGATTGGTCGCAATTCAAGCGTTTGCAGAATTCACGGTCATTCAATTCAAAGAAATGATCAAAAATTCCGGGATAACTTCTAGCAAGTAGCATTGTCAGTGGTCTTAATTTCTCGTTTTTGATCTGAAAACTGTACAATTCCGTGTTACCAACCGCGAATTTGATTCGTGTAGGATTAAAAACGCCCTCACTGAAGCTCAAATTTCCGTTTAATTCTAAAATTTTGAGACTGCTGTAGGTTTGAATGAGATCAAGTTTAAATGTTTGACATAGTTGACGAATGTCGAAGTGATAGGTCTCATCTTTTCCTGAACCTATGGCAAGTTTCAGATAATTGCAAAGCGCGCGGTAGGTGAGTTTGATCGTTTCAATTGGCGGAAACTGCATGGTGAATCGATCGTTGAGGACTTCCAGATCCTTATCTTCCCAGAATGTTAAGGCTCTGGATGGCTGAAGATCGCGACCTGCACGACCGGCTTCTTGAAAATAAGCTTCGAGACTTGGAGGAAATTCATAATGCAAAACAAAACGAACATCCGGTTTGTCGATTCCCATTCCAAATGCATTCGTGGCAACCATCACTTTTGTTTTTCCTGACATCCAGTCATTCAACATAAGCTCCCGGTCTTTTGACTCCAGTCCGCCATGGTAAATTCCAACACTGATCTTATTTGCAAATAATACTCTTGCAATCTCCTTGACACTTTTTCGAGTCTGACAATAAACGATCCCACAGGTATCATTCTCCTTGCAGAATTTGAGAATGGCTTCCGTTTTATTGCTTGATCGATAACATTCATAACTCAGATTGTCTCTGGTAAATGATGCTTCATGGATCTTTGGATGGCGCAATTTGAGTTGATGAACGATGTCTTCACGGACTTTTTTTGTCGCTGTGGCTGTCAGTGCGATAATTGGGACTTCAGGATGCATTTCCCGCAGTTTGTAAATTTCGAGAAATGAGGGTCTGAAATCATGTCCCCATTCAGAAATACAGTGGGCTTCATCCACGACAATCAAACCGACATTCATTTGTTTGAAACGTTCAATGAACAAGCGTGTCGTAAGTCGTTCGGGGGAAGTGTAAAGAAAATCAAGTCCACCAAAACGAGCGTTGTCCAGTGTGATATCGATCTCCCGGTAACTCATACTGCTGGTAATAGCCCTAGCTCGAACTCCACGTTTCTGCAGGTTGTTCACTTGATCCTGCATGAGTGCAATGAGTGGTGAGACAACTAATGTGATTCCTTCTCTGGCGATTCCCGGAACTTGAAAACAAATCGATTTCCCACCGCCTGTTGGAAGAAGTGCTAACACATCATGGCCATAGATAGTATCATCTACAATTTGTTCCTGTAAAGGTCGAAATTGTTCGAATCCCCAATAAAGTTTAAGAATTTCTCTGCTTTTATCCATGACAATGATCGCTGCAAATTTAACCAAATTAATTTCTATCCCCGGATTCCTAACCTTGGTCAGATCACAGAATCTCTGTATATTCGCAACATATTTAGTACAAAATGCAACAGGATACAATAAACATTAAAGTTACGCCAACACAGCAATCACATATTGATCAAGTAGATTGGGATAATCTACCATTTGGTAAGATTTTTTCTGATCACATGCTTGTTATGGAATATTCAAATGGTGAGTGGCAGCAAGCAGAAATTCTTCCTTTCGGAAATTTGAGTTTACATCCTGCAACTTCAGCAATTCATTACGGTCAATCGATCTTTGAAGGAATGAAAGCGAATAAAACGGAAGACGGTGAGATCTTGATCTTCCGTCCGGATATGAACGCAAAGCGTTTCGCTGAATCATGTGAACGTATGTGTATGCCAGTTATTCCCGAGGACCTTTTTGTAGAATTGGTTCGAAAAACGGTAGAAATTGATTCTGATTGGGTGCCGGCACGTCCTGGTTATTCCCTTTATATTCGACCATTCATGTTTGCAACGGATGAATTTGTTGGAATTCGTCCTTCAGAAACGTATAAATTCGTCATTTTTACTTGTCCGGTTGGTGCATATTACTCTGAGCCGGTGAATGTAAAGATCGAAGAGTTCTACACACGCGCTGCAATGGGTGGAGTAGGACGTGCAAAGACAGCCGGAAATTATGGTGCTTCATTGTTTCCAGCGCGATTGGGACAAAAAGATGGTTTTCATCAATTGGTATGGACCGATGCAAAAGAGCATAAGTACATTGAGGAATCAGGCACGATGAATATTGTATTTGTGATTGATGGGAAATTGATTACTCCTTCAGAGGATGCAGATACAATCCTGAGAGGCGTGACAAAAAGATCAGTTGTCGATATCGCGAAACATTGGGGTGTTGAAGTTGAAGAGCGCAGAGTCTCTGTTGAAGAAATCGTTGATGCATTGCGTAACGGAAAAATTCAAGATGCATTTGGTGCAGGAACAGCAGCAACGATTGCACATATTGCTAAGATTGGTTACCGCGATGAAATCTTTGAATTGCCGTCGATTGAATCTCGTGAACTTTCGAATAAAATTAAAAATTACCTGGATGACCTGAAAGCCGGAAAGATCGAAGATACTTTCGGTTGGTGCGCAAAGGTTTGATAAAATTGAAAAGGTCCGAGAAATTCGGGCCTTTTTTATGGAATAATGAGAATGGTCACATCTTTGTATAAATCATGATATGCGACGATTAATTACTTTATCTCTTTTTTTGGCAACATTCTTTGCTTTCGGACAGCAAGATAGTATTCGTGTGATCGTTGAAGTAATCGACAAACAATTCGGTGAACCTGTTCAAAATGTAAATATTACGGTTAGTTCAGGAGGATCAAGTTATTACCGACAAACCAATCAAACAGGTCGGACCGAAGTTTTTTTGCGTGTAGGAACTGCGTCGTTCTCTCTTTCTCATCCGATGTATCAGGGTGAAAACTACACGCGACGCATAAGCGGATTGGATTCCATTAAATTTTCATTTGAAATGCAACCCATTCGCTCTAAAGAGCTTAAAGAAGTGGTTGTTAAAGCACCCGGAGTCCCAGATACCATATTTTCCTCAAAGCGTTTAAGCGTAGCCGATTTCGAGATTAGAAAAAATGGAGACCTTGTTTTGTTAACCTATCCGAAGCAATTGAAGAAAGGAAGTGAATTGTTATTATACAATGGTCAAGAAGTGCTTAATTCATTCACGGTACCGGGTGTGGCAGAGGAGTTGGTCCGGGATTTCAGAGGAAATCCACATGTTGTTTGTGCGGATCATGTTTTTGGAATTTACATTGATAAGAGTAAAATTGGAATAGCCACGATCGAAAAGGACTATTTTCTTAAGTACCTGGCTCCAATCTTAGATACCAACAAGACGAAAATGTATTTTTCGGATTTCAATCCCTTGTACCCGGCATTTTCTTATTTCACCTATGATCAGCTGGATACGACTTACCGTAAAATTTGTAACATCAAAGATGATTTGATGATGGAATTGTACCGATCGGAATACAAGTGGGTGGACGTTCGTACAAAACTGTGGGCAAAGAATAAGGAGTATCAAACCGGAATTGACGCTGAGATTTGGGTTGGAGCGAATTTCTTCACACAATCGATCTACTACAAAGAATTGTATGCTCCAATGTTTCACCGGAATGATTCTTTATTTGTTTTTGATTACTACAAAGACAGGTTACGCGTTTTTGATGCCGAAGGCGAGCCAATTGACAGCGTATCGATCTACCATCATTATCAACCTAAATCAACAGGATGGAAAAAGCAGTTAATTCAAGATCCCATTACGGGTGTGATTTACGCTGTTTTCGATAAAGCCGGTTACACATACATAGGCAAGATTGATACGAAAACAGGGGAGATCTATGAAAAAGTGCGCATGGAATTTCGTTACATCGATAAGATATCTGTTCACGACAACAACGTTTACTATGTTTACCGACCTTTTGAGTCAGTACAGAAACGTTTTTTATACCGCGAGCGTCTTCCGTATGAATTTGGTCAATCGAAAGTTCCTTATGGCATGGAAACCTCTACCGTAACAGGAAAATGATCTGAGTAGCCCCCAAGGTATTTATCTCCAACATAAGTGCGAAAGGGTACAATGTTCCCTTTGTATTCTTCCAATAGGAAATCATAAGAATTGATCTTTCCCGAATACGGAACAATTTTAAGTTTTTTGTTCTTATTGTTCAGGAAGCCTTCCGAAATGAAAATGTGATCTAAAACGCCAAACTGCCCCATATGGTTATATGTCCCTCCAAAATCACCTGATAATTCTGTAATCATAGGAATTAATTTCTCAGCAATCAATTGCGGTGCCTTGTCAGAAGGATGGTCATTCAAGTCGCCCATAAAGACAATCTTATAGTTTTTATTGACCAAGAGTAAAGAATCGATGAATTTTCTGGCTGTTTGCGCTGCTGCAATTCGATTCGGTTCAGACTTTTCTGTTCCACCGGAGCGACTTGGCCAGTGATTCACCATGGCCATGATCGTATCCTTGTCGACCGTGAACTTGGCCCATAAAATATCGCGACTACTTGGAGCTTCTTTGCCTGGCAAGGTGTAACGTAAATAACCGGATTGATTTAATTTTATACTCATGGAGTCGTAGATCAACGCCACATCGATTCCACGAGCATCCGGACTTTCATAGTGTACAAGTCCATAATTTCTCATTTTGGATGAAGTTTTCATGACATCACGAACGACTGCTGCGTTTTCGATCTCGCAAAGTCCGATTAAAAGCGGATTGTTCCACTGATCGATCACCTGATTGATGTGATTTAACTTTTCGTTGTATTTTTCTGAATTCCAATTTTTCTTTGCATCAGGTAAGTACTCAGCATCATCGTTGATTCCGTCAATCGTGTCAAACAGATTTTCAACATTGTAAAATCCAATTGATCTGGTTGGAATTTGCGGAGTTGTTTTACAAGAAACAATAACAGTGGCAACGAGTAAAAAAGAAAAAAATGTCTTCATGTGACAAAAGTAAGTTCTATTCATGGATCGAAGGTGAAGGGAAAATGAAATTTCTTGCCATCGGACCCTCACAAAACAAAAGATCGAGAATTGAAAGTCCATGTGTAAAACCGTCTTGACCGAATACTTGAATATAGTTTTTAGGTTCAAGATCATCCTCGAAATTATACGCCCTTAGATCGTGATCAAAAGCCATATATTTTTCTGTAAAGAGGATTTCGTGTGGGCATTCCAACCAATCTAATACAGAAGTCGTGATTTGATGGTTAAATCGGATCAAATTGCGTTCTTCCGAATAGATCAGTTCCTTCACTTCCCTGTCATAAGCCTCGAAATAAGGAGAAGAAGCATAAGCGCTCTCAATTGATTTCCAATGGTCTTTTTGCCATTTCTCCTGATGCGAGATGATCAATTGATCCATCGGAGTTTTGGATCCGAAAGGTTTTTCTACCGGGACCGACAAGTGTTGTTTCCCATTGGCGCCAAGTATAATACAACGTGTGCGCAAGGTTTGCTTGATAAAATGCTCTTTTGTTTCAATGTAAACCACTTCAGAAGCCAGAAGATTTCTGAAATAGGAGATATTACCAAAATAAGCCGTTGGAAAAACGGTCATCAATCGATTAGTTTGAACATTCTTTCCCAGCGGTAGCCCATGTAAGGGCTTTTTGATAGCCATACAAGTGAAGCTTTTCCAACGATATGATCCTCAGGAACAAAGCCCCATATTCTGGAGTCGGCAGAGTTATAACGATTATCTCCCATTAACCAATAATAGTTCATGGAGAAAGTATACGTTGTTACTTTCTTACCGTCGATGTAGATTCCGTCTTTCTTTTCTTCCAGTTTATGGCCTTCGTATGCTGTAATAATTCGTCGGTACCAAGCGATATTGTCTTTGTTGATTTTGACCGTTTGACCTTTCTTTGGAAGCTGAATTCGTGAGAAATCCGTTGTTGTGTTGTTTACATACAGGTCTTTTGGAAAAACATTCAGATTGCGAATGAGGTCCATTGGAGTTGGTTGGTAAGTTGGATCATCACTGTACTGAGGTTCAAGCACCAACGTGAAAACAGCATCCGGGTAACTCGTTTTCAACTTCTTTTTCTCGGCTACCGTCAAATTCATGATGTACGATCCGTCTCCTCTCGACATGTAATCTCCTCGCTCTTCTTCCAAACCATATTTTTCTAGCATGGCACTTTTACTAGGGAGAACAATATTACTTACAAAGTATTGGAGATTTTGAAATTCTTTGATGACTGCCGGTTTGTCATTCACGTAAAGAACTGATTTTTTGATCTCGATCCAATCACCAGGAATTGCTACACAACGCTTAATGTAGTTTTCACGCTTATCAACTGGGCGATAGATCAAACCATAATGATGAATCAAGCGATCTTCCGAATTGTCCCAAGCAATTTTTTCTTCGGCCAACATTTTTCGGGCTTTGTTTTTCCAAATATCAAGTTCTGAGATGAATTTTGACGCATTGACATTCATAATACGATTGTTTGCATCACTTAGGCAATACCTTTGTAATTCATGTTCATTGTAGTTAGCTCCCGGGTTGCGTTGCCGAATGCTGTCTGCAATTCGAAATCCTTCATTTTTTGCTAAAGTCTCGAATTGTTTCAGAAAAAGACGTTTAGCTTCATTGATCACAATACCATGATAATCATGCCCCATCAATCCATTGGGCATCCGAGGATCATATACAGCTGTATCACCTGATGGATAGTTAAAGACCACAACATCATTGTTTTTTACCTTGGCAAACCCGGGTAGTCGCGTGTAGGAACCTTTTTCTAAGGTCGTATACGATTTAATGTTGACCCATGGAACGGTGTTGTGTACCAATGGATAGGATAGTGGTGTAACAGGAACTTTTGGTCCGTATGCTAACTTATTAACGAAAAGAAAATCGCCAACCAAAAGTGTTTTCTCCATGGATCCGGTTGGAATCTGGAAAGGTTCAAATACGTAAGTACGAATGATGCTAGCTGCGACAAGTGCAAAAATGATTGAGTCTCCCCATTCCTTTTGCTTTGATTTCTTTCCCGGCTTTTCTCTGGAGACAGCTCCGAGTCCCATAGCAACGACATGGCCAATTACAGGAAGAGAAAGGAATAACACAAGATGATCACCCCATTTTCTGATTTCTGTTTCTTTTGCGTTAGCCCAATTGGTTTCCGGAAGAAAATCCTGTTTGCTTGATGCAATCTTAGCAAAGATCAAATAAGGAAAAAAGATCCCTTGGAGCGTATCGGTCAAGGAATAGTAACCAAATCGACGAATGTATGAAACGTTTAATGATGCCAGCATGACAAGGTGTACACCCGGAAATAATAGCAACAATGACCAAAATGGTTTACGGCACATGATTTTGAATGCAACGAAATAGTTGTATCCCGGAATCAGTGCTTCCCATGACGGGCGACCGGCTTGCTCGAAGCTTTTCCACCACATAGCAAGGTAGGGGTGGACTAAAATGAAAATATAGAAATAGATAAAACTCATATCAATTCAAATTAAGTACATCATTCATAGTGAAAACGCCTTTTTTGCCGTAAAGCCATTCTGCAGCAACAACGGAACCAAGAGCGAAACCTTCTCGGTTGTGAGCTTCATGCGAGATTTTGATCGTGTCAATATCTGATGAATAGGTGATAATATGTGTCCCAGGAACATCTGGTTGACGGTACGATGTAATTCCCAATTGACCTTCAGTTGTATGCGGTGTTTTCTCTTCACCTAACACCCAAGAAACATAATCAACGTTGTTTTCCAAAATGCCATTTGCCAGCGTGATTGCTGTTCCACTTGGTGCATCCAATTTCTGCAAATGATGAATCTCCTCAATACATGCAGTATAATTTTGGTTACCCTGCATCAATTGAGCAAGTCTTTTGTTGATCTCAAAGAAGATATTGACCCCAATCGAGAAATTACTGGCATGTAATAGCGCTGAATCTGTTTGATTGATCAATTCAGTGATTTCAGCTAATTCATCGTACCATCCTGTAGTTCCCACAACAACCGGAAGTTTCTGTTGCGTGCAATAGCGAATATGGCCGGTAGCCAATTCAGGACGTGTGAACTCGATGGCCACATCTGCAAGGCTAAGGTCTGTTCCTGATAACGGATTGCTACTATTTACACGGGCAACGATCTCATGACCACGATCCAAGGCGATGCGTTCGATCGTTTTCCCCATTTTCCCGTATCCTATTAGTGCTATTTTCATGGTGTTTGCAACAAATATAATGGCTCAATAAATTCTAAAGCTGTTTTAACGAAAATTAATAGTGGCAGAAATAGCTGGACGGTTCATCCCTATGACGGTCGGCTTGATTTGCATACTGAGGTCTTTTGAGATATCGAAACGAACAAAATGCGCTTCGATTCCAGCATCAGCTACTTGAAATAAGTACACTACACCGACTAACAGTATAGATAAATCACGTTTATTCAAATGTTGATTATAAAGTGTAAGAACCCCTTGATCGTCGTACATTGACCATTGTGGGTCAGTTGCGTTGCCGTCCATTCGATTGCTGTATTCATTTTTAAGCGACAACTGCGTACGCTGATTGTTGTAAAGCATATAACCGGTTGCACCAAGACCTGCATAGATCAAAGGTACTTTCCAAGAAGCTTTTTTCTTTCCTTTTGGCATAGCCATATGGTTGTAAACTTGACCTGCACCTGGAACAACTGCGGAAAAAATCATTGCCTTTCGAACCGAATGTACCGAAGCACTATCTTCCTGGATCTTTATGTCCTGAGCGAAAGAACACAGTGTAAAACAAGAGATTATGCCCGTTAGCAGCAGTTTCATTACTTATTCAAGAGTTCAATGATCCTGTTGAGATCAACCTCTGAGTTGAAGTTTACCACAATCTTTCCGCTTCCTCCTGGCATTTTTTTAATGTCAATTCGCGTAGAAAGCTTGTCGCTTAAATGTTCTTTGAATATGAATTGTGATTCGGTTATTGAAACACTTGTCTGTTTATCATTTCCTTTATCTCTTGGCTCTCTGGGTTCTACATAGCCTTCGCGAATAAGTGCTTCCGTATCTCTCACTGAAAGACCGTCTTCTGCGATTCTTGAATAAATGGCTAATTGCAATGCTTCATCACCGGCAGAAACCAAGGCTCTGGCATGTCCCATTGAGATCACATTGTCGCGAACTGCTGCTTGAATATCAGCTGGTAACTTCAACAGGCGCAAGTGATTCGTGATACTCGAACGTGATTTTGCAATTTTCTGACTTAGTTGATCTTGAGTAAGTGAACACTCTTCAATTAAACGCTGGTAGGAGAGAGCAACTTCAATGGCATTCAGGTCTTCACGCTGAATGTTTTCCACCAATGCCATTTCCAACATGGTTTGGTCATTTGCAACACGAATGTATGCAGGAACTTCCTTCAGTCCGGCCATTTGTGAAGCTCTGAAGCGACGTTCACCTGATATCAGCTGGTATTTATCACGACCTAGTTTGCGAACCGTTAGTGGTTGGATAATGCCATGGATAGCAATGGATTGACTCAATTCAATCAATGCGTCTTTTTCGAAATGAGTACGCGGATTGAACGGATTCGCTTCAATACTTTCAATAGGCAGCATGGAAACAGACCCTACAACTCCGGATGAATTTGACTTCGAAGTGATATCCGTTTCTGAATTCTCAAGTAATGCACCTAATCCTTTACCTAGTGGTGGACGTTTTTTGATGTTAGAGCTCATCGTTCAATTGAATTATTTTGTCGTCGTTACCGATTTTTGTTAGATTGTTTTTCTGGAGTACTTCTCGCGCAAAGTTAAGGTAATTGATAGATCCTTTGCTCGCCGCGTCATGCATAACGATTGTTTCTCCATAACTAGGTGCCTCACCAAGTTTTGTGTTTCTGTGAATAACAGTATCAAAAACCAATTCCTGAAAATGGGTTTTTACTTCTTCCACAACTTGATTGGCCAGACGAAGACGTGTGTCGTACATCGTCAACAGAATTCCCTCTATCTCTAAATCTTGATTTAGTCTACCCTGAACAATTTTTATTGTGTTCAATAATTTCCCTAATCCTTCTAGAGCAAAGTATTCACACTGAACAGGAATCATAACGGAATCAGCCGCAGTCAATGAGTTCACTGTAATCAATCCCAAAGATGGGGAACAGTCAATGATGATAAAATCATATTGATCCTTGATTTTGTCAAGAGCCAATTTCAACATGTGCTCTCTGTTTGGGAGATTGATCATTTCCAATTCGGCTCCAACCAAATCAATGTGAGAAGGTAGGATGTCAAGATTTGGATTCTCCGTTTGAATGATCAGCTCAGCGGGATTCACCTCATTGATTAAACAATCGTAAATATTTCGTGTACTTTTTGGATCGAGCCCAACACCTGAAGTGGCGTTCGCTTGAGGGTCAGCGTCAACGATCAGTGTTTTGTATTCCAACACACCTAAACAACCACCAAGATTTATAGCTGTTGTCGTTTTTCCAACTCCTCCTTTCTGATTCGCAATTGCAATTATTTTTCCCATTCTTCTGCGTTTGAACGGTAAAGATACGATATGAAAAGTTCAGAAATGCAGAAACTTTTCTGAATTTATCAACGGTCCTACTGTTAAAATAAAAGGATCTTTTTTAGTGCTGATCTGTTTTTACAGATCCTCAAAAGAAACTTCTGTGTAATGTTCTTCTTTTGAGCCGCTTTCAGCGTATTCACCTCCACTTTTTAATTCATCGATCTTCGCCAGTACATCGTCCAGACCTTCTCTGAATTTTTCAAAATCTTCTTTGTATAAAAAGATCTTATGCTTCTGGTAATTATCACGACCATCGTCGTTGAATGTCTTTTTACTTTCTGTTAAAGTGATGTAAAGGTCATTTCCTTTTGTGGACTTTACATCGAAAAAGTACGTTCTTTTCCCCGCTCTCACAGCTTTAGAGTATACTTCGCTGTTTTTGTCATTTTCCATACCGCTGAACATTATTAGGTTCTAACAAATATGAAAATATTTTTTGAATGAAGAAAACAAAAAATGAAATTGACAATGCACAATTGTCAAACGCAAGTTCGGCGAAGCCAATTAAGATGTTGTGAAATCGAGGAAGGTAATTAACAATTTCCGATGACAGCATTAACTTTGGCTTTCTGTCTCGGCGAGTTGCTTGTTATATATCTCAGCGTATACGCCATTTAAAGCCAATAATTCGCTATGGGTTCCTTCTTCTTTCTTTTCCCCGTTTTCAAGTAAGATCAATTTATCAGCATTGCGAAGGGATGAAATGCGGTGACTTACAATTAAGGTTGTTTTCGATTCGATATCTGATTTTAGATTATTTAATATGATCTCTTCTGTTTCAGTATCAACCGCGGATAGACAATCATCTAAAAGTAGCAGCTTAGGGTTGCGAATAAGCGCTCGAGCAATGCTTAAGCGTTGTTTTTGTCCACCGCTCAAATTGACACCTCGCTCACCCAAAATGGTTTCAAACCCTTCCGGAAACTTGTCAATATTGTGCAAAACATGCGCTTTTTTGGCGATTTCTCTTAATTCATCCTCTGAGACCTCCCTGTCATGAATTCCAAATCGAATATTATTACCAATTGTATCAGAAAATAAAAAGACTTCTTGAGGAACAATCCCTGCCTGCTCACGGAAACGGTCTAAGTTAATTTGCTTGATATCAATTCCATCAATCAAAATTTGACCTTGATCAGGGTCGATGTTACGCATTAACAAGTGTAGAATTGTTGATTTTCCACTTCCGGTCTTTCCAATGATGGCAAAAGTACTACCGGGTTCTATCACAAAACTAAGGTCTTTAATCGCTTGAATGTTTGAATTAGGATAGGTGTAACTTACATTTTTAAACTCAATTTTCCCCTTGAATACATAGTCCCCGAAATTCGTGTTCTTGATTTCAGGAATTACTTTCAGAAATTGATTGATGCGCTCCTGAGATGCGGATGCACGTTGGATTATCGAAGTTACCCATCCTACACTTGCAAAGGGCCATGTTAGGATGTTGATGTAAAAAATGAATTTAACAATGTCTCCTGATTTAATAACATCTACGCCCCCTCCATAGGTCATTAATCCACCGAGATAGATGGATAGAACGGTGCTGAGTCCTATAAGGAATATAATGGTCGGCATAAATAGTGCGTTGACCATAACCAAGCGCATATTCTTGTTTTTATATTCCTCTGCGGAAGTGTTGAATTTTTCGTGAATTTCGTTTTCTCTGCTGTATGCTTTTATCACTCGAATCCCGGAAAATGTTTCTTGTGCCAGTGTGGACATCATTGATTGTTCGCGTTGAACTTCATGACTCAAAGCATTCATTTTGCTGGATACCTTATAGATCAAAAAAGACATGATCGGCAAAGGGATCAATACAAATAAAGTTAATGAAGGGCTAATGGAGATCATTTGAAAGATCACCATAAAGAAAAGAATGATCAAGTTGATGGTGTACATTACTCCTGGACCTAAATACATACGTACTTGACTCACATCCTCTGAAATCCTATTCATTAGGTCCCCTGTATTGTTCTTTTTAAAAAAGGCGTAATCCAGTTTTTGATAGTGGTCATAGATCTCATTTTTCAAGTCGAACTCAATGTGACGGGACATTATGATGAGTGTTTGGCGCATTAAAAACAAGAAAAAACCTTTACCAAGAGACAAGAGCATATATATACCACCGATTTTAAGAGCGGTAATTAAAATATCATCTGTGCCAATGGTTGCAATTTCTTCGATCAATTCGTTGACTGTATCCCCCACTAATTCTGGCATTTTTACCCCGAAGTAATTGGAAACCACGGTAAATGCTACTCCCAATAAGAATAACCATTTGTACTTCAAGAAATATTTGTTCAGGTAGCTAAGTGACTTCATCTGATAATTTCCTATTTTTGCCTCACTTTTGTGAAGCGTTGCAAAGGTAGGTATTCAACTTGAAATACATTTAACACATAGCGCATTGAATATGTTTGAGGTAAAGAAAATCGAGGATGTGAACCTCGCTGAAAACCCGGTTATTGCTCAGATGAGTCAGTATAACCATGAACAGTTACTTTTCTGTAACGACAATGAATCCGGTCTAAAAGCCATAATCGCAGTACATAATACCGTATTAGGACCAGCTCTTGGTGGTACACGTATGTGGATGTACAACAACGAAATGGAAGCACTGAATGATGTTTTGCGTCTTTCACGCGGTATGACCTACAAGAATTCGATCTCCGGGTTAAATTTAGGAGGAGGTAAAGCTGTAATCATCGGTGATTCACGTACAATGAAGTCGGAGGCTTTAATGCGTCGTTTCGGTAAGTTTGTTAATAGTCTGGCAGGAAAATATATTACTGCTGAGGATGTGGGTATTTCTCCGATTGACATGACTTATGTAGCGATGGAAACAGATCACGTAGTTGGTTTGCCAGGAAAAAGTGGTGACCCTTCTCCTGTTACAGCTCATGGTGTGTATGTGGGAATGAAAGCCTGCGCGAAACAGCAATTTGGTTCTGACTCGCTGAGTGGGAAGAAAATTGCAGTTCAGGGCGTAGGTCACGTAGGAGAATACCTTGTTGCATCATTGGCAAAGGAAAATGCAGAGATTTATATTTCAGATATCCATGAACCGACACTAAAACGAGTGGCTGAACAATATGGAGCAAAAGTCGTTGGTTTGGACGAGATTTATGACATTGAAATGGACATTTATGCACCATGTGCCTTGGGAGCCACAATTAACGATGATACTTTGAGCCGTTTGAAATGTTCTATCATTGCCGGTGCAGCAAACAATCAATTGAAAGTTGAAAGTATTCATGGTCGTGCGGTGATGGAAAAAGGGATGATTTATGCACCTGATTTTGCTATCAATGCAGGTGGGGTGATCAATTGTTATTCTGAAGTGAAAGGTTTGAGTTCGGAATGGGCATTGGGTAAAGCGGAAGAAATTTACAGTACGATCACTAATATTGTGAAGCGTTCATCGGATGAAAATATTCCGGCATATCAGATTGCCAATAAAATGGCTGAAGAAAGAATTGAAGCGATCGGTAAGGTTAAACTACCGATGTAAGGAGGGGAGATGCTAAATAGAAGACACTTAAGAATAAAAGTTTTACAAGCACTGTACGCTTATTTTCAATCGGAAGAAGAGAGTTTTGTGCGTTCTGAAAAAGAATTGCTTTCTTCCATTGAGAAGATGTACGATTTGTATATTTATTTGTTGTTAACTTTTGGTGAGTTGAAGGGAATGGCAGTCCGTCGTGTGGAAGAAAACAAGAAAAAGCTTCGTCCGACTGAAGAAGATTTGAACCCAAACACCAAGTTTATTGACAATGCGCTTATTGCTCAATTGGAGGAGTCTCCAGAGCTGAGAAAATTGTCTGAACAACGCAAAGTAAATTGGACGAATGACGAGAGTCAGGAAATGTTCAGAAAAATGTTCCAACACATTCGTGAAAGCGAGACGTATATTCACCACATGAATTCAGATGAATTGGGTTATGAGGCGGATAAAAGTTTTGTTGTGGACCTTTTTAAGGTGGAAATTGCGAATTTCGAATTGCTTTACAATTATTTTGAAGAGAAAAGCATTCATTGGTTAGACGATATTGATTTGGTTTGCAGCATGGTAATAAAGACCTTGAAGCAAACAGAGGAAGGTCAAACAGTCGACCTTTTGCCTTTGTATAAGCCAAATGATGACGAGAAAGAATTCATTGTAGAGTTGTTGCGCAAGACAATTTCTATGGATTCAGAAAATGAGAAACTGATTGACGAATTGACAGATAATTGGGAGTTGGAACGTATTGCTAAAATGGACATCATTCTCATGAAAATGGCGATCACAGAGCTGCAGATTTTCAACAACATCCCAACGAAGGTGACCTTGAATGAATACATCGAGATCTCGAAATTCTATAGCACGCCGAAAAGCAATGGATTCATCAATGGAATATTAGATAAAGCGATCGATCGTTTGACGAAAGAAAAGAAGATCGTTAAAGTTGGTAGAGGATTATTAAACTAGAACTATGCGTAATTTATTCACATTTGTTTTCCTTTCAGTGGTGTTGTTTACTTCGTGTGAAGGAAGTAATGACGTGGAAATTGGGAATAAAACAACAATGATTGTTGACCCGATTTACGATGCTGGTACAGTTGTTAAAGGTGAAGTGATCACGGCAAAGATTAAAATCAAGAATGCCGGTTCGTATCCTTTGGTAATTGCTGAAGTGAGTCCGGGTTGTTCATGTACAGTTTCTGAGAAACCACAAGATCCTATTGCTCCGGGTGAAGAAATTACTTTTCTGGCACATGTGGATACGGATAAGATATCTGGAAGTATTGTGAACAAAGGAATTAATATCGTCGCGAATACGGAGCCATCAGTGACGACTGTCGTAATTCGAGGAAAGATTAAAAAGAAATAACGAGTATAAATCAAACAAACAAACAGAAATGGAACAATTAATCATGTTGGTCATGATCTTGGTAGTCTTCTACTTTTTCATGATCCGTCCACAAATGAAGAAACAAAAAGAATTGAAGAAATTCCGTGAAAACTTGAAAGTAGGTGACAAGGTAGTAACGATTGGAGGTATTCACGGAAAGATTCTAGAGATTAGTGAGTCAACAATCTTAGTTAATTCGGAAGGAAGTAAAATTCGCTTCGAGAAATCAGCGATTGCTTCTTCGTCTGAAGATCAGTTGACGACTTGATATAAACAACTTGTTTTCTTGAAGCTGACTCTATCTGAGTCAGCTTTTTTTTATTCAATTTCAGACTGGTTTCGTTCATTTGTAGGAATGAATGGAAAACTTAATAATGAATTGACCTGTCTGAAATAAATAGTTTTTTATATTTACCACAATAAAACTACAATCTGTGAAATCATACCTACTTGGAGTATTTTCGCTTGTGTTTATTTTGCTTTTGATGGCTTCGTGCAGTTCAGGGGATGCAGATATTGTCACAGATAATTCAAGTGATGATACCTTAAAGGTCGAAACTCTGGAGGATGCATTGGCAAAAGAAGCGAATGACAAGAAGCGAAAAACAGACTCATTAGAATTGAAGGAATCGATTAAGAAAATTGAGGCCAAGTATGGAGAACAATGGGATTTCTGCGACTGTGTTGTGAAAGGAGATTCAATTAATAAAGCATTTACAAAACCCAATCTTCCGGACAAAGAATTTGATCGTCTTTCAAAGCGATTTGATGAAATTGATGAGAAGTGTCAGGCATTCCGCATTCAAGATGCAAATAGAACTCCCGAGGAACGTGCTGCCCATGAGAAGAAGGTGAAAAAATGCCTTAAAGAAGCAGGAATTAAAAAGTAAAGTCTGAACTTTCTGGTTGATTTCATGTTTATCATTCAGTGGAAACCAAATTAATTTTAATTTTGCACTGTTGAAGTTGTTGTTATCATATCTTTTGCTTGCCAGTTTCGTTGTTTTAGTTACACCGAGGAATTTTTGGCATGACTGCAATCATGACCATGAACATACATGTGCAGTTGAAATCAATGTGGACAACGCTGATTATCATACGGATCAAGCACCATTTGAAATGGAAGAGGATTGTTTTGCCTGTGATTTTGATCTTGGTTATTTTACAAATTCTACCCCTTGTTTTTCCTCAATTCTTAAACGAATCCACTGTGCTGATACAGTTGAAGTTTTAGCTCGTTTAAGTGATGAAAATGGCCACTCTGCTTCTTTGAGAGGTCCGCCAGTAACAGTTTGATCTATTGATTGAAGCACTGCTTTTGGCGGTGAAATGTTACATTTTACATCTTTTTTATGCATATTGAAAAATGGATGACCACATTCTGTGTGGTGATCGTGTTTGGATTTAATCTGCAGGCTCAAACATTGACAGGACAGGTTAAAGATGCCGAAACATTAAAGAATATTCCTTTTGCAAAGGTTTATGTCCTTGATTTAGATGCCGGAACTATTGCGGACAGTTCAGGAAGGTTTGTTTTTACGATTCCCTTACCTGAATCAATTCGATTACGGGTCTCGTCAATTGGTTATGAGTCGGCAATTGTTAAGACGAATTCTTCCGTAAATGACTTGGTTGTTTATCTCTATCCTAAACATTTGGAGTTAGATGAAATTGTTGTGTCAGGAAATCAATCAGCCATACAGAAATATAATGTCATTCATGTAGAAACTAAAAAACTGAGTGAACTCAATGCAATTCCGGGTACGAATCTGATGCAATCACTCGAGCAAATTCCAGGGGTTTATGCGACATCAACAGGATCAGGAATTTCAAAACCTGTGGTTCGTGGAATGCAAGGAATGCGCGTCGTTACTTTACTGAATGGTTTGCGACTGGAGAACCAGCAATGGGGTGGTGATCACGGTATGGCTGTCACTGAATTAGGTGTAGATCATGTCGAGGTGATAAAAGGTCCGTCGAGTTTATTATATGGCGCTGACGCTTTGGGTGGAGTAGTCTATTTTGTAGATGAACCATATACTCCAATTCACAGTACCGAATACCGTGTAAAAACGCAATTCGAATCGGTAAGTCTCGGTAATCGCTCGTCTGTGTTGTACAAAACATCGGGGAATAAGGTGCGCTTCGTACTTGGTGGTCTTTTTTCAAATCACGCGGATTACGCTTTGCCCAACAGCTTGTATGCGAGGAATTCACGTTTCGGTGAAAATGTAATCAGGACTTCGATAGGCACAAACCGTAAGAACTGGTCGATGCATGTGCGTTACAGTTTTTCGAGAATGAGAGTCGGGATTCCCGGGCACACACATGATTCGATCATCGATCCTGCTGAATTTCAAGTAAGTTATCAGGATCGAAAACGTGTTTTGCCTGTTCAGTATACTACTAATCATTTTTTATCATTTGAGAACAAGTGGTTTTATAAGCGCAATGAGGTCATGCTGTTGATTGGGCAAACCTGGAGTAGATTGACCGAGTTTGAGGATAAAATAACCATTCCCGGAGTTGCAATGGACCTATACAATTCAATAGCGTCATTTAGAAATAAGTATTACCTAAAAGAAAACGTTTCCTTGATTAGTGGTTACCAAGGCATGTGGCAAATGAATGTAAATAATGTGGATGCTCTGGATCGCTTGTTGCCTGATGCTACTATGTTAGATAATGGTGTTTTTGTTTTACTGAACTATGAGAAGCGAAAATGGAATTTTCAAGGAGGTGTGCGGTACGATCTACGTTACATTGAATCCAAAGAAGAATTTAAAGGTCAATCACCGATCACGAAAGTGTACGATGGCTTTAATTATTCTGCCGGAGGAGTTTATTCAGATAAATTCAATACCTATCGTGTGAATGTTTCCAGTGGTTTTAGAGCGCCACATTTATCGGAATTATTAGCGAATGGGTATCACCATGGTGCATTAAGGTATGAAATTGGCGATTTGGATTTAAAGCCAGAAAAAGCGCATCAATTGGATGTTACGTATGAACGAAAAGGTGAACATTTGGGCTTTCTTATTAATCCTTTTATTGGATTGGTAAATGATTATATCTATTTACAACCTTTGGATACCATGATGGCAGGATTGCCGGTGTTTGCTTATCGTCAGTATTCACAAGTTCTAATCAATGGAATTGATTTGAGTGTACACTGGCATCCTCATTTTGCGCATTGGCTGCATTGGGAAGGCAGTTTCTCTTATGTAGATATACAGGATAGGAACGGAGAATATACATCATTAATTCCGCAAACAAGAATATCAAACCTGATTAAAGCCAATTTTCCAGAATCAAAACGGAAATTTTACATGGAAAAAATCTCCATGCAACACATTTATTTGTTTGAACAGTCACGTGTTGCTGTGGGGGAACAAACAAGTGGTTCATATCAGTTGCTAAACGCATCATTAGATGCTAAGCTGAAAGGGAAGGTGCCTTTGGAATTGAAACTCGGGGTTCGGAATTTATTGAATGAAAATTACATCGATCATTTGTCGAGATTAAAAAATATTAGTTTGCCTCATCAGGGACGAAATTTCTTCGTGAGTGCAACTTTTCAAATTGTCAGTTTTAAAACCAAATAAATAATAAGTTATGAGAAAATCAGTAAATGTATTTAGTGCTGCGCTTATACTATTTGCAGCTACCTCAGTTGTGTCGTGTGGAAAGAATAAGTGTGAAGAATGCCATTATGAGTTGACAGATGGTTCAGAGGTTGAATTGGGTGATTACTGCGGGAAAGACCTAAAGGAGATCGAGAAGAATGGATTTACAGACGCAGAAGGCAACAAATATGACGTTCATTGCGGTGGACATTGATCATCATTAAATAGGGAAGAGCGGTTTTTATCGCTCTTTTTATTTTACCTTAATCAGGTTAACACTGTCTTAATTGAATACTGATAGAATCTTCACAGAGGATTAAACATGTGCTTATTCTATCTGATGAATTTTACCGCAAAATAAATCAGATATGAAAAGACAGATTACTATGAATTCCATTTTTGTTCTGTTCACACTTTGTTTTGGTTTCTTGCAAGCCCAGACAGTCGTAACAGAATGGACTTTTGAAGAAAATCCATTATTGCCAAACGATCTCAATCCGGCCCCAACAATTGGTGTAGGAAGTGCTAGTGTTGTTGGTAGTATGACAACTCTAAGCAGGGCTACAGGTTCTTTAACGGGTTGTTCTCAGGTATCCGGAACAGGAAGTTGGGCCTTTGGAAGCGCTAATCCTGGTACCAATGAATCAAGTGGTGCTCAGTTCATGGTTCCAACTACTGGTTATCAGGGAATCCGTTTTACCTACGATCAGCGCATGTCAAATACAGCTGCAAGAACCGAAAGGATTCAATACACATTAGATGGTTCAATGTGGGTGAATTTGGATGTAAATGCGAGCAATTCGATCATTTCTTGTAATGGTTCTTATGACAATGGTCGTTTTGATCGCGGCAATACTGTGGGACAGAATATGAGTGATTCATGGTCACGAAAAACAGTTGATTTTTCTTCAGTTTCAGGCGTGAGCAACAATCCAAACTTTGGCGTTAGGATCGTTGCAGCTCACTTTGATGCTACAGGTGAATTCAGACAAGCCAATAATTCTTTAAGTATTGCGACGGCAGGAACCTGGAGATTTGACAATGTACGTATTTCAGCGAATCCTGCAAATGTCTCTATTACAACGGCAAACAATTTTGTTGTTTACAATGAAGATGCCGGAATGATTCAAGTTCCTGTGACCGTTTCAAACGCAAATGCATCCCCAATATCATTAACGCTTGGTCTAGCGATCTATTCGACTGCCACTGAAAATGAAGATTTCATATGGACAAACACCTTAAATATTCCTGCTTCATCTAATGGGGTATTTAACGTGCCAGTCGCAATTGTGGATGACGCGATAGCTGAAAGAACGGAAACTATTCTTGTAAAGTTGGTTTCAGGGACAAATGCAACAATCCATTCAACGCAGTATTATCAGATCATTTACGTTAAGGATAATGACTATCAGGCTCCTGTTGCAACAAATGAGCTGGGTATGACATTGCTTTCGAGTTTTTCAAATGGTCCGATTGGATCCAATTCAGCGGAGATCGTAATGTTTGATCCTACAAGTGACCGATTGTATGTCGCGAATAGTATTGCCGGAAAATTGGATATTATCAATTTCTCTGATCCTTCTGCTCCAACAATGTTTGCAAGTGTCGACATAACTCCTTATGGTGGAATCAACTCAGTTGCAGTTCATAACGGCTTGGTTGCTTTGTCCATTGAAAATGTTAATCCTCAATTGAACGGATCGGTAGTATTCCTTGATGGTGACGGAGTATTTATTAATCAGGTAGAAGTAGGAGCTATGCCGGATATGATCACTTTCAATAAGGATTTTACTAAGATCATTACAGCTAATGAAGGAGAGCCAAACTCGGATTATTCATTGGATCCGGAGGGTTCAGTTTCGATAATTGATCTTACACCTGGAGTTGCGAATCTTACCAATTCAAATGTGACAACATTATCACTATCTATTTTTAATGGTCAAGAGGCGTCATTGATTGCTCAGGGTGTTCGAATTTTCTCGACTTCAGCTACAGTTGGTCAAGATCTTGAGCCTGAGTATGTAGTCGTTTCTGACGACAACACGAAGGCATATGTTTCATTGCAGGAGAATAATGCCATGTTGGTTGTAGATCTTACAACTAATTCAGTTCTTTCTTTGAATGCATTAGGTTATAGTGATTATTCATCCGGAAACGGTATGGATGCTTCTGATCAGACAGGACAGATTTTGATCACCTCGCTTCCGGTTAAGGGAGCTTACATGCCGGATGCAATGGCCTACTCAACTATCAATGGACAAGGATATATTTTTACTGCAAATGAAGGTGATTCTCGTGAATTTGGTTCTGTGATCGATGCGGCTCGTATTTCAACTTTGTCACTTGATCCAATTGCATTCCCAGATCAGCCAATTTTGAAAAACAATCGTTTTCTTGGACGATTGAATGGCTTGAGATACTCTGGTGATATGGATAATGACGGTGATTTGGATGAGATCCATGTAATGGGTGGACGTTCATTTAGTATTTGGAGTGCAGAAACCGGTGAGTTGGTTTACGATTCAAAGGATCTTTTCGAGCAAATTACAGCTGCGCATCCTGAGTTTAGCACGATTTTCAACGCATCAAATACAGCAACGGAACCGTCGCTCAAAAATCGATCCGATGATAAAGGTCCGGAACCGGAGGGAGTAACGACTGCGTTCATCAATGGTAGTCATTATGTATTTGTTTCAATGGAGCGTATTGGTGGTGCAATGATCTTTAATGTGGATGATCCAGTAAACCCGGTTTATGTAGGCTATGAAAACAATCGACTTACGACAGGAATTGGTCCTGATCTGGGTGCAGAAGGAATGATCTATATCGCACCGGAAGATTCACCAAATGGAAACGGACTTTTGATTTTAGCTAACGAAGTAAGTAGCACCTTGTCTATTTACCAAGTGAATACATGTGCTGAATTGTCTAATACAATTGTATCGGCTGATCAAACAGAATTTTGTTTCGGAGATAATGCATCGCTTTCTGTAGCGACAGACGCATCATCTATCCAGTGGATTTACAATGGTTCTGATATCCCAAATGAAACAGCAGATGAGATTGTTGCGTCATTAGCAGGAGAATACACTGTTTTTGTTAGCAATCCTGCATTATCTTGTTCAGGTCTTTCAGAGCGAATTGAGATAATGGTGAATGAACTTCCTGAGGTTTCTGCAAATGCTAGTGCATTGAGCTTGTGCGAAGGGGAAGAGCTTATTCTTACTGGTAATGGAGCTTTGGTCTACTCTTGGTCCGGTTCTGTGAATGATGGAGAGGCTTTTGTGCCAAGTTCTACTGAAACATACATTGTTGAGGGAGAAGATGAGAATGGTTGTATTTCTGAAGCAGAAGTGACTGTTGTAGTGAATGTCTTGCCATTTGTTTCTGCTAATGCTTCTTCTACAGAACTTTGTTCGGGAACTTCGGTGGTACTTTACGGATCAGGTGCGGCAACCTATCAGTGGGATAATGATGTTGACAATAACGTATCTTTCGTTCCATCATCAACAGAGGTATATACGGTGGTTGGTACAGATAATAACGGTTGTTCCTCTTCTGATGAAGTTGTAGTTACTGTACGTCCGAATCCGGTTTTAGATCTTGGTGATGATATAACTGTTTGTTCGTACAATCTACCAACAGAAATCAGTGCTCCAAGTGGTTTTACAAGCTATGAGTGGACCGGAGCCAATGCAACACAGTCACTGACAGTGTATGTTGCGGGAACTTATACATGCACAGTTTCAAACGAGTTCGGTTGCGAGGATTCGGATGAATTGTCGGTGACCGTTGATGCTTGCTTGGGGGTTGATGAGTTGGAGAATGCCGTTAGCATTTATCCAAATCCTTTCTCTGATCAGCTGACAATCCAACTTGGAAATTGGGTTTCTTCAACTGTTCACATTTATGACATAAAAGGAGCTTTGATTCTTGATCTTCAAGTTCCTGGTTCAGAAATGACGATCAATTTGGATACGATATCTTCAGGAGTTTATGTACTCAAAGTAATGAATGGATCTGAAACATATCAAACAAGGATTATTAAGAACTGATCTAAATTTTAGCAAAGCAAAAAAGCGGGAACCGAAAGGAACCCGCTTTTTTTATGTTAAATATCGACTAATTAATAATAAATCTTACGTTGCACTTTACAAACGTGCTTCGCAAGACGAATAACTTGTTTTGTGTATCCAAATTCATTGTCGTACCACGTGTATAGAACCACATTTTTACCATCCGTTGAAACGATCGTTGCATGTGAGTCATAAACTGAACAACATGTGTTTCCAATGATATCGCTTGAAACCAGTTCAGGATCATACGAATAATAGATCTGATTCACCAGATCACCATTCAAAGATGCATCACGAAGTACAGCATTGATTTCCTCAACAGATGTTGTGTTTTTCAATTCAAGACTTAAGATAGCCAATGAACCATTTGGAGTTGGTACACGAACCGCATTTGCAGTCAACTTGTCCTTCATGTCAGGAATTACTTTTGTTACAGCGCTACCGGCACCGGTAGAAGTAATTACCATGTTGATGGCAGCTGAGCGTCCGCGACGTGGCTTTTTGTGCATGTTATCCAACAAGTTTTGGTCGTTGGTGTAAGCATGAACCGTTTCAATGTGCCCTTTGACAATTCCAAACTTGTCGTTTACAACCTTTATCACAGGTGAGATGGCATTTGTTGTACAAGAAGCAGCAGAGAAAATTGTTTCGTTCTCTACGTCTAACTCGTTTTGATTAATTCCGTAAACCACATTTGGAATCTCTTTTCCTGGCGCTGTAAGCAAAACTTTTCCAACTCCTTTGGCTTTCATGTGACGAGACAAAGCTTCACGATTTGTGAAAACACCTGTATTGTCAATAATCAATGCGTTGTCGATACCATACTGAGTATAATCAATATCTTCAGGGTTGCTTGCATCGATCATTTTTACGATCTGACCGTTGATAATGAGTGCTTTGTTCTCCAAATCTTCGATCACACTTCCTTTAAAAGCTCCGTGTACTGAATCGTTTTTAAGCAATGATGCTCTTTTGATGATATCAGCATCAGACGCACCACGCGTAACGATAGCACGAAGTCTCAATTGTTGACCTTTTCCTGCTTGTTTGATCAACTCACGAGCAGCTAAACGTCCGATACGACCAAATCCGTACAATACAACATCACGTGGTTCAAGATCTCCGGAAGTGGAAGAAGTGTATCCCGCGAGCTTAATGTTTAAGAACTCAGCTTTCGAAGCAAATTGTTCTTTTTCTGTTAACCATTCACTTGCCAATTTACCGATGTCCAGTTTTGATGGAGCAAGTTCCATCTTAAGAATTTCTTCAGCTAATTCTGAAGTGGTGAAAGCATCAATTGGACGTTGTACAACATTGCGTGCGTATTCGTGCAAATTCAAAATTTCAGAGATCGTAATATCGATCAGGTGATTTCTGAAAAGAACCAATTCGATTCCTTTGTCATACATCAATTCCCCAACATGTGCAGCTAATTTTACAGCAGCGCGCTCGCGCTCTACATGCGATTTTAGCTCCTTTTCATAACCTATTGCAGCTTCCATTTTTTGTTTGTTAAATATTTAGAATATAAATGTTACGATGTAAAAAGTATAAAGCAAAAAAGGCCACCAATTCCTGGCAGCCTTTTCCTGTTATCCTAGATATGCTTTCAATAACTTATTGCGCGATGTATGTCGCAACCTTCGAATCGCCTTTTCTTTGATTTGTCGCACACGCTCACGCGTCAAATTGAATTTAGCTCCAATTTCCTCAAGTGTAAGACCGTGATTCATGCCAATTCCGAAGAACAAACGAATAATCTCACGCTCCTTGTCTGTCAATGTGCTCAATGAACGTTCGATCTCTTTCTGAAGAGATTCAGCCATTAACGCATGATCCGCTTTTGGTGAATCTGAGTTCGCCATTACATCCATCAAGGTACCACCATCTTCAGAAGTTGAAAGTGGGGCATCCATTGATACGTGACGTCCAGATACATTTAAACTTTCTTTGATCTTGTCTTCTGGTACTTCAAGCGCCTCAGCTAATTCTTCAGCTGAAGGTGGGCGCTCGAACTCTTGCTCTAAACGAGAGAAAGCCTTATTGATCTTGTTCAACGATCCAACCTGGTTCAATGGAAGACGCACAATACGTGCTTGCTCAGCCAAAGCCTGTAAGATCGATTGACGAATCCACCATACCGCATACG
>DAISYB010000033.1:0-32177 GCA_036825545.1 Crocinitomicaceae bacterium | reverse complement strand
GGACAACAAGGTTCGAAGCAAGGTCCAAGCATGAGCGGAAACGGTGGACAGAAAGGCCCGAAACAAGGTCCGAGTATGGGTGGAAACAGCAGTCAGAAAGGTCCGAAACAAGGGCCGAGCATGGGTGGAAACGGTGGTCAGACTGGAAAGAATAATCCTACCAAGTTACATGGTGGAAAAGGTAAAACCCCACATTTCAAACATCCATACCATTATAGTCCATCCGGAAAATGGGTAGCAGCCAAAAACAACAAAGGGTTTTATGTAGGCTCTAACTATGGACAATATCGTTCTGCTATCGCAAGGTCTAAGCATAAAGAATTTCGTCCGGTTTACCAGTATGAAGTAGTTGGAGCAATAGGTTTCATAAGAGAACGAAACATTTATCTGATAACACATACACACTACAAAATTGACCATTTGCGCTTCATTTTATTAGAAAGAAGAAGAGCACGTAAGATAAGTGAGGTGATTTATCAGGCACATTTGAATCGACTTGCGCTACTCGAAAGAAGACGTGCGAGTATTGCCCTTATTGTAAGTGTTTAAAGTCTCGAACTCTCTTGATTTATTTCATGTATTGGAGATGAATGGATGGTGAAAGAGAATTGTGTTTCCAGTCAAAAAAGTTGATAATGGTAAAGAATTAAGAATGGCTGGAGGAGGTTTCATGGATAATGCCCGAAAAGTGACGCAAGAACATCGGGCGCAGCGTTTGAGGCGGAAGGCGAACTACGTCAATGCACATCAAGCTACAGGGATTTTAAAAAATGAACCTACTAAACTTCATAACGACAAGAAGGACAGTGAGTACCTACGAGAAATACGAATAAGAGGAAAAGCAAATCAAAGACATGAAATTCTTGTATTTGTAGTGGCTTTGATGCTAACTTTGAGTTTATTTGTTGGCATAGTGTTATGGCTCTTTTGAGTGATAGGTTTTTATGCAGATAAAGACAGAATGAATCGAGGTACATGAACTTCGATTTTAAGTAAAATGACTTATGACCTTTCATCTCTTACAGGAAGATATCGAAACGTACATCCTTTTTGGGATAGCACCGGTTTATTTCACATTAATGAGTTTAATTCAAAACCGACATTTGAAATTTTTGCGTTTAATCGAGCATCGGTCTGCAAACAGAGAAGTCAAGCTGAATGCTCATGAGCAAATTCGAAAATTGAAGCGAAAAACGCCACTTGTTTTGGTGTTTGGTGCGGGAATTCATGTTCTGGTTTATGCGGTCCTAATGCATTCTGCTTTCAGGTGGACCTATCTCATCAGTATTGGCATTTTTTATTTTGCTTTTTTGTCCATCATGTTTGTTAACTTTAAGCTCAAAGGCGCAAGCATTTTAAAAGATACTGGTGATTTTGGAGGTTTGCCGGGGTAAAAGCGCATTATGAGTTGTAAGTAGAGTAAATATTCCAGACAGAGGATGCAAGAAAAAATTGAAAGTATTGACTTAGAATTTCTAAGAATTGAAGATTATGAAGAGTTGAAGGAAGTGATGATCTCTTCCTATCATACTATGCCCGAATCCTATTGGAAAGTACACCACGTTGCCAGTTTGATCGACAAGTTTCCGGAAGGTCAGATCGTGATCAAAATCAATGGTAAAATCGCAGGTTGTGCGCTCTCGATCATAGTTGATTATTCGAAATATGAACACAAACATACCTATCGGGAGATTACAGGAAATTATTCGTTTAATACCCATACAAGTAAGGGGGATGTACTGTATGGAATTGACGTTTTCATAACACCGGATTTCCGTGGGAATCGGTTAGGTAGACGTTTGTATGAATACCGAAAAGAACTGTGTGAAAAATTGAATTTAAAAGGTATAGTCTTCGGAGGAAGAATTCCTAATTACCACAAATTTGCTGATCAAATGACTCCTAAGGAGTATATAGAGAAGGTGAAAAACAGGGAAATCCATGACCCTGTTTTGAATTTTCAATTGTCGAATGATTTTCACCCGATTCGTGTTTTAAAAGGATACTTAGAGGGAGACGAGGCATCGATGGAGTACGCGGTCTTGTTGGAATGGGATAATATTTATTACGAAAAACCTTCGGATGCAATAAGGGTAGTAAAAAAGATTATTCGCTTGGGTTTAGTACAATGGCAGATGCGTCCCTACAAAACCTTGAATGAGCTGATGAATCAGGCAGAGTTTTTCGTGGATGCTTTAAGTGGATACAAAAGTGATTTTGCTCTGTTTCCGGAATTCTTCAATGCGCCATTGATGGCTGAATTCAATCATTTATCGGAGTCAGACGCCATTCGTCAATTGGCTGAAAATACAGCATCAATCGTTCAAGAGTTCTCGAAACTTTCCATTTCCTACAATATCAATATAATCACTGGAAGTATGCCGGAGATAGTAGATTCTGTATTGTACAATGTGGGTTATTTGTGTCGAAGAGATGGAACGGTGGAACGTTTTGAAAAGATTCATGTTACTCCGGATGAATCAAAAGTTTGGGGATTAAAAGGCGGGAGTGGACTTCGTTCTTTCGATACAGATTGCGGAAAAATAGGAATCTTAATCTGTTACGATGTTGAATTCCCGGAATTAAGTCGTTTACTGGCGGATGAAGGAATGGATATATTGTTTGTTCCCTTTCTAACGGATACGCAGAATGGCTATTCACGAGTTCGATATTGTGCACAAGCAAGAGCCATTGAAAACGAATGTTATGTCGCCATTGCCGGAAGCGTGGGTAATTTGCCCAATGTACACAACATGGATATTCAATATGCTCAATCCATGGTTTTTACGCCCTGTGACTTTTCCTTTCCTACCAATGGTATTAAATCGGAAGCCACTCCAAATACGGAAATGATCGTTATTGCCGATGTCGATCTTGACTTGCTGACGGAGTTGCATAATCATGGTAGTGTAAAGAACCTGAAAGACAGAAGAACCGATATTTTTGAGTTGAAGAAAAAATCGACAAAGTAGTATCGGTTAAAGTTGATCATTTAACCTTTGAAAAGATGAAAAAATCAATTTTAATACTCCCAATAGCACTCCTTGTCTGGAATATAGGACATGCTCAGCAGAAAGTCAATTACATCGAAATCCGTAAAGACCTTGTCAAATCGACTTGTACAACTACGGATGCCGAAATCAACAAGCAAGATTTGGCAAATTTACTTGCCCTGGATATCACGAATATTAGTAAAGGCCTTTCAGAGTATTATTACGACTTGGGAATGTTGTATTACGCTTGTTTTGGGAATAAGGAAGGTCAGATCCATCTACATGCCTATGCTTGTATGAAACGCTGCGTTGAATTGGATAAGAAAAATGGATCAGCCTACTTGAATTTGTCAATTATGTACTATTTCGATAAGAACATGCCTTTAGCTAAAGAATATGCGCTTCTTCATAAGAAGTACACCCGCAAGAAGTATAGGGACAATGAATTCCTCTCCAGAATTGAACAGAAGTAGATGCCTAACTTGCGCAAAACGCAACTAGTGTTCTTTCATTTGCTCAAATCAATTTAGAAGTTTGAAATTTCAGAAATAGATTTGATTTCAAAAAAAGGAAATCATGAGAATCTATTTACTGTTGACAACTGTATTTTTTATTACGACATCCTTCGCTCAGGTTGATCAAGAGTGGGATGACTATTTTATGCCTGGATTAGGAGTGAAATCATATATCCCTAAGAATCATAGTGAAATTGGAGTCTATAATGGAATTATGACAGAGTTTGTTATTTATGCCAAGGCAAAGGGTTCAGTTGGTTCCGGCCCTTCAAGAATAAAAACATATGGAAATTTATCTATCATGGGAAGTAGTGTGAAGTCTTCTAACGATATTTTTTTCGCAAATGTTGGGCTTAATTTGTCTTATGAAGGAAAACTGAAAAGAAAGTACTTAATACCTTACTTCGGACTGGAAATTGGGGGATTATTTCAACGTGATTTTTCCACTTTTCAGTTTTCTCCAGTGACTGGGATTCAAATCGTTTCCAACAAAAGAATTCTATGGAGCGTTCAAGGTGGATATTTATATACTACAAAGCGATTTGATGAATACAGTGGGTTTAGTTTAGCTTCGTCAGTAAATGTGCTACTTTGGAACAACTGATGAATTTCCAAGAAATGAGGTTGAGAAAAGAATCTTATATTCTGTTTTTTCAGTTCATCTGATCGCTTTCACTTACGGATCAAATTAAGGGTAACTTATTCCAACTTTCTTTTCGTATGTTTATACCCCAAATCACTCACATGCATAAACTATTTCTTCTCGTTTCAACAACCTTATTCGCTGCGAATTGCATTTCTCAGGCCATCAACAACCCCGAAAGTGTCGAATACGACGCGACCAACAACCGTTATCTCGTCTCAAACCGCGCCACACCGATCAGCATTCAGTCGCTGGTCCCCGGTCAAGCTCCTACTTTGTTTGCGTCCAATGTAACGGGACCTGCAGGACTTGAAATTCTCAATGGTAAGTTATGGGTTTGTGATGGAGGAAATTTGAAAAGCTTTGATCTGACAAATGGTTCTTTAGTGGATGAGGTGCTAATTGGTGGATCTTTTCTAAATGGAATCACCAGTGACGGTGTTGAGTATTTGTATGTCAGCGACTACACCGCAAAGAAAATCTATAAAATAAATACAGTAGCTCTGACTTTCACTGAGATTGTTGCTAACACGGTCACTTCCCCCAACGGAATGTGGTACGATGGTGACAATAATCGGGTTTTGTTTGTAAACTGGGGTTCCAATGCCCCGATCAAAGCAATTGATCTGACGACTTTTAATGTGACAACCGCTGCAACAACGACTTTGGGCAATTGTGATGGGATCGCTCGTGATGCTGCCGGAAACTACTTCGTATCAGCTTGGTCCCAAGGAGCAGTTTACAGATTCGATGCGAATTTAGCTAATCCGGTCGCTGTGGTCACTGGTTTGACTCAGCCGGCTGATATTTACTACAATACACAGAACGATACCTTGGTGGTACCGCAAACTTCAGCCGATGTAGTGAGCTTTCACAATTTCAGTACAGCTTCATTGGATGAACTACACAATTCCAAATTGTATGTAAAGATCTATCCCAACCCTGCTCACGATGTATTGAATTTGCAAATCGATGCAACAGAACAAAACCAGTTGATTCTCCTCATTCGCAATGCACAAGGGGCAATCGTAGTTCAGAAGGAGTTGGATGCAAGTACGACTGAATTGCAAGTGGAACTTTCGACTTATGCAAGCGGACAGTATTTTTATGAATTAAAAGGACTAAATTCATCTGTGAGTGGCTGTTTTGTTCGTGCAGAGTAATCCTGTTAAATATTGTTAGAAGTCTTCTAAAGATTTTGGGAGGCGTTTCTGGTGGCCTATTTTCGCGCTTGAAAAATTAAAGGCGTATGAAGAAGCAACTCTACATTTTTTTGCTGATTGGTTTTTTAAGTGTCATTTTTGAAAGCGGTGCTGTTCGTCCTTTTATCACAGATGATGCGCGTGTCGTTGGCTATCGTTTGGGGCAATGGGAAAGTTGGTTGCGATTCGATCAACATTCGGGACAGTACTGGCACATGCTGGCTTATGGTCCTAATGATCGCTTAGAGTTAACATTGGGAGGTGTTTTCGGTTACCAACATGAAGCGGATCAAAAAAGAGCTTTATCCTACGCCTTGCCTTTGATTCAAACCAAATACTTGATCAGAGCTTATCAACCCAATAAAGCTCCCGGAATCGGTATTGTTGCCGGAACTTTTGTGCCGGGTGGAAGAGGTGCTTTTGTGCCGGAAGGGTATGGAGCATTTGGGTTTTTAATGATTTCGCAATGTTTTGGTGAGCAGGAAAATGTTCTATTGCATGCCAATTTAGGTGGAGGATATTTATTTGACCAAGCAACATCTCCATTTGCATTAACTTGGGGAATCGGAACGCAGATCAAAACCTACAAGGGATTTCATTTAGTGGGTGAGGTCTTTTCGGGTGACCCTTATGTTCCGGGTGTTGGATTGTCCTATCAGGCTGGATTCCGTCATTTTATAAGCGACGACATCCAGATCGATGCTACCTTTGGAAGTGGAATTACCGGTGCAGAGCGATTGCCTGTCTGGTTCAGTGCAGGGGCGCGTTTCGTTACCCATTGGTTCGATAAGAAGAAATAGAAAACAGAAGTATGTTGAAGCGAATAGTAAAAACCGATGATGCAAAAACGACTATTCTGATTAGAATGATCGTTGGTGCTGTTTTCCTATCAGAAGGAATCCAAAAATTCATGTTCCCGGATATTAGAGGTGCCGGGCGTTTTGAAAAAATCGGGCTTCCTGAACCCGAATTTCTGGGATATTTTGTTGGTAGCTTTGAAGTCGTATGTGGTTTATTTATCCTGCTCGGACTTCTTACTCGCCTTGCCGTAATTCCAACAATTGTCATTATGATCGTTGCTTTTAATACAACAAAAGGTGAAATCTTTCAGGAAAAGGGGTTCTGGGAAATGATGCATGGAAGTCGAACGGATTGGTCGATGCTATTGGGCAGTATTTATCTCTTGATTAGAGGATCAGGTGCTTATTCGCTCGATCGAAGGCTTCAAAAGTGATAGAATAAGTCTTTAAATGGGCATTTTATTTTTCCCAAAAAAAGAATTTTACTCAAATAAGTAGGTTTATCCGATTATCGGACGTACCTTGCGGCCATTATTATTTTTTATTTTATCAAAATGAGTAAAGGCACAGTAAAATTCTTCAATGAATCAAAAGGATTTGGTTTCATCACTGAAGAAGGAACAAGCAAAGAGTATTTCGTACACGTTACCGGTTTGGTTGACGAAGTTCGCGACGGTGACGAAGTAGAATTCGAATTGCAAGAAGGAAGAAAAGGATTGAATGCAGTTAACGTAAAAGTTATCTAAGCAAAACGATATTTTTTTTGAAAAAGCCCGTCGGAAACGATGGGCTTTTTTGTTTTAATACGATTTCAATAGCGAAAAATGAGCATGTGTAGCTTTTGTTACGTATTTACTAACTTTACAAGAGTAAGTTTGTGCAATAAACACATGAATTATGAGAAGTACAATAACCGGGATATTTGCAACAGCATTCATTTTTGGATTAAGTGCCTGTTCAACCTCTGAAGAAACAACCAAACTAGAAAGCAAACCTGCTAGTGCTGAGGAGTTACAAAAGCAAACTGCCGCTGTGAAACACATTTCTGCGGGGGAATTTGACAAGGTGAAAGTCGAAACAAAGGCAATCGTGATCGATGTGCGAACACCGGGTGAAGTAGCTGAGGGCTATATCGATGGGGCAGACCTATTCATTGATGTGAACGGAAGTTCATTCCAATCTGAAATTGCGAAACTGGATAAATCAGCTAATTACATTGTTTATTGCCGAAGTGGTGCGCGCAGTATGAATGCAGCCAATTACATGGTGGAAAACGGTTTTTCGAACGTGTACAATCTGGATGGCGGCATCATGCGCTGGAATGGTAAAGTAGTGAAGTAATGCTGACTGAAATCCTGAAAGGGTATAAAGGAATTGTTTTATCAGCGGTGATTGGTGTTTTGGCACTGATCATCGGGACCTATACACCGTCTTCTTTAAACAGTGTCATCCTAGCTCTTTTTTTCGGGATCATCCTAGGAAATATTTTAACACTGCCAGCAGACGTAAGTGATGGCGTGACCTTCACAAGTGGAATGTTACTCGAGTTATCTATCATTTTCTTGGCATTCAGTATTAATTACACCCATATTGCAGCATTAGGAGCCGGTAGTTTTGCTATTGTAGCTGTAGTGTTGTTCACGATTGTTATTCTGTCTTTTTTTCTGGCTAAGAAATTCAAATGTCCCGGGTCAACAGGTTGGCTGGTTGGATTTGGAACAGCGATTTGTGGTTCTTCTGCAATTGCAGCATTGTCACCAAGCGTTACAAAAGAAAAAGAAGACGTAGCTATTGCAATGGCTGTGGTGAATCTGTTTGGAACGATTGGTATGATCGTCCTTCCATGGATCCTTGTTGAATTGAGCTTGGGTACAACCGATGCCGGATTGCTCATCGGGGGATCGCTTCATTCGGTAGGTAACGTTGCCGGAGCAGGATACACAATGTCGCCTGAGGTTGGAGAAGCGGCTTTAACAATTAAACTGGCTCGCGTTGCCTTACTTACGCCTGGTTTGATCCTTTTCAATTACCTCGTTAACCGCGAAACAGTAAAAAGCTGGAAAGAACATTTTCGCTTACCCTGGTATTTGATTGGGTTTATTCTGATCACATTATTCGTTTCAACAATCGACCTGCCCGGAGCCTTCATTAAATCCATGGATTCAGTTGGAAAAATAGTTCTGACCATTGCAATGGCTGCGATAGGAATGAAAGTCAGCTTTGTAAAACTGATTCAATCCGGGAAGAAAGGATTGAGTTTTGGATTGATCATATTTGCAGTTCAGTTGACCCTACTGAGTATGTTTCTTCTCTTAGTATAAAATCAACGACTCATGTTGACAGTCCACAGTTTGAGTGACTAAGGAATCATCAAACTGCAGGTTGTTTTAATAAATTTTTACGATTTTGATTGACTGAATAGTTTTACAATTACATTTACTGTGTGAAAAGCTTGCTTAGAAGATTTGGAATTTTCTTTTTGTTGTCCTTGTATGGTCTCAGCATTTCCATTTCTGCTTTTGCAGTTGCACCAAGAGTATATCTATCAGGGGTAAATGAATGCGTTGAAACGCTGCAGGAAGCTTTTTCTGTTGGGTTAACGGATCACAGTAACCAAGTGGATTTTCATGTCGTCTCGACAAAGGAACAAAATGAATCAAACGGGTTCAAAGGTTTTCCTTTTAGTTCCGATCACTGTGTTTGTTTTTTGCCAGTTGAGCTCGTTTTAAAGGAAGCTGAACTTATTGGAAAAGTCCCGGTTCTTCTTCAATTCGATCAGACGGACATTATATTTCCTTTTCATTATTTTTTTTGATTTTTCATTTGAGTTGGTAAAAGAATTTTGCCATTAGAAGAAGACGTCCGCTAGGATCGTTCAAGTTTATTCAATCAAAAAAAATATAATATATGGACACATCAACCATAGTTATTGCGTGTATATCACTCGCAATAATGAGTTTCCCTTTTACATTATCTTATTACAATAGTAGAAAAAAGCAACAACTATTGGTTTCTAAGATTCAAGCTATAGCAGGTCAATTCAGCAATTCCATTGATCGTTATGATACTATTTGGAACGGGATTATCGCATTGGATGCGAAAGCCAAGGTGCTCTTTTTCTATTATGAAGGAAAAGCAGGTTCAGAGACTATGAGAATCCCATTAAGTGATTACAATAAGTGTGAGCTCATATTGTCAGAATTGAATGTTGGAGATTTGGCAAAAACAAAGGTTATCGAGACAGTGAGCATTCGATTCTACCCTAAATCAAACACTGAAAAAGTGAATGATATTTTATTGTTTGATGGAAAAAGGGGATTAACCCTGAGTACAGAGTTGAATTTGGCTAAAGATTGGGTTAAAATACTCAATGAACTCAGGTTAACCTAACTCGAATTCAACGAATTTTAATTTCTAAAAAGAACACCAATGGAACTGTTAATAATTGCTCTTTTTGTGACTGGGTATGCGGCTATTACCCTTGAACATACTACTAAAATTGATAAACTGATTCCGGCATTACTCATGATGGTCTTTTGCTGGGCAACTGTTGCACTTGGCATCGAAAGTTTTCAAAATTGGTTCGAACCATCCAAGGGCTTGAATGAAGGTTTTCAACTACTTTCCAACCAAAGTAAAATGCACGTTTTGGAAGAAACTATGCTGCATCATTTTGGCAAAACGGCAGAGATCCTTATTTTTTTGATGGGAGCTATGGCGATTGTTGAAATGATTGATCATTTCAGTGGTTTCGATACGATTCGTAAATTGATCGCCACCAATAGCAAACGAAAGTTATTGTGGGTAATAACAATACTGGCTTTCGTGCTTTCTGCGATTATCGATAATCTTACAACAACGATTGTTCTGATTACTGTTCTTCGAAAGTTGATCGAAGACAGTAAAACGAGGATGTGGTACATTGGTTTGGTGATTATTGCTGCTAATGCCGGTGGTGCATGGACGCCGATAGGTGATGTCACGACAACTATGTTATGGATGGCGGAAAAGGTGACTTCTGTAAAATTGATTGAATTCGTTCTGATTCCCGCAATAAGCAATTTGCTAGTTCCAGTAACAATAGCCTCTTTTTTACCTGTATTTAGAGGAGAGATCGATCAAAAGGTCGACGGGACAAAGACGAATTCATTGAGTCGGATTATGCTCGTTTTAGGTCTGGTATTGATCATTTGTGTTCCGATTTTTAAAACAATCACTCATCTTCCTCCTTATGTAGGGATGATGTTGTCACTTTCCTTGTTTGCACTTATTTCTGAAGTAGTGAGCCGTAGACAGATCAGGTTGACTCACGGAGCAGATCAATCGGAACAGTTGCATCATGGTCCGACAATGAAAGCTCTAAGCAAGATCGAGATTCCTTCCATTCTATTTTTCCTTGGAATCTTGATGGCCGTTGCAGCAATGGAATCTGTCGGTATGATCTTTTTCTTCGGACAGGAGGTGAGCGCATCAATTTCGCAGAATGTATTTGTCACATTACTTGGGATCGGATCTGCTGTGATTGATAACGTTCCTTTGGTTGCTGCCGGTATTGGAATGTTTCACGAGTCGACCGATGCTCATATTTGGCACTTTATTGCTTATGCAGCAGGTACCGGAGGCAGTATTCTGATCATCGGTTCAGCGGCTGGAGTGGTGGCAATGGGTATGGAAAAAATTCCCTTTTTCTGGTACTTGAAGAATATTTCATGGCTTGCATTGTTGGGTTATTTGGCAGGAGCTTTGATCATGATAATAGTGTAGAAGAAAATTTCCTTTCAGACTTTAAATAGTGAATCTAGGGTTTTGGAAGATTGATTTTTGAAAACAAAAAGAGCCGGAGCAATTGCCCGGCTCTTTTTAAATCTCGATCAAGATCAGAACGGTAAATCGTCATCTGCGCTTTCAGTTGCAACTGCATTCGCAACAGGAAGCGGATCTAAATTCATCGCTGATGGTCCGCCTTGAGGCATCCCCTGTGGTGCTGTAGCTCCAACTTTCTCAATTCTCCAAGCTTCAAGCGTGTTGAAATACTTCACCTCTCCTTGTGGACTTGTCCACTCACGACCACGTAGATTGAAAGACACTTCAACCTGATCACCAACTTGAACCATGTCAAGCAATGCACATTTATCCTGCGTAGACTGGAACAGAATATCCTGAGGATACATGCTTGATGTATCTGTTACTACGAATTCTCTTTTGGAAAATTTCTCCGACACTTGAACAGTATTGTTCACCACCTTCACGGTTCCTGTTAATTTGAACATAAGAGTTGTTTTTAGTTTGTTGTTTTTGTTTATTATCCATTGTTGAAAGCGAGCAGGGTCATCCATGCCTCTTTCAACTTATTTTCTTTCAGTAATTCCTGCGCTTGTCGGTGCAATGCCACTTCCAACTCCGCCGGTTTGTCTTCTAAAGATAGAAATATTTCACTTAACTCCAACAGTTTGAATTCATTTACTTCCGTTTCATCCGGAATTTCTTCAATACCACCAAGATGACCCAGATCATTTCCTGTTAGGATTTTACTCGAGCGAATGTCCTCTGGAATCTTGTCGTAACCAACACCACAAGTCGTAATCGGTTTTGCGATTTCAAACATAGAATTCTTATCGGCACGGCAGTACCAGTTTCCACCCATTCGTGAAACAAGATCGATTTTGTGCTGGTCGATCATGCCGTTTTCATCCAGTACTTTTTCGCTAATGTGAATTCGGGTAACTTCACAGATTACCAGATTACCTGCACCACCTTCTGTTCCAAGTTCAATAACCTGATTCACTTTGCATTCAAACTGGACAGGCGACTCTGCAACACGCATCGGACGAATGGTTTCTGAAGGAAGGGGTGTGAAACCTGCTTTCTCAAACTCACTTGTTCCCGGTGGATAAGGTGAACTCGCCAAACTCATTTGGTGAACAATATCGTAATTGACTACGTTGATCACTACTTCGGGGATAACTTTCACATTGTTGTAGGTGTCTTTCGTAGTGTTTGTCCTTCCTGCGCGAGCTGGAGAGAAGATCATGATCGGGGGATTAGCACTGAATACATTGAAAAAACTGAAAGGTGCCAAATTGTAATTCCCATCAGCATCAATTGTTGACGCAAAGGCAATTGGGCGGGGTCCAATAGCTCCTAACAGATATTGATGCACTTTTGGTACCGGTAATTCTTTGGGATCAAGTGTGATCATGATCAATTATTTTTGATGAACAAATTTACGTTGTTTTAGATCGCTTCTCGCAGTCGATTTTCAGGATTTATCCACATTTTTTAAAAGTCATAAAGATCTCATGAAGAGTAAACGAAATTTAATGTAAATTAAACCCACCGAAAACATCAAGGGCTTAATTTCGCCACATGAAAATTGGAATACTGCTGCTGTTTATTATTTTTAGTTCACAACAAATCTTATTTGGTCAGGTTTCTTTGATCAATGCCGGATCTTTATGGAAATACTATGATCAAGGTCAAGCACCATCTGATTGGAATCTAACTTCATTTGATGATTCAGCATGGCAGCAGGGAAATGCTGAGTTGGGTTACGGTGATGGAGACGAAGCAACTGTAGTTGGATTTGGGCCAAGTTCTTCCAATAAATACATGACAACCTATTTCAGGCGAAGTTTTACGGTGAATGATCCTTCTGATTATGCTGTTTTGATCGGTGAATTGGTTCGTGATGATGGAGCTGTTGTTTATTTGAATGGAGTAGAGGTATGGCGCTCAAATATGCCATCCGGTACCATCTCATTTTCAACTCCCGCGGCGGGAACTGTTGCTTGGCCAAATGAAAACAATTGGTATTCAAGTTCGTTTTCTGCTTCCTATTTGCAAGCCGGTGTAAATGTTCTGGCAGTCGAGATCCATCAGGATGAGCCTTCTAGTTCGGACATTAGTTTCAATTTTCGATTGACGGCAAATACAGCGTTAAATGCTTCAGTCACAAGAGGACCTTATCTTCAAAAAGGAACGACACAGTCTGTCATTGTTCGTTGGAGGACTAATGTCGCAACCGATAGTCGGGTGAGGTATGGGCTAAGTCCAGGCAACCTCAATAATTCAATAACCATCCCTGCTTTTTCGACAAACCACAGTGTTGAGATTATAGGATTGCAACCCAACACGATTTACTATTATGCAATAGGTACAAATAGTCAAGATCTTGCTTCCGGTGCAAATATGTACTTCAAAACACTTCCATCGGCCGGTTCAGAAGATAAATTCAGATTTCTTGTACTGGGTGATGCCGGGACAGGTTACCTTGAACAGGTACAAGCAAAGAATGCTGCGATTCAATTCAATAGCTCCAACCATTTCGATGGTGTTTTGTTGCTGGGCGATAATGCATATCAAAGTGGTTTTGATAGTGAGTACCAATCCAACTTCTTTGACAATAAATACAACGAGATCTTTGAAAATACAGTTATTTGGCCTGCTCCGGGAAATCACGATTACAACAACAATATTCCTTTCTCTCCATCACCGGCTTATTTTGACATTTTTGATTGTCCGACCAATGGCGAAGCAGGGGGAATTCCAAGCGGAACGGAGAAATACTATTCTTTCAATCACGGAAATATTCATTTTATCTCGTTGGATTCCTACAGTGTCCCTCGATCCAATACAGGAGCAATGGCAAACTGGTTGATGCAGGATTTGCAGTCAAATAGTCAACCATGGATCGTGGTCTATTTTCATCATCCTCCTTATACAAAAGGTTCTCATGATTCTGATAATTTTTTCTTCCTTGATGGAGAGCTGGTCGATATGCGCCAGAACATCATGCCCATTCTGGAAAGTTATGGTGTGGATCTCATCTTAAGTGGACATAGTCATTCGTATGAACGCAGTTACTTGATCGATGGTCATTATGGTAATTCATCAACATTTTCTGCTGCTCACAAGAAAGATGGTGGAACAGGAAGTTTTCCGGAGGCTTGTCCATACCACAAAAACACGGAGAATGGTTCAGCAAATCAGGGAGCTGTTTATTCCGTAGTCGGATGTTCGGGAAAATTGAGTGATGTGCAAAGTTCTTGGCCGCATCCTGCGATGGTTAGCTATACCTACGAACACGTGGGAACTATGATTATTACCGTTGAAAGGAACAGAATGGATGCTGTATTCTTAACTAAAGATCAGGTAGTTTATGATAAGTTCACGATCGTAAAAAATGCCGGTTCGGAACAAACAGTTTCAGTTTGTCCGAATGTTCCGGTTTCCTTGAGTGCCTCTTGGCCTCACTCAGTAACGTGGAATCCGATTGGTTATGAGGGACAGAACTTTCAAATGGCAACTTTAGCCAATACAACAATTACCGCTTCAGATGACCTCGGTTGCATTCAAGATGTTTTTCACCTTGTTGTTTCCTCGTCTGATACGTGTTCGCAACTCGGTTTTATAGAACATTCAATCGCGAATTTACCCCAGATCCTGATCGATGGAAAACAAATGACAATCCTTTACGATCAAAATATGGAATTTGAACTCTACTCGAATTCAGGAAAACTGATTCGAAAGTTTGTGATGTATAAACCGGAGCACATTGAGAATTTGGAAGGTCTGAATTCAGGTGTTTATTTTCTAAAAAATCAATCCAATTTATTTACCTATAAGTTTTACATACATGAATAGAACAATAACCTTTTTCTTCGCTATACAGTTGTTTTTCACCATGGCTCAATGCGATTCGGTGGTGATCAATAATGATCTGATTGTAAGTAATTCCACTTTAATGAGTGGAATTTACGTGGTAGATGGTGATTTCGTTATTCAATCTGGTGCAACCGTATTCATTACACCATACAATTCTGGCGGATGTGGATCCTTGAAAATTTATGCAAAGAATATAAACATCGTTGGAAATATTGATGGCGATTTTGCAGGATTTCCTGGAGGAATTGGTGGTGCAGGTGGATCTATTGTGAGTAGTATAACCGGGCATCAAGTGGCGCTGACGTCATGCACGGATACCGGGAATTACGGAGTGCTTACGGTTGAAGGGGGTAAAGCAGGCTCTAACGGAAATGGACCTGGAGCAGGTCAAAGTGGAAGTGATGGACAGTACGGATCTGGTCCCAAACAATATTGTGGCAGTTTTGGCGATGAAGGCGGAATGGTTGGAGGCGCCGGAGGTGCCGGTGGTGGAGCAGGGGGATCGTACGGCGGAGTTGGAGGTTCAGGAGCATCCGGTGGAAGTGGCAGTTCACAAACTTCATTGACGGGAATGGTGATCAGTAGCGCATATCCTGTTGTCGCCGGAAATGGTGGCGCAGGTGGTGCCGCAACTCAGGTTTATGGTACGGTTGAAGGATTTGATATTTCTTTAGGCTCAGGTGGAGCAGGAGCCGGAGGTGGTGGAAGATCTTTTGGAACTGGACTAAGCGGTAACAGAGGTGGAAATGGTGGTGGAATGATCTTCCTTCAAGCTGAATTGGATTTGGCAGTCTCCGGAACTTTATCTGTTCGTGGAGAAAATGGTTTGACCGGCGGAATTGGTGGAAATGGAGATGGCACGACAGATTGCTGTTCGGATGGTTGTAATGGCTGTAATGAAAGTACATTTTCCGGTGGAGCAGGGGGTGGTTCAGGAGCAGGAGGTGGTTCCGGTGGTGGAATTTATCTGGAAACGTTGGGAACAGCCACTATATCGGGCATGTTGAGATCCAGTGGTGGGAATGGTGGAAATTTAGGACAGAAAGGAAATGGTACCTCGTGTACCTACACGAATGTATTTTGTTCGGATAATTCAATCACTACTGGAAATGGAACAGCGGGTGAACTTGGAGGAGCTGGAAGTGGTGGAAGGATAAAGATCTTTGTTCCGCGCTGTGAAGACCTTATTAATACTTCAGAATCGCACATTAATGCTGGAACTGGTAATGGTTTTGCTGAAGAAGGGACTTTTCATATTGCTTGTGGTTATGCCGGACTATTGGAAATAAACTTGCTTGCTGCAATTCAATTTTATCCGAACCCTGTCGCTAATGATATGATTATTCGATTTCCTGAGGAGATAAAGACAAGTCACCTTTTTATTTCAACGCGTATTTTAGATGCGAGTGGAAGAATCGTTTTTGAAGAGAATTTGCCAACATTCGAACAAAATACTATCTTCATGGGGAATTTTGAATCTGGTTATTATTTCCTTCGTTTTGAATCAGAAAATGCCAGTTATCACAGTAAATTGATCAAATTATGATGCGCTCACTACTACTAGTTGTAATTATTTCTTACAGTACTTTCTTATTTGCTCAAACCAGTGTCACGGCACCGGATTGTATCATCCCTTTTTACCATGGAGTTGCGTCAGGTGACCCCTTAAGTGATCGTGTAATTATTTGGACACGAGTGACTCCTGAGGACTTTCAGTTACCGGCTGTAGTGAGCTACAAGATTGCCACAGATACATCAATGATTAATGTGGTGAATCAGGGAAGTGTTTTGACAAATGCAGATAAAGATTTCACTGTGAAAGTGGATGTTTCAGGACTCTCGCCGAATACCTTTTATTATTATGAGTTTGAATACAATGGTAACAGGAGTCAACGTGGACGAACGAAGACAGCACCTGTAGGGGCTGTCGATAATTTACGTTTTGCTGTTGTGTCATGCGCAAATTTAGAGGCCGGTTTTTTCAATACCTACCGCATCATCAATGAACGGAATGATGTGGATGCCGTTTTAATGCTTGGAGATTATATTTATGAATACGGCACTGGTGGTTACAGTCCGAATCCAAATGTGGATCGAGAGTTCCAACCGGAAAATGAGATCCTGACCTTGGATGATTATCGTTTGCGTTATTCGATCTATCACATGGATGAAGCACTGCGTTTATTGCATCAGAATTTTCCATGGATCTGCGTATGGGATGACCATGAATCTGCCAATGATTCTTATATGGATGGAGCAGAAAACCACAATGCAGGAGAAGGCGACTGGCAAGAGCGTAAGTTGGCTGCGCAACGAGCATTTTTTGAGTGGTTACCGATTCGAGAAAAGTCGCCGGAGAATTTTGAGATCTTTAGAACATTCAACTATGGTGATTTGGTTGATCTGATTATGGTGGACACCAGGCTGCATGGTAGGAATGAGCAAGTGGGCGCCACAAGTGGAAGTTTGAGCGATGCAAATCGAACAATGTTGGGAGAAGATCAAAATCTTTGGTTAAAGGATGAATTATCTGAAAGTACAGCGCAATGGAAAATACTTGGTAACCAAGTTGTCATGGCGAAATTGACATTGTTCGGTGTGCCAATTAATACGGATGCGTGGGATGGATATCCGGTAACCAGACAAGGCTTATATGATCATATTTTGACAGAGAACATTCAAAATTTTGTTGTTATTACAGGAGATATCCATACCAGTTGGGCGTTTGACCTGAAAAGTGGATCGAATAAGGTTGGTGTTGAGTTCGTGACACCAAGTGTTACTTCACCCGGATCTCCTATTAACGCTGGTAGCGCACTTATGCTTGAGAATCCACACCTTAAATGGGTGGAATTAACTAAAAAAGGATTTATTGTGCTCGACATTAATGCACAACGGATTCAAGCAGATTGGTTCTTCTTGAACACAATCGATCAAATATCTAACGAATACACATGGGCAAAGTCATACTATTCCAATTCCGGAGCATCGCAGTTGATTAACACAAATACAGCAACCACTCCGGGACCTCAATACAATGTGAATCATGCGCCTTCATGTCCGCGTGTTGGAGAAAATAATGCATCGACAGAAGAACTTGCACCAAAAGTGATCGCGCTGTATCCCAATCCCGTAATGAATGAATTGAAATTTCATTTTTACCAACAAGGTTCAGGAATGTTAACCGGATCAATCATAGACCTCGCAGGAAGAGAGCTGAAGTCGTTCGAAATGTCGCCCGACTATCCTGCGTATTTATTGAACGTTTCAGATTTACAACCAGCGACTTATTACTTGAAATTGGTGGATTCAAATGGTCGTGCTTCTACAGTTCCTTTTGTGAAATATTAAAAAAAATCGTCAAGTTATTGTTTAAATGAAAATATGTATATCTTTGCAATCCCAATCGAGGGGCTGTGTTGAGCAGGAATTGAAATAGAAATTTGCGGATGTGGTGAAATTGGTAGACACGCCAGACTTAGGATCTGGTGCCGAGAGGTGTGCGGGTTCGAGTCCCTCCATCCGCACTTCAAAATGGTCTTGTTCTCACGAGGCCATTTTTTGTTTGTATTAGTTTTAAAATCGAAATAAGATGAATGTAATTCGTCAGGACGTAGATGCATTGAATGCCGTTTTGAAAGTACAGGTTACTCCGGCAGATTATCAGAACAAGGTGAAAAACACCCTTGAAAAGTACAGAAAGACAGCGAAAATTCCTGGATTCCGTCCGGGACATATTCCTATGGCTCTTGTGCAGAAGCAATATGGAAAAGCGGTATTGGCTGAAGAATTGAACAAGATTGTCAATGATGCACTGTATGGATTTATCAATGAGAATAAGATTGATATCCTTGGTAATCCGATTCCGAAAGAAGGATCTGATGTAGTGGGTGATTTTGATAAGCCGGCTGACTTTGAGTTTGAATATGAGATTGGACTTTCTCCAAGTTTTGAACTTCCACTAAATGCGAAGAGCAAGTATGATTATGTGAAAGTGAAGATCGACGACAAGCTTGTAGATAAGCAATTGGAAGACCTTCGTCGCCGGTATGGAAAATTGATCTCGTCGGATGTTGTCGGAGAGAATGATTTGGTATTGGCTCAATTTGTTGAATTGAACGATGACGAAAGCGTTAAAGAAGGTGGAATTATGCATTCTTCAACGGTTTCAATGGAGTTTATGGAAGACAAAAAAGTTAAGAAATCAATCGTTGGAAAAGCGAAAGGTGATCAGGTGATTGTAGATCCGGCTACAGTTTCAAGAGGAGAGAAAGATACTGCTGCAATGTTAGGTATTGCGGAGGATGCTTTGGGTACTATTTCGAATAAATTCAAAATGACGATCAATGAGGTTAAGCACATGGAAATGGCTGATTTGAATCAAGAATTGTTCGACCGTCTTTTTGGTGAAGGAGTAATTAATTCTGAAAAAGAATTGAGAGAACGTATAGCAAAAGATTTAGATGGGATGTTTGCCAACGATTCAGATCGTTTGTTGACGCGTGCAGTGTTTGAAGATCTTTTGGAGAACACGAAAGTGACTTTGCCGGATGGTTTCTTGAAGCGTTGGATCAAAATCAGCAATGAGAAACCAATCACAGATGAGCAAATCGATAAGGATTACGACAACTATGCGCGTGGATTGAAATGGCAACTGATCCAAAGTAGTATCTTTAAAAACAACGATATCAAGTTGGATAATGCTGAGGTGATTGAGTTCACAAAAGGGTTGTTGGTGAACAATTATGCGCAATATGGAATTCCAGCACCGGAAGATAAAGAATTGACCGCTTCTGCTTATCAGGTCTTGCAAAACAAGGAAGAGGCAAGTCGCATCTATGATATGTTGGCAGAGCAAAAATTGACTCAATTCTTCAAGTCAACTGTGAAATTGAAAGATAAAGAAGTGAGCTACGATGAGTTTGTAGCAATCGCGTCAAAATAATTTTTTGGAACAAAAACTGTAACCCCGGCTGGTTGTCGGGGTTTTTTATTGGAAGTATTTCTATTTTTGATTAGGTTCAACATTCGAAAGGATTAAAGCATGAGGTCATCGTACAAGGTTTTTTGGTTAAGCAGTAGTTTTATTTTGGTTTTTGCTTGGGCAGCAGTCGCTCAGCCAGCTGCTATGGAGCGAAAAAAAAATCCATACAAATGGATGATTTCAGCGGATTGGAGCGCTATTGATGACAATGGAGAACCCTTTACAAAACTCTTTGATTTGCCAGGGTCTTGGAATTATGAGTATTTCCCTTCTCGACTGATGGTAGATCGATTTTATTATAAAGCGTGGAGTTTCGAAGGAACTGCAACGTACAACAGGTATTACAGCAACAAACAAATAAACGGTGCGATTGGCTTAAGCGGAAGCTTCTTTGCTTTGAATTTTGGTTTAAAACATAGTTTTCGACGCTACTTCAGGGGTGCTAACTGGTTTGATCCATACATTTCAATGGGCTTAGGCGCTACATATCGAACAGTCAGAACTGTCCCTTTAAATGCTCAACTCTATACCACATTCGGAGCAAACTTTTGGTTGAGTAAAAAATGGGGTTTGCAGCTGCAGACAACCGGGAATTTGGCAATTGTGCCGGATATTTATACAACAGATGCAGATTACTTACAGCACGCATTGGGAGTTGTCTACCGCTTCGATCCCAAAAAACGGTCGAAAAACACGTTTAGTAATAGAAAATACAAGTGGGTTCACGAACGTCAGCGCGCTGGAAAAAGACAAACGTAATAACAAAAGAAAAGCGACTCGAATGAGTCGCTTTTCTTTTGTTATCATCATGTTCTATTAGCGAATGACAATCTCGTAAGGAAGTCTCATTTGCATTCCACTATATTGTTCAATGCGTTTCAACTTAGTGTACTGTTCCATCAATTCTTTTGGTAACTGTGCTGATTGCTTAACTGAAATCTCAGCATCTTCATCATCCAATTGCTCCAGAATATCCATCCATTTATCGCTCTTTCTTTGTGGATAGTATAATACCTTTGGTTTGTCAATACCTGCTTCTTTTGAAGCGTATGCTATGGCATCCTCGATTCCGCCAAGTTTGTCTACCAAGCCAATTCGTAAAGCATCCGTACCTGTCCATACACGACCACGACCAATTACATTCACTTGTTCCTTCGATAATTTACGGCCGTCAGCGACACGTTGCAAGAAAAGATCATAAATATTGTCAACTTCTGTTTGTATGAGTGCCAGTTCTTCCTGCGTCAATTTTTTGTTGGTACTCATGATCGCGTGCTTGTTTGTCTGAGCGCGATCGAAGGTCATACCTAGTTTGTCTTCAAACATTTTTCCTGTATACGGGATCATGCCAAATACACCGATCGAACCGGTTATTGTAGTGGGTTCTGCAAAGATCTTGTGGGCAGGAGTAGCAATGTAATATCCTCCAGATGCAGCTACATCACCCATTGATACGATCACTTTCATTTTTTTGTTGGTCAAATAAACTTCACGCCAAATTTCTTCACTGGCTAAGGCACTACCACCGGGACTGTTAATGCGGAATACAACTGTTTTGATCGATTTGTTTTTACGCACATCCTGAAAAAGTTTACATATTTCTTTTGAGGTTAATCCCTCTCCATCTACAGCTACACCACCTTCAGCTAGGATAACTGCAACATTAGGCTTGTCTTTTTTGGCTAAAACCTGATCTTGACGGAATTTTTTGCGAGCATATTTTTCAAATGATTCCAATTCCAATTCTTTGTCGCCTTTCACTCCTGCCTTTTCAGATAGTTTACTCATCACTTCGTCACGGTACATTACTTTATCAATCAATTTGTGCTGCACAGCATCTTCAGCATTGTGGATTTCTGCTTTTTCCGCAATTTCCATCAATTTTTCCTTTGATACTTTTCTTTCTTTAGCAATGTCTGTACGAATATCCTCCCACATGGATGTAAGGTAACGCTCGATCTGTACACGCGCTGAATCACTCATGTTCTTTCTGAAGAACGGTTCTACAGCACTTTTAAAATCATTGTTTGCACCTCGAATGATCTCCACCTCTACACCAAGTTTGTCCAATGTTCCTTTAAAAAATGTCAATTCTGCTCCCAATCCAAGGAATTCCATATTTGAAGTTGGGAAACCATAATTGGTATTCGCTGCAGAAGCAACATAATAATCTTTCAATGAAATCAATTCACCTCGGTTGTAGGCAATTGCAAATTTCCCACTTTCTTCAAAATCATTGATCGCTTTGCGCAGTTCTCTGGCAGTGGCATAACCGCAATCCAAACTTCCAATTTCTATAAATAATCCCTTGATCTTTTTGTCCGTTTTCGCCTTTTTTAATCCATACAACAGATCACTTAGTCCAATGGTTTTATTCATACTAAATGTACCGGCATCGAATGAATTATCTGTTTTTTCAGCAATCTCTCCATCAAGGGTCATGTGAAGAACAGTGTTGTCCTTAATGGTCATTGGTTTTGGACTAAAATCGCTTAATCCACCAATGATTCCGCCTAATATCAAAAAGAAAAGGATTAGACTAATAAAGGATACAACGAGTACCGCCACCATGGATGGCCAAAATACTCTTCCGAAAGTGATCTTGTTGTCAGACATACGTTTTGAGTTTAATTCAAACCAAATGTACAACCATACATTTTCAAAACCGAGCTAATTACATGGATGGAAATAGGAAGGGTTTAAGGGGGATTTTCTCCTATGAATGAAAGCAGAAAATTGACTAAACTTTAAAAGATTGTAAGCGTAGTAGGTATGTATTCTTCAATGTAAAGGAGCTAGATGAGAATTTTGCTCTTAGTTTTTTAATAACTCTAGTATTGGCTCCCCGGTCATCGCTCCCGGACGCTGCAAGTCAAGCATGTGGATCAATGTGGCAGCAATATCGGTGATCATTACTGATCGATAGATGCTCTGCTTCTTGATCTTTTTACCATACCAGATGAGTGGTACATGTGTGTCGTAATTGAACGAGGAACCATGACTTGTACCTTTTCTTGCTTTTTCAGAATCTGAATTTTTGGGGAGATAACCGGGTTCAAGTATAAAGATCACATCGCCACTTTCTGCATGGTGATATCCTCGACGTACCATATTTAACCAAAGATCATCAGAATTGCCCCCTTCCAGTTGCTTTGTCGTGAAAACACGTTTAACCCCCGTCCATTTTATGATCGACTCAGCAATGAAGCTTTCAACTTCAGATTTATTCAAATTGAATTCTTTTATCTTTTGATGATCAAGATAGATATTTAAGTTTTCTTGCTCAAGAATTAATTCGGCACCAAATTGCTGTGCAACATCCTTCTTCAGTTGGTTCATCTGGTCTTTCAGGAAAACATATCCTCCCGGAAGTTGTTGGTCGGTTAAATTTTGCGGAACCGGCACTACTGCGTGATCGGCTGTTAGGAAAATAGTAAATTGATTCTTTCCAACTTCTTTTTCCAATGCTTTGATCAAATTGGCAATATCGCGATCTAAACGCAAATACATATCCTGAATTTCAACTGAGTACGGACCAAAAGCATGTCCCGCAATATCCGGTGTAGAATAACTAATACATAACATGTCCGTCTGTTGGTCTTGCCCCAATTGTTCTGCTTTGATCGAACGAATGGCGAAATCCGTCAAGTACGTATTGGCAAATGGCATATAAGTGAAAAGGCTGTAATCCACTGTTCCTTCTGTCATTGCTTTCAGATCATAAGGAAATGTCGGCGTGCTTTTGCCTTTTAGGACCACCTCGTAAGGTGAATTGTCCGGACCACTTTGCGTGTACTGTTCAATCGGGAGCAACGTGTTCCATGTTTGTTGCATATAGGTTGCTACTTGATTTTCATTGTTGAAGCTTTTAACCCATTCAGGCAGATCGCTTTTAAAGAAGGTACTTGTAATGAATTTCCCTGAAGCATAATCATACCAATACGAACCATCACTTAAATGGCCTCCGGGAAGTATGGCGCTTCGATCCTTGATTGACATGGAGATAACTCTGGCCTCCGGATAAGTTAACTTTAATTGATCGGTTACTGTGAACGTTTTCAAGTTCTTAGGTGAGCGTTGGCCGTAATTGGATTCAGACCCAACAGTTTGTTTATTCAAATCATCTACGCAATTTACTATTTTGGATGTCTCACGCTCATACCACTCATTGGCCACAATTCCATGGTTTTCAGGCGTTGTTCCCGTGTAGATAGAAGCATGTCCCGGACCGGTATAAGTTGGAACATAATTGTATAGTGTGTTACGTACATTAGTTCCTTTATCCATGAAAAGTTTAAAGCCATCCTTGCCAAACTGGTCTTGAAAACGGTAGAGGTATTCATAACACATTTGGTCAACCACGATCCCCACGATCAATTTAGGTGCATCCTTCTTTTGTGCAGTTCCGATAAGTGCGAAGCAAAGTGCAGCTAGTAATAATGACGTTTTCATTCTTTTTTCATTTGGATGGAGCTCAAAAATACGGAATCTCCGGTTGATGGTTTAAGCAGGGTAGATTAACTTTGTGGAAAATTAAAGTATGCTCGGATTAAAAATGGCGACCGACCCGCGTTGGGTGAACATTGTAGAGAAGAACATTGCGGAGATCTTAACCGATCACGCCTATTGTGAGCAGAAGGCGGCAAGTAACGCTATTTCCATGATTATACAATATCCGCAGTACCCAGATCTGGTGCAGGCAATGGTTGAAATTAGTCAGGAAGAAATGGAGCATTTTGGAATGGTGCACGACAAAATGCTGGAACGGGGTTTTGAATTAGGATTCGAACGAAAGGATCCTTATGTCAATGATCTGGCAAAATTCCTAAAAACGACTGCGGACGGTTCTAAGAAAGTGCATTTCGTGAATCAGATGTTGTTCGCAGCAATGATTGAAGCGAGAAGCTGTGAGCGATTCAAAATACTTTCAGAGGAGATCAATGATTCCGATTTGCGCAATTTTTACCGAAGCTTAATGGAAAGTGAAGCTCGACATTATACTACTTTTCTAGGTTTTGCCCGAAAATACGGTGGAGGTGTAGATGTTGATGCACGCTGGAAGGAGTTTCTGGAATTTGAAGCAGCGTTGATGGAAAAATACGGCAAGACCGAAACAATGCATGGTTAACAGTTGTTGAAAACTTAGTTGATAAACCTAATTGAGGGTAAAGCTGTTTGCGGCAGGTTAACATTAAATTTGTTTTAACAAACAACAACAAACTGAAAGACAAATGCTAGGCACCCTCATAAAGAAGCGTTTATCCGACAACCAAGTGGCTAATATCTTCATTAATGCACTGTTTAATACAGTTGATAATGGGTTTAAAGAAGTGGCTCAGTTGATTAATGAGGATACTGCTTTTGTTCGTTCCCCGGAAATCGCAGATAACGAAAATGGTGAATTTGCTTTGATCGTTATCGTTGGTAATCTATCTTTTTTGGAAAGTACCTTCGAAGCGGAAGATGCATCGCGCATTGAACGCATTATTTTTGAGAAACTTGCTGCAATGTACGAAATGTCAATTCTCGATTTCACAAAAATGATTCGTGATTATCAATCCTTCATTACCAGAATCAATCATCCTTCTAAGAATATGATCTATGGAATGTCTAAAGCAGTTTTCCATAAATACGGTCTAAATGAATTTCAAGATGATTATTTCCGTAGAATGCAGGCGCCAAATCCGCTTTTTTTGAAAAGAATGGATGAAGTAATTGGAAATTTTATCTGGAACTGGGATGCTTTCTTTAAGAAGTATAAATTGAATTAAATCAACTTTTAACTATATGAAGGGCGATCTTTTTAGATGGCCTTTTTTTATCTCAATGGAATGTGAACGATCTTTTTCGTCTCAAAGAATTCTTCCTGATAATAATCAGAAAGTGCATAAAGGGTGTAGTTCATTTTAACAGTGGACATTTCCTCAGTAAGATCTCCACCTTTCAGGTAAAGAATTCCATTTTTGAGATCGTTGTTCTGAGTTCCTGCTATTTTTCCTTTTGTCCAAGGTAGAAAAGCCGACATTGCCGTGACTGCTCGACTAACAATAAAATCGAACTGACCCTTTACTTTTTCAGCACGCTCATGAATTCCGGTTACATTTTTCAAGTTCAATTCTTGCGCAACCTCGTTCACCACTTTGATCTTTTTACCAATCGAATCCACTAGAACGAATTCGCACTCCGGGAAAAGAATTGCGAGTGGAATTCCGGGAAAACCTCCACCTGTTCCAATGTCAAGAATCTTAGATCCCGGTTTAAATTGAATAAGTTTTGCAATTGCTAAAGAATGAAGAACATGGCGCTCCATGAAGTTGTCTTCGTCTTTCCTTGAAATCACATTGATCTGCGCATTCCAATGCTTGTAAAGCTCCGGTAAACGTTCTAGTTTGTTCAGTTGATCAGCTGTCAGATCAGGGAAATACTTTTTTATAAGTTCCATGCTTCAATTTGTGCCGACAAAAATACGGAATCTCTAATTGATTGGTCAAGATAGGCGAGAATGAAAATGATGAATGAAGGAATGAAGGAATTGACGAATGTAGGAATCCATTGTTCTATCCCAAAATCAAGTCTTTTGTCTTTCAGTCTTTTGTCTTAAAATCCTAACATCCTAAAGTCCCAACAACCAACCACTCTCAAATATCCTCCTTCATTTTCTCCATCATATTGGCCAAGAAATCACGAGCTCTGAACAATTGTGCTTTGACAGTTCCGAGTGGAAGATTGAGTTCTTCAGCAATTTCTTCGTAGCTCAATTCTTCGAAGTAACGTTTTTCGACCAATTCACGGTAACGTGGCTTGAGTTTGCTCACTAGCATGCGCATGTGGGTTACTTTTTGTCCATGAATGATCGTTTGTTCCGGATCCATTGTACTACTCTTCGCATCAAAAAAGATTACTTCACCATCGTCTGTTGTCATTCCGGTATCCATTGAGGTAACTCGAACACGTTTTTTACGGATGAAATCGATACAATTATTCGATGCGATTTTAAAAAGCCATGTACTGAAAGCAAAACTAGGGGAGTACTGATCAATTCGACTGAATGCTTTTCCGAATGCTTCAATCGTCAGGTCGTCAGCGTCGTCCTGATTTTTAACCATTTTAAGCATCATGAAATAAATAGAGTCCCTGTAACGATCCATCAACTCGGCATATGCAGCCTGATCACCTTTTCGTGCGGATTCAACAAGTTGCAGATCTTGCTTGGCTTTGTCTGACAGGTGTTCGGTTTCTACCATCGCTTCATTTGCTTTTTTTCTCCACTGAAAAACAAAACAGGTATAAGAACGGCATAAAATAGATCCCAAAATGGCAGAAAAACAACAAATGTCTTTTCTCCGATTTTGTAGAGGCACCTACCTTGTATCCACCATTTCAGGAGGAAAATGACGCCAAATACCGCAAGTGTGATCCAACGGAACTCAGTACTGAATATCAAAATAACGAAGCTTATGTATAGTGTCAACAAAGTAAGTGGATATATTCCTAACAACCATTTTTTAATAACCTTGTAACGCGACGATGTGGAATAATGTCTGTTCTTCTGTCGTTTCCACTGTCCCCAGGTTTCAGAGCTGTCCGAATAGCAATAGGAATCCGGATCCAAATTGATGGTATAATTTTTCTTTTTTGCAGCTTCCTGTATGAAAAGATCGTCATCTCCTGATGCAAGTGAGTAATGCGATCGGAATCCTTGCACCTGAATAAAAATGTCTTTAGTGTATCCTAAATTGCGACCCACACCCATATAAGGCAATCTTGCTAAAGCCATTGAAAAATAATTTACGGCGATCCACGCCGTATCAAAACGAATTACTCGATTTAAAAACCCTTTGCGCTTGTTGTAAGGCCCATACCCGAGAATAATTTCTTTTCCTGCGATGAAGCGTGAGGACATTGATCGCAACCAATTTTTTCCTGCCGGTTTGCAATCAGCGTCTGTGAGCAGTAAATGTTCATACCGGGAGCCTTTAACTCCAAGTGTGATGGGTAATTTTTTTCCGGGACGCAAATGTTGGTTTCGGGCCACTTCGATCACATGCAAATGGGGGTATTGGCGCTTATAAGCACTCAACAAATGCGCAGTTTCATCTACCGATTGATGATTGATGACTATAACTTCAAACTCGGGGTAGTCCTGTTCGAGAATCAGAGGTAAATTTTCAAATAGATTGTCTGCTTCATTTCTGGCAGCAATGATTACTGAAACACTGGGAAGTTGATCTTCGTTGAGTGTTTTTTGCTCGCGGTAAAATGCTAGCCTTCCGTAGATTAAAAGCACAAAAAGCAAATGCAGAAACGCAATGATCGCAAATGTAATAAATAAGACATTGTCTGGAAATGTATCGAAATCTGGTAGTAACTCCATCTGTTCTCAAAGCTTTCCTGCAAATATGGGGTGCTAAAGCAAATAGCTTTATCTTTGCGCTGTTTATTTTTCAACAATTTATGCACTTTGAACTGCAGTCAAAAGATCCGGGCACCAAAGCGCGGGCTGGAATCCTTCATACGGACCATGGTAAAATAGAAACTCCAATCTTTATGCCTGTTGGTACAGCCGGTACAGTTAAAGGTTTGCATCAACACGAGTTGGAGACTGAGGTGAATGCGGATATTATTCTTGGAAATACCTATCATTTGTTTCTTCGACCGGGAACAGATGTGCTTGAACAGGCTGGTGGTTTGCATAAGTTTATTGGATGGAATCGTCCGATTTTAACGGATAGTGGAGGTTATCAGGTGTATTCTTTGTCCGGATCGAGAAAGATAAATGAAGAAGGGGTTAAGTTTCAATCACATATTGATGGTTCTTATCACTTTTTTACTCCGGAAAGAGCTATAGATATTCAGCGCTCTATCGGAGCGGATATCATTATGGCCTTCGATGAATGTACACCCTATCCCTGTGATTACAGTTACGCGAAACGTTCGATGCACATGACACATCGTTGGTTGACTCGTTGTTTTGATCAAATGGAAAGAACAGAACCGAAGTATGGTTATAATCAGGCACTGTTTCCAATTGTTCAAGGTAGTGTCTACAAAGACCTCAGAAAAGAGTCCGCTGAAAATATTGCTTCACGCGATGCTGTCGGAAATGCGATTGGTGGTTTATCTGTAGGTGAACCTGATGAAGATTTGTATGAAATGACAGATCTTGTATGTGAAATTCTACCTGTCGACAAGCCGCGCTATTTAATGGGAGTTGGTACGCCAGTCAACTTGCTCGAGTGTATCGCGCTAGGAGTGGATATGTTTGATTGTGTAATGCCAACGCGTAATGCACGACACGGAATGTTGTTCACTTCTGAGGGAATAATCAATATCAAAAACAAAAAGTGGGAGGCTGATTTTTCACCGCTTGACCCAAACGGAACATCAGTAGTGGATCGTGTATATTCTAAAGCCTATTTACGTCACCTGATCAAAGCAAATGAAAACCTTGGAATTCAGATCGCATCGATCCATAATCTAACGTTTTATCTTTGGTTGATGCGTGAGGCGCGTAAACACATTGTTGCGGGAGATTTTAGTTCATGGAAAGATCAAATGATCCCTAAGTTGAAAAACAGGCTGTAAATGTTTAAGATTCTTGATCGCTATATCATCCGAAAGTTCCTGACTACTTTCTTTTTCATGATGGGAATCATCATGTTGTTGGCGATGGTTTTTGATCTTTCGGAAAAATTGGGTGACTTTATTGATTATAAAGCCCCTGCTTCGGCAATCATTTTCGATTACTACCTCAATTTCATCTTGTATTACGGAAACTTGTTTTCTCCAATGATCATTTTTGTATCTGTAATTTGGTTTACCGCGAAAATGGCTCAGGAAACGGAGATTATTCCGATCCTGAATAGCGGTAGGACCTTTGAGCGATTCTTAAGACCTTACATGATCGTTTCTACGTTTTTAATGGTAATCGCTTTAGTCTTGAATCATTTTGTTATTCCAGTATCCAATGGCCAACGACTTGATTTTGAAGAGAAATATTACCGTGAAGCAATGTATATTCAAAATTATCATGCTGAGTTTCCGGGGAATCAAATGGTTAATTTCAGATCTTTTGCATCGGATGATAATGTTATAAATGATCTGGTGGTTCAAAAATGGTCAAAGAATAAGGATTCGGTTGTTTATTTTTTAAAAGCGAGAAACGCTCGATACAATGGTGAATCAGGAAAATGGGTTTTAATCGATTATTACGAACGAACCATCGGATATCCGAATGATGAAATCAATGAAGGAAAGGAAAAGGTGATGGAGTTGGGCTTTGATCTGAGTGAAATTGCAAAGCGCAATAATATTGCTGAGGCCATGACCTTTTCAGAATTGAAAAAGTTCATTGAAAGAGAAAAGTTGAAAGGCTCAGGAGAGGTGCCAATGTACGAGATTGAGTTGTACAAAAGATCTTCACTTCCTTTTGCAACGTATGTATTAACTATAATCGGTGTTTCTGTTTCTTCGAGAAAAAGAAGAGGTGGAATAGGTGTTAATATTGCCTTAGGACTTGTCATTATTTTTATTTACATATTTGCTATGCAGGTAACAACCGTTGCGGCAATTAAAGTCGGTTTCCCCGCACAAATCGCAGTGTGGATTCCTAATTTGATCTTTGGTGGAGTGGCTTATGTTATGTACCGATTTGCATTGAAATGATGAGGTTTTTTAGCTTAATCTTCGTTTTTTTTCTGAACCAGATTCTTTGGTCTCAAGTTGTCAATATTGAGAATAAACGAATCTATGATGACACGGCTGGATGGAGCGGAACCTTAGATGCTTCATTTTCGGCAGTTCAAAATAAGGATCTGTTGATGACAGGTGCCTTTCGACCGAGGGTGCAATACAAGACCAGAAAACACTATTATTTGTTTCTGACAGATTGGGTCTATTCAAAAGGTGCTGATCGCATCTACGCCAATTCCGGAATGGTACATTTTCGTTATGCATACCGTTTGAAAAGCAAAATTGATACAGTTAAAAAGAGTCCGTGGAAATGGGAAAGTTATACTCAGATTCAGTACAACCAGTTGCTCGATCAACGAATGAGATCAGTGACAGGATCAGGACTCAGGGTGAAAATGTACGATAAGAAAGGATATAAGTTTTTTGCTGGAACTTCCTTCTTTTATGAATACGAAGATATTCAGTCGTCTGGAGAGAAAATACATGATGTTCGTTGGAATACTTATTTATCATGGTTCATTGATCCAAAAGGAAATTTCAGCTTCTCGGGCGCGACTTATTTTCAGCCAGCGCTTCGTGACTTTAATGATTATCGCTTAATGGGGCAATATGCGTTGACAGTAAGGTTCCTAAAAAGAGTCGATATACGACTGGAATTCACCAGTTTTTACGATACGCGACCGCCCGAAAATGTCAGGAATTGGATCTTTAGTTCTTCTGCAGGTGTGCGGATTCGTTTGGGAGAATAAAGAAAGGAGCCTTAAAGCTCCTTCTACTTATTAATTACTACCCTTCTTACGAGAATTATGAGGCTCAGTAGACTCTTGTTTTTTAAGGTCTTTTTGCTCAGATTTCTTGGTCCTTTTTTCCTTTGGAATTCTGGAAGTTTGTCCTTCAACTGATTCCAAGTTGTTTTGTTCAGGAATTTTAGATTCCGCTTCCAGTTTTATTTCTCGGGATGTACTTTGTAATTCTTGACTGAAAATTCCGAAATAAAATAACAAGAATAGGATTGTGATAGATGTTTTCATAATAGCTTATTGTAGAATCATGATTGTTAATTCTCCAGGATTTGTGTCTAATGCAGAGTTTCCACCGATATCAACTGAAACATTACCAAAAGCTCTGAAGGTTCTCAGGTCTATTGTGTGAACTCCAGCGGGAAGCGTAATCATCGTATTGATCGCACATGTATTGAATCCATTAGCAGATGTAGGATTGACAATTGAAAATCTATTCCAACCGCCATTGGCTAAAAACGCATTGTTATGATAAATTACCATGTCTACAGTGGAGTAAGCGCCTGAAGAGGTTGTTGTGTTTCTTCCGCCGATTGTAGCCCAAATAATTACTGTTGCTGGTGCTGCAAGCGTAAATGTTTGAGAAAGTCCAGGCTGTAGTGTTGGGGTTGTTGATGTGACAGCGAGTCTTCCAGAGGTACCGTAACGATGATATTTTTCAATAACTCCACTCGGTCCCTGAGGTCCCTGAGGTCCCTGAGGTCCTTGTGGCCCAGCTGGTCCAGTAGCTCCAGTTGGGCCCGCTGGCCCTGCCGGTCCCTGAGGCCCTGTTGCGCCATCTGCACCTGCCGGTCCTGCCGGTCCTGCCGGTCCCTGGGGTCCTGTTGCGCCATCTGCACCTGCCGGTCCTGCTGGTCCCTGGGGTCCTGTTGCACCATCTGCAC
>DAISYB010000032.1:0-35095 GCA_036825545.1 Crocinitomicaceae bacterium | reverse complement strand
AACGTACAGTTTTGGTTAGCTCCACCGCCCCCACCACGGCCTCCACCTCCACCATGACCATCAGCAAGACCATTCTGGCTTTGGCCAGTTGTTAACCAATAAAAGTTATAGGTTGAAGATGTAGCTAATGGAGAACCATTTCCTCCTACGGCACCATTCGCACCGTCTCCACCACCTCGTCCATCGCGGTCACAGTTTGTTCCGCCTCCACCACCTGCACCGGTACCACCACCTGCAGTTGCTCCGGCCGCACCACCACCTCCGTTGGCTCCAATGGTACCAGCTGTTGCACCGGGACTACCATCATGATGTCCACCTTGTCCACCCGTTCCACCATTTCCTCCGGCCCGAACACCGGTTCCTCCTCCTGCTCCAGTTCCACCAGCACCACCCGCTCGTGTTCCTAAGTTCGAATCGCAACCACCTGCCAGACCTGTTCCACCACCTCCACCATTCAATCCCGCAGTTCCGGCAATACCATTTGCTCCTTGAGACCCTGATCCGGTATTCATTACACAACGTTCTATAACCCATCCGGAAGAATTACGAAAATAAAAACCATAAACGCTATTTCCTCTGTTACCGGTTGTACCAACCGCCGTTCCTGAAGCTCCCCCATTCTTTACATTAAATGTAATGTCTTCGATTCTGAAATTCGTTCTACCAATTGCCTCTATACCAATATAGTAACCAACAGTTGTTCCGGCTGCACCATCAAAAGCAGCACTTTCCACAATTGAATTTACATTCACAATGGTGGACAAACTACTATTCTTTCGACCAATTCCTGCAACAACTTCCCAATCACCATCAATAATTAGATCATTACAAGCGATCGTAATTTTTGCAGTTATGGTATAGGTACCGGCAATTAACCGAACATGCTTCCGATTCTGCACACACGCCTGAGCAACACCTGTTTGAAGATCCATAGGATTTGTCTCCGTACCGTCACCCATGGCAGTACCAGTTGGACTGACATAAATTGTGCTGCACTGCCCTAATAAATTGGAGTGAACCAGAAAAACTGACAAAAAAAGGATAATGTAGTAGTTAGTTTTCATTTTATACATATTAATTCATGAGCTATAAAAAACTCAGAAGTTTGTTTTAGGTTGAAGAAGAAACCCAAAAGCAGTAGTTGTGCAGTGGAACTTCATTCTAAGTTGCCAAAAGTAAACTATTTATGAATCGATTCCATAATGATCAATACAAAAGTGAAAAAATGTTAATAAGTATATAACTGATTCAATTAGAACAAAGTACTTAAGTCAAGTAGTTGCAGACAATACTATATGATTCTACATATGTGTCTGTTTACATTTTCATTACTTTTGATATATGAATCCCCACCAGGAAAAAAAGGTCCGTGAACTCGTTGAAAAATACAACGATGTTTTACTGCATTCCATGCGCTTGGCAGTTGCGGAGGACCTGATCAACCTGATGATTCTGAATAAGGAAGATCATGATTTTGAGTTGAAGGAGTTACTGAATGACAAAACCAGTTTCTATAATTTGATCTTGAAAGAATTCTTGAAAAAGAACAGTTCTTCGGTAATCAGCGAATTGCGGGATATGGATGATCCTTTGGAGGAATTGAAGTTGATCAAGAGGAGACGAAGTTAGAATATGGTTCGGAGTGCAGAGTGCAGTTAAAATATCACTAATCACTATGCACTAATCACTCTATTTCTGCTTCATTCTATCCCCAAAAATCTTTTCAAATTTCTCGATCTTAGGTTGAATGACCAGTCGGCAGTAGCCCTGCTCTTTGTTGCGTTCGTAATAGTTCTGGTGATAATCTTCAGCTATGTAAAAGGTGCTTAAGGGACTCACTTCCGTCACGATCTTCGATGGATATACTTTTTCTTTGTTGAGTACTGAGATTAACTCTTCTGCGATACTTTTTTGTAAGGAATTCCGGTAAAAGATCACTGAACGGTATTGAGTACCCACATCCGCTCCTTGCCTATTCAAGGTTGTTGGGTCGTGAACGGTGAAAAACACCTTTAGGATCTCTAGGATCGAAGTTTTTGTACTGTCGAAGGCAATTCTAATGACTTCAGCGTGTCCCGTCTTTCCTGTGCACACTTGTTCGTAACTCGGATTCACTGTTTTACCTCCTGAATATCCGGAAACAACCTCCACTACTCCATCCAAACGGTCGTAAACTGCTTCCACACACCAGTAACAACCACCTCCCAAAACGATAGTATCATTGGCCACAAGCACATTCTTCGTAGATTGAGTCGCCATTTCACCTTCCTGAGAACAAGAAAACAGGCTAAATGTCAGGAGAAAAAGACTTAATGCGAATTTTGTCATGATGTGGGTTTTTGAAGATAACAAAATATAGTGGGGAATGTTTGGGATCGCCGACCTCGATACATTTTTCGCACGGCTTACTGATTTTTCGGAGCCTACGGAGCAAAACCTTACTGATGCCGTGCGAAAAACACTCGGTCGGCGCTTAGTCCAGAGGCCGGCTGAGTGATTTTGTGCAGCCTGCGGAACAAAATTGTACCGAAGCCGGTCGATCGGTAATAATTCCATCCACGCCAAATCCAATCAGTTTCTTTGCTGTTTTTTGGTCGTTGACGGTCCAAGTGAAGAGCTTAATTCCTTCTTGATGCAGTGATCTTACCTTTCGTCGTTTCACAGTTGGATAGAACATACCCAAGGCATAAGGTTGAAATGAAAGATCCTTTAAAAATCGTTTGGTTGACCGAAAAGGTAAATAGGTCAAATAAGCCATCCTAAACTCCTTCGTTTGTTTGTTTATCTCGTTTAAAATCGCTGAATCAAAACTCATAAAAACTATATTCTGACGGTGCGAAAAAGTCTCCAGTTCTTTGAGAATGATCTGGACATACTCCTCAGGAGCGGGTTGCGACTTACCGTATTCTTTTGGAAGTGATTTGATCTCAAATAAAATGGTTACTGCACTCAGGTCAAGCGAATCGAACAGTTCTTTTAACAAAGGTTTGTAAACTGAAATAGCGTGCTGTTCGGGGAATTTCGGATTTCCTATTGATCCACAATCAAATACGCGGATCTCCTCCTGTGTCATTTCATAAATATTGTAGGATTTTTCATTCGCGATCTTTTGTCCTTGTCCATCCAGACAAAATTCACTTTGAAAATAAGGCTCGTGGGAAATCACTAGTTGCTTGTGCTGGTTGACCACCACATCCAATTCAATTCCATCCACTCCCATTTCGATGGCTTTTTGAAAACCAATGATCGAATTCTCCGGGTAATAAGCTCTGCAGCCGCGGTGACCGAAGATCTTAACTCCTTCTTGCGCGCCGGCACTGCAAACCATTCCGACCAGAATTATCACAACAAAAGTTACTCGCATACCACAAATGTAAGAGGAGAGAATGACTCCTGCGTTAAAAGGATGTAACTTTGTCGGGAAATTTGAATCCAAAAGTACGAATGCCAACTGAACAAGGTAATTCAGACCCCTTTTTTCATTCCTTTTCGGTAGAGGATCAGGAATTTGAATTGCCTGCCAAATTTACCTTTCCATTTTATTACGACCCGCATCCAATTGCTCTCAAAGCCGCAGAAAAACTAAAGGAATATCTTTCAGTGCAGAATGATTTCGAGCACAACTTTGGACTCCTTGAAGGTCAACAAGGCATTGTGATCGGTAAAATGTTCGGTGTATTGGTCGTTCGTAATCAGCAAGGTGCACTCGGACATATCTGGGCAGTCTCAGGAAAACTAGCTGACAGCAATGACCATCTCGTATTTGTCCCTCCGGTATTTGACATTCTAAAGGACACCCGTTTTTACCGCGAAGAAGAGGCGAATATTACCGCGATCAATTCGCGAATCGAGGAAATGGAGAAGAATAGTGTTTTCAATGATTTAACTGCTGAACTCAATCAGCTTGAACTAACAGCTCAAGAAGAACTTCAAGCGATCAAAAAGCAGATCAAAGAAGGAAAATCAGTCCGAAAAATACAGCGAAGTGGATCCATTGATCTGGATCCAACAGAACGCGAAAGCTTACTCGAAGAACTGAGAAAAGCAAGTATCCGTGAACAATATTACCTTAAAGAGCGAACTCATTTCTGGCGGAGCGAAATTGAAAAGATCAAATCTCAATTGGCTTTCCAGCAGAATGAAATGAACGAATTGTATGAGGAACGCAAGCAGCGCTCTTCCAGCTTGCAACAAAAGATCTTCCGTGCGTACACCTTTCTGAACAAAGAAAAAGAAGAACGTTCATTGGGTTCCATCTTCGAAAATACCATTGAAGGAAGTCCGCCAGCAGGTGCCGGAGAATGTGCAGCTCCAAAATTGTTGCAGCACGCTTTTCTTCAGGGTTATGAACCGATAGCAATGGCTGAATTCTGGTGGGGAAAATCTCCGGCTTCAGAAGTTCGTCAGCACGGTAACTTCTACCCTGCTTGTCGTGGAAAATGCGAGCCCATTCTGGGACACATGCTTAAGGGAATCGAAACGGATCCAAACCCCATGTTATCGAACCCGGCTGAAGGTCGCGAACTGACGATTGTCTATGAGGACGAGCATTTGCTATTGATCAACAAACCGGAAGAATTCCTTTCGGTACCGGGGAAAAACATAACAGATTCAGTCTATACTCGGATCCGTGAGTTGTACCCAAATGCCAGTGGTCCATTGATCGTTCATCGCCTCGACATGTCGACTTCCGGACTGTTGTTGATCGCTAAGTCCGAAATGATGTATAAAACCCTTCAGCGTCAATTCCTGAAACGAACTGTAAAAAAGAGATATGTTGCGGTTTTGGATGGAATACTAAAAGAACAAAAAGGCGAGATCGATCTGCCTTTGCGCGTTGATCTGCAAGATCGCCCCAGACAGTTGGTTTGTTCTCAACATGGTCGTCCTGCCCGAACGAAATGGGAAATCGTTGAACAAGTCAACAACAAAACAAAAGTCAATTTCTACCCGATAACAGGCCGAACACATCAGTTACGGGTTCACGCTGCGCACAGTTCAGGCCTCAATTGTTCGATTGTGGGCGATGACCTTTACGGAGTCAAAGCCGACCGACTTTATTTGCACGCGGAAGAACTCACCTTTTTCCATCCGGTCGAGAAAAAGGAAATGACTTTTGTGGCGAAGTGTCCGTTTTAATTTGGGGTACGGTATTCGCTAATAGTTTTGTAAATTCGATTTTATTTTAGCCATGAAAAGCAACCCACTCCTACTATTCATCTCTTTGATCTTGTGTCAACTCGTGTTGTCCCAAGATATCGATTACATCGAGACCTATAAGCAATTCACGAAAGGTGATACGGTCTTTGCATGGGCTCCAAAGACTAAACTTTACAAAAGTGCGAATCAAAAATCAAAAGTTATTGCTGAAATTCCACCAAATGTTTCTTTTATCGTAGATACCATAAAAGAAAACAATAATGAATATAAATTAGAACACCCTGCTTTTTACCCGGTTTTATTGAATGGAAAAAGGGTTTATGTATTGAGTGAGCAACTCGCAGAGTTCAGATTGAGTGTTTCAAAAAGCAGTGTTATGTTTTTTCGAAAAGAATTGGGTAGTGATGAAAATTCGAATCCACAATACAGAATGCAGATCCGACTTTGCAGAGCTGGCGAAATTGTTTCGGAAACATCCATTCATCTTCGACAACACCTACTTTCAGTCGAACTATTGGATAGTAAGGGATTAACTGAAGTGGATCGTCTAATCTTTATTCATTTCCACGCTCAAGCATGTGGTGAAGAAGGAGGTACAACAATTCTGATGTTGAAAAACGATTTAATCAATGAAATTGCACAAACTATTAATATCAGTGATGCAGGAGTCTTCGGCTTCAAAACCAATTTGATCTTTCCAACTGATGAAAATGGAATTCCCGAAAAGGTGATTTACACCTCAGAATTGCACACATTGTATGACGAGGAAACGGAATGGGAAACGATTACGACAGCACGCAGAGTGCATGAATGGACCGGAACTCAAATCTTCCCGGATATAGAAAATTATCCGGAGTGGTAGCCGAATTACACACCTCTTTTGATCCAATATAATCTCTCGCAATTCCGACTATGACGTTATGAATCTATAGCGCTAACGGAGTGATCCCGCAAGAAACGCTGTGAATTGTCGGGATTGTATCGAGGTTAGCTTACTTCACCAATTTCACCACTTTCTCACCAGCGTTTGTATAAATGCGCAGAAAATAGACTCCTTGATTGATCGTTGAGGTATTCAGGCGAATTGCATTAGATTGCTGATCAAAAATGGTGAGTTGAATGCATTTTCCACTGAGATCAATTAATTCCATTTTTTCGGCCTTCACAATTGTTCTCAGGTCAATATCGATGTGCTGATCAAAAGGATTCGGGCAAACTTGAATATCACTTAGTTCCTGCTCTCCAAGACCAATTACGTCAGGATGAGCAATGCGGATATTATCGATGTAAATGTTATTTCCCCCTTTCGCTTCAAAACGGAATTTGATCATGAGGTCATTGGTCAAATAGGTCGAATTGATATTGGTTACCGACTCATTACGCCACATCGATGCTGATTCAGGAATAAAAGAAACGTCAGTGATCTCTTCAACGGTTGCCAAAGTTGCAGACGCATAGAGACTTTTGCGAGCGACCCACGTTTCCCCGCAATTGGTGGAGACCAAAATTTGAAGTAATTCATTTCCCGCATCTTCTTTCTTCATGTATGCCAAGTCAAATGTCAACAAAAGTGAACTAAGTCCTGATGCATCGATCGGTTCACTGATGAATTCATAAATTCCGGTTGTTTCAGCGAAATAATTGCGCACAGAGATGGATTGATCACTTTGGTATCCGACATCCTCAGTGATCCACCAATTCACACTGTCAGACTTTGGAGTTACTGCCCATTTCAATTCGAACAGGTCACTGTCCTCAAAATTCTCTAAAACACCACTCTCTGAACCAACAGCCGGGAATACACGGATGAAATTCATCACTTCTGCCTCAAGCGTTTCTATACCATTAGTCACCGTCAAGAAAACCGAATAGAAACCCGGCTCATCAAAAGTCACTTGCACGATCGAGTCTGAAGTTGAAGACAATTGTCCACCCGGAACACTCCATGTCCGTGAAAGAATTCCATGTGACGAAACATCGCGAAGTGTTACAGTTTCTCCGGTACATACTATTCGTTTATCCGTTTCGAACTTCGCCTGACACAAGTAATTCATCAAGCCGTCCGTTCCTGTCGCAGCTAAGTTCTCCGGACTCCACAAATTGTTTCGGTTAGCCACGGACGAATTCAAACACGCCTGCATACGATCACGTTGTCCTTCGGTGAACATGCGCGCGCAATAGGCATAGTCCATGTAATTCTGCACATTATCCAGCGACATACATGAAGTTCCTCCAAGATTGCACGACTGCCAACCAATCGTTAACGGTGTATCATCTACCTCATCATCAAAGTCACAGTTTGCGGAATTTGCAACAGGTAAATAGTAGTAATTCGGTACATTATTTCCACCCCAGATATGCTGAAGATTGAGGTAATGACCGATCTCATGAGTTAAAACTGTTCTCCTGAAGTACTGTGACGTGCCGATCGTCCCTACATAACTGTGCTGCATGACAATTCCGTCCCATGCTGGGATGGTATCTGCTGCGGATGGCAATAAAGCATGACCTGCCAATCCGGCCGCTTGATTACAAACATAAATATTCAGGTATTTATCCGGTGGCCATTGGATCAAACTCTTAACCTGATGGTCGCCGATCGAAGTCAGTGGAGAGATTGTTCGTGTGATCCCGCTTGTGCAATTTCCATCCGGATCCAGCTGTGCCAGTCGAATTTCAATTTCCGTATCCGCTGCGATTGACTTGAATTGTTGAACAATCTCACTGGTATCTGCATTCAATTTTCGCAACTGGATATTGACTTGTTCTATGGCATCCAAGATCTGTGAATCTTCAATGTTCTCCGGTCCGCCATTGTGAATAATGTGAAAAACCACTGGGATGATATACGTAGCATCTGATCGAGCAGACCTGGGTTGCGTTAAGAAATTCTCTGTATCGTTTTGCAAACGTTGGTAGGCGCGAACAATCCCGGGATTCAGATCCGGACGCAGTTCAAACAAATGGTGGTGCATTTCATCGGTAGCGCAGAATAGGCTTTCTTGGGAAATAGAAATTGTACTTACTATTAAAACGAGCAGTAGGATTGAGTTCTTCATCTTTTAATGTGGTTTGTTCATTCAAAAACTGGTCTAAAAATAAACCTTTAAAAACTAAAAAACCTTGTAAAGCATATTTTACAAGGTTTGATTGACGTTAGTATTGACTTAGATTTTCTTTAACACCCAAATCGTATTATCATCTTCATCTATTAACTTAAGGTCAGTTTTAGAGTATTCTTGAATTTTTAAAACGTAAGCGTAGGAATCCGCAGCCCATCTCAAGTATAAATATTTGTCATCTTCTAGAATGTAATTTCCAATTTCAACATCTGACCCACCTATATATGTATATGTGATGGTAAATGATCCTTTGCCCTTTTTATCTTTCTCAAATTTGAAAACATATTTTTCTCCCGGTGGCATGCTCTCTCCGGCTAATGTTTCCACATTCCATTCTCCATCAATTGATTTGTTGACTTTATTTGCCTTAGAACAGGATGTCACAACCAATGCGACTGCAATAATTAAAAATAACACATACTTTTTCATCTTTTTTAGATTTTTTAGTGATGAGTTAAAAATAGCCTAAAAAAACATGTGATGACTGAAATTTTAAAAAATATAGAGACTTATTTTTAGCAACACTTAATGCTCACTCAAACGAAAACGTCGGGTAGTAATTTCCAAATTTTGGAGCTAGTCCACCATTAAGGTAAACAACCTTGGTGAATTTATTAGAAATCGAAATAATACAGGTTGTATCCTGTCTTAAAGTAGTGTAACACCCCGTATTTCCGTGCCACCAGCCAGTATGAAAGAAATTGGTTGTGTAGCCCTTGTACTCTGACATTCTCATCCCCAAGCCGTAATTCGCATGACCTCTTGTTTCGTAGCTGTATCCTTTGAACATTTGCTCTTTTAGTGAATCACAAAGGAACAAAGACGAATAGGAAGCCATGTCAAGTTTTAGCAGATCGCGGGCAGTTGTGTACATATTCTTATCTCCATAAACGGCATCCAAATAGGTAAATGCTTGTATCTTCCACTTGCTGTCGTAGGATGAATTCAATTTATCCCAGTTTGAATTTTCATCTGCAATAAAACTATTGTCCATTCCTAGTGGATCAAAGATCCGTTCTTTCATTAAATCCGGAAAACGAGAATCGGTTACTCGTTCAGCAATCAAAGCCAATAAAGCGAAATTCGTATTACTGTAAGAGAATTTTCGTCCGGCAGGGAAATTCAGTTTGAATTTGTGTTTCACAAGTAGACTCAAAACGTCTTTATTCGTTAATCGCTTATTCCAGTCCCATTTACCGTGCGTAAAATACGCGTAGTATTGAATTCCACTTCGGTGATTTAATAGCATGCGAACAGTGATCCCCTCATACGGTAATTCTGGTAAATATTTTCGCACATCGGCATCAAGATCAATTAAACCATCTTCGCATAATTTCAAAATAAGATAGGACGTAGCCACCTTACTGATTGAAGCCACATGAATTGGTGACTCAGCAGTGAGACGCTTTTTTTCTTTGTAGTTAACATAACCACTTGTTCGTTCAAAAATGATCTTCCCATTCTTAGCCACTAAAAACATCCCACTGAACTGGTCCTGATTGACATGTTCATTATAAAACCTCCCTACTTGCTTCTTTTTAAGGCGTATATATTTTTTTGAAAGCGGATTAAATAGAGGAAAAAAACTAAGAGAATCAGCCTCTTCAACGATCTCTTCGCGAATGGATTGAGTCGAGTCTGAACATGCGAAAAGTCCGGTTAACAAAAGTAAAAGGATGGCAATTTTCCTCATTGGCGGCAAAGATATCCATTTGTCCTCAATCGAAACCACTTATACATTGACACCTTATCAACAGTTTTTTTTTCGTAATTTGTGCAAAAATTATGCGACTATGAAAAAATTACTACCTCTCCTTTTAATCGGTTTTTCGTTCGTCTTATCTGCTCAGGAAGAAATTCTTCCAAAGGGATTAACCCCAGCCGAGCGAGAATTGATCAACTCTTATAAGTTCACATACAACGGACCAAAGCAGATCACTACGCCACCTGTAGGTTCAGAAATTCGTACTCCGGGACAATGGGAAGAAAACCAAGCTGTTTGTATCACATGGACAGCTTTCCCTTCAATACATCGTCAATTGGTAGCTGCCATTCAGCAAGAATGTGAAGTTTGGATCGTGTGTTCCGATTCGAACGCCGTTAAAACCAATATCACTTCGAACGGTGGATCTTTGGTGAATACGCGCTATTTTCAGTTGCCGTTCAACAGTATCTGGATGCGCGATTACGGTCCCAACTCTGTTTACCTGAATGGTGTGGATGATTTAGTTTTTGTAGATTGGATCTACAACCGACCGCGTCCGAATGACGATGCTACTCCAGTTGGAATTGGTGCAAACCGCAATATTCCTGTTTACACCATGACTGTTGCACCTTACGACCTTGTTCATACAGGTGGAAACTTCATGGCAGATGGTTTTGGAAGAGGTTTTTCTTCGTTATTAGTAGATGAAGAGAATGATGCTGGATCTCCATTTACAATTTCTGGTCATAACGGTGCTGCAGTGAGTAACTTGATGGATATGTATCAGGGAATCGACCAATACATCAAAATGACGACCCTACCCTATGATGATATTCACCACATTGACATGCACATGAAGTTGATGAATGAGGAAGTGCTTTTGGTAGGTGAATTCCCGACAGGATCATCTGACGGACCTCAGATCGAATTGAACTTACAGTACATTCAAGACAATTACACTTCAGTTTTTGGAACACCATTTAAGATCGTACGTGTTCCAATGCCACCGGCAACGAATGGAGCATTTGCACCTAATGCGAGCTACAGAACCTATGCTAACAACGTCATTGTCAACAAAACGGTGATCGTTCCTACTTATCGTGAACAGTACGACACTACGGCGCTTCGAATTATTCAAGAAGTAATGCCGGGCTACAATATTGTTGGAATTGATGTCGACAACACAGGTGCAAATTTGATTGGTCAGGGAGGAGCTTTACACTGTATTACCAAAGAAGTTGCTACCGATGATCCACTTTTGATCTCCCATCAGAATCACCCGGATACTGAAGACGAATTGAACCCTTACGTAATTACTGCAATGATTCGCCACAAAAGCGGTATCGACAATGCAACCTTGTACTATAAAACAGAACTTTCAGGTAGCTATGCATCAGTTTCAATGAATTTTGTGAGTGGAAACAATTGGTCAGCAACTATTCCGGCACAAGCGGCAGGAACACGCATTTGGTATTACATTCATGCTGAAGCAAACAGTGGAAAGCAGCAAGTTCGTCCGATGACAGCACCTGAAGGATATTTCACATTCTTGGTGAGTGGAGAATCGAATGCAAACATTCAGGAATTAGAAAGCTACATTAGTCAAGCTGTATTCCCGAACCCGACAAACGGATTGACCTGTATCCCTGTGAACAACAAGGAAGCATTTGAAGGAAGTTTGATTCTTTTCGATCAGGTTGGAAAACAAGTTCAGGTTATTCACGATGGAAAATTCATTCCGGGACCGAGAAAATACTTCTTCGATGCAGCGAACCTGCCTGCGGGAATGTACCAATTGGTTTTAACTACACCGACAGGGACAATCACTCAGAAGATTGGAGTAGCGAAGTAAGCAATAAAGATCATTTAAAATCGAAGGCTGTCTCTTGTTTTAGACAGCCTTTTTAGTTTCTTATTGACCTGAGTCAAATAACGGGGTGTTTAATACCTGAACAAATAATTCCCTGCCCACGAACCGCACGCTTTATCTCTCAAAGAAGAACAGTTTGACTCTTGGATGATCGCTCCCATTTCAAAAAGAACGATGCGAATTTCACATCCTGAAGCATCGTATGCGACAAGAACGGAACCAGAATCATCCGTTGGATGCAAAATCCCTGTAAATTCCGTATTCTCACATGCATATGTCATTACACCATAGATCGTAAACCCTATATCACCTAATTCTGTATCATAAAGCACCAATTGAGCACCATCCTCTCGTTCAAAAATAATCTCCTGTGACTCTTCCGTTATTCCATCCAACATGATGAACACTTCTTTTTCTGTTGAACCCGGAAATAAGACGTACATCACAATATCTCCATCTTCAGTTTCAAAGAATTCAGCCTCTATTGGGCCTTTGTAGGACTCTAAATAGAAAACAGCCTTTGATCCATCTTTGTCATCACAATAGCCATACCCTGATTCCATATGCGTATCCAATTCACTCACTGCCTTTTCGTAATCAACAAGAAAACAATGTTCCGAAAGCTCATCCATTTCATAGATCAAAAAAGCCTTATCAAAGGATTGATTGACATAGGTCCCATGAAATAGTTGATCAAGTTGAGCTTGCGAAAAAATAGCGCATAGTAAAAAACAAATTGACAGGTACAGCCTCATAGATTATTGAATTGAATTGCAATGTAAGAAAAGTATTTAAACAAAAAACGACCCCAACTAGAGTCGCTCAATTCCATCCTATGCCCAACCATCACAATATAGATCTCAAGGAAGTCCAAGCACCACCATTGTGCACGTTGGAAAAACCTTTCGATTTCAAAAAACTTTTTGCTGATCCGCTTCGCATTCCTGAAGCGCAACAAGTGATGATGACTTGATCCTTTTTGAATTTAGATACTGCTTTTTCGATTTGCTGCAAAGGAATATTAATGGCTCCTTTGACATGACCTCCATTAAATTCTACTGGTGTTCTGACATCTAAAATCACCGCACCTTCTTTCACCAATTGCCTCATATCCACTTTTGGTCCGCCAAATAAATTACTTAAAAATCCCATCATGCACTCAATTGATAATTCACATCCAACCAAGAACCGCCATTTTCACAATTCAAGCCTTGTGCCTTGAAATAGGCCGTTGCTTGTCCACTTCTATTTCCACTTGCGCAGCAGAAAATAATCGGTTGTTTCATACTTTTTAACTCATCCGCCCGCTCTACGATCTCTTGCAGTGGAATATTGATCGAACCTGCTACATGTCCGCCCATATATTCTGCTCGCGTACGAACATCCACTACTGTAAATTCTTTGTTTTCCATCTTGCTCATTTTTTGTTAATTTCCGACTGAATAATATTGAAAAGTAAACCTCCCATCAAAACACCATATACCGTACTATTTACCGGACTTGAAGTGATCGCACATGATCCAGAGTTACAGCCTACAAAATAGTAATAAGCATACCCACCCAATGCGCCCAATACCACACCAACTAAGGTCCATTTGTTTTTTAAGATTCGGTCTTTCATGTTGATTTTACTTATGCAAAGTTAAGTCACTGAAACAGCTTATTCTGTAGCAAATGTTACACTGCTACTGCTGCTTCAAAAAACAACCACAAAGGATCATTGGGTACCGGAGCCACAACACTGATACGCTCTTTCGTTGTGGGATGATCAAATTCCAGTTGACGGGCATGCAAACAGATCGATCCATCCGGATTTGCACGCTTAGCCCCGTACTTCAAATCTCCTTTGATCACACAAGCGATTGTTGCCAATTGACACCTGATTTGATGGTGTCGTCCGGTTTCCAATTCGATCTCCAATAAATGATAGCGATCCGATGAAGCGATCAATGAATAGTGCAAGATCGCTTTTTTAGAACCCGGCACTTCCACTAATGATGCGTAAGACTTGTTCTGTTTTTCATTTTTCTTCAGGAAGTGAACTAAAGTCCCACTTGATTTTTCCGGAACGGATTCAACGATCGCCCAGTACTTTTTGGCTGTATCTTTTTCTCTGAATTGCGCATTCAAGCGTTCAAGAGCCTTGCTTGTTCGTGCAAAAACGACAGCACCGCTAGTTGGCCTGTCCAAGCGATGCACTACCCCACAGAAAACATTTCCCGGTTTTTGATATTTTTCCTTGAGGTACGCTTTGATTCTATCCGGTAGTGTTTCGTCACCTGTTTTGTCACCTTGAACAATATCTGATGCACGCTTATTGACCACTATGACGTGATTGTCCTCATGTAGCACCTCTAATTGATTGCCTGCAAGCGTGTCTTTCTTCACCTAGTATTGTTCTTTCTCATTAGGAAAATCTCCTGATCGAACATCGCGGATATACTCCTGAAAAGCAGTCATCATTTGTTCGTAGAGATTATTGTACTTGCGTAAAAATCGTGGACTGAATTCATTGTTGATACCCAACATATCGTGAACTACCAAAACCTGACCATCGACGCCATTTCCTGCACCGATACCAATGATTGGAATCTTCACTTCTTTGGCAACTCGTGCAGCTAATTCAGCCGGAATTTTTTCCAAAACAATTGCAAAACAACCAACTTCCTCCAAGGCCTTAGCGTCCTGAATCAAACGGTTGGCTTCCTCCTCTTCTTTTGCGCGAACCACATACGTTCCAAACTTATAGATCGATTGTGGAGTCAAACCTAAATGTCCCATCACCGGAATTCCTGCAGTCAAAATTCGACTGATGGATTCAATGATCTCGCGACCACCTTCCATTTTCACAGCATGTCCACCCGATTCTTTCATGATGCGAATAGCACTGGACAATGCTTCTTTCGAATTTCCCTGGTATGATCCAAACGGCATATCAACAACAACCAAGGAGCGATTCACTGCACGAACAACTGATGACGCATGATAGATCATTTGATCCAAGGTAATTGGCAAGGTGGTCTCATGTCCGGCCATGACATTTGATGCAGAATCACCTACAAGGATAACATCTATTCCCGATTCATCAATGATCTTCGCCATCGAGAAATCATAACCCGTAAGCATTGATATTTTCTCACCCGCCATCTTCATTTCCTGAAGTGTGTGCGTAGTGACTTTTTTAACATTCTTGTGTACCGACATGTATTCGACTTTTTACAAAAATAGGAAAAGCAGACAGAACCTTACTGTTCAGCTTTAGCAATATGGAAAATAGCGTCGCCTTTGTAAACTACCGGAGATTCGTTAAGACAGATAATAAATCCATTTGTTGAGGACTTCACTTTTCGCTCAAACTTCCCATACGGATCAGTGACAATTCCAATTACGTCATTTTTAGAAACACGTTCTCCATTCTTCACCAAAGCCTGAAACATTCCTGAATTCGGAGATCGCATCCATTTACTTTCGGTAAGAACAATTGGTATGCGATCCTTTGAAATATCAATTTTAAAAGATCTCATTCCTAAATGGGAAAGTAGTCTTTTCACTCCATTGATCCCTTCTTCCACCACCATTTCTTCAATGTTATTGGTTTTTCCACCTTCAAACAGGAGCATGTTTTTACCCAGTTTGCTAATGGATTCGCGAATTGTTTTGGAGATCTGCGAAGAATTAAGAATAAAAGGCGGATTGAAGACCCGAGCCAATTCCATGCTTTTTTCATCCTCCAAGACACATCTTATTTGGGGAAAATTGTTGCGTTGTGCTGATCCGGTATGAAAATCGATCACATAATCAACGTGAGGAGCAATTTCCTTCATGAAATGAAAAGCAAATTGTGCTGCCAGCGAACCATTTTCACTGCCCGGAAAACTACGGTTTAGATCACGACCATCTGGTAATTCCCTCTTGACATTGAGAAATCCAAAAATATTAAAAACCGGTAAACAAATTATCGTTCCGACCTGAGGTTTATTGAATCCCTTGCGAATAATTCTGCGGATCACTTCGATACCATTGATCTCATCACCATGCAAACCAGCCATAAGCAACACTGTTGGCCCATCCACTTTAGCCCGTTGAACAATAACGGGGACAAGAATCGGTGTTGTCGTGTGTAATTTCGCTACATCCAAATTCAACTGAGCCCCTTTTCCAGGAAGGATCTCCTGTCCTAAAATGACAAACTTCTTGTGTTTTTCAGCCATCAGCGTTTCACGTTTCGTTCAATGTATTCCATGATTCTCCCGGCAATATCTGTTCCTGTCGTTTTCTCAATTCCTTCAAGTCCTGGTGATGAATTCACTTCAAGTACGAGAGGACCGCGTTCAGACTGAAGCATATCTACACCGGCAATTCCCAATCCTACCGCTTTAGCAGCCAGGATCGCCGTGTATTTCTCCTCAACTGAGAGCTCGATGATCTGTGAAGAACCACCTCTGTGTAAATTCGAGCGAAATTCACCTTCTTTTCCTTGACGCTTCATTGCTCCTACGACCTCTCCATCTACTACAAATGCACGAATATCAGCTCCTTTTGCTTCTCGTATAAACTCTTGTACAATTACCCGAGCACGCAAACCATTGAATGCTTCAAGAACCGATTGAGCCGCATTTTGGTTTTCGGCCAAAACTACACCTAAACCTTGCGTTCCTTCCAAAAGTTTCAGTACAACAGGCGCTCCTCCGGCTGATTCAACCACATGCTCGACGTTCTTTGAATAGTTCGTAAAAACAGTCTTTGGCAAACCAATTCCTTCTTTTGATAACACTTGCAGACAACGCAGTTTATCTCGAGAATGCACAATTCCTCTCGAACTTACAGCTGAAAACACGTTCATCATTTCAAATTGACGCACCACTGCAGTACCATAAAATGTAACTGAAGCACCAATTCTGGGAATTACAGCATCAAAACCAGTAAGGTAATCTTGTCCATAATAAATCGACGGACCTTTTTGTTCAATTTCGATATTGCATTTTAAATGATCGATCACATGTGCCTCGTGGCCATTTTTTTCTGCCGCTTCCACCAAACGACGGGTAGAATACAAATTGGAATTTCTCGAGAGGATGGCAATTTTCATACTTTTATTCCTTTACTTTTTTCGACACATTCACTAAGGAAGTATCAATTAAAAATTTCTTATTCAATAATTTCCTACCCAATAAAATAGGGTAACGCATTCCTCTTCGTTCAGTTAACGAAAATTCAGTTTTAACCTTTCTTCCCAGCAACTCAATTACTCCTTTCACAAAATAACGCAATTGCTCTTGCCCGGTCGAACTTTTCACTTTCTTCCGGCGGTATTCATCAAAGCGAATGTGATTACCTGTAAATGCAGGATGTTGCTCGTCAAGAAAACAAACTTCAAGTACTTTCCTGCCTTCTACGTTGATCTCTTCACAATAAGTAACATGAATACTCGAAGTGTAGGCTCCTGAATCCACCTTGACATCTACCTCCTGAAGTCCAAAATCCGGCAAATTAGCCACATCTCTTCTTCCAATGACCGTTTTATCTTTAGTATCCTTCATTTCACAACGAATATGGCGGTAAAACTATTAAATTTGTCATTGCTCAAACGTTATTACAGCATGTATTTTACTCCTGAAAGAAAAAAATACAAAAATTATAGTGTAGCTGTGCGGTGTTATTAGAATTAATTCGTAATATTGCACCCCGTTTTTACGGTTGATACAAGAAATATAGAGTCATGGATATTATCAAAGAAATTCAGAAAGAGCTTATTGAAGTGAAAGACTTCCCTAAGTTCGGTGCAGGTGACACAGTTACTGTTTCTTACAAAATTAAGGAAGGTAACAAAGAGCGTACTCAGTTGTACCAAGGTGTTGTACTTCAGCGTCGTGGTTCAGGTGCAACTGAAACATTTACAGTTCGTAAAATGTCAGGTAACGTAGGTGTAGAGCGTATCTTCCCTATTTCTTCGCCTTTCATTGAAGACATCGTTGTGAACAAGAAAGGTTCTGTGCGTCGTGCACGTATCTTCTACTTCCGTGAAAGAACTGGTAAATCAGCACGTATCAAGGAAAAAAGATCTTTCGCATAAGTTTTTGCGAATCAGAAAATACAGAAGGCTTTCCATTGTGAAAGCCTTTTTTATTTTTACATCATGGCAAAGAGAGTTAAAAAACGAAAAGGAAAGAAGAAAGTCTGGATCAGCTTGTTCCTCATCGGAGCATTAGCGACCTGCGGCTATTTCCTTCTGCACGTTTACAGAAAAGATCTCAATGAACATAAACGCCATCTTCTTCTGAAAGAAATACCTGATGGATTCTCCTCCTTTGGAATTGATGTTTCACATCATCAGGGGAAAATTGATTGGAATGAGGTTTTTCATGGTTATAATTTAGACTCTGTCGTCCAATTTGTCTATTGCAAAGCCACAGAGGGCGCCGATCACTTGGACAAGCAATGGGTAAGCAACAGAAATCAATTAACTAATCTTGGCGTCCTTCATGGTGCCTATCATTTCTTTTCTACGACATCAGATCCCATTCTTCAAGCGGAATACTTTTTGGAAAATTGGAACAAAACCGATGGAGACCTGCCACCAGTCCTAGATGTTGAAACAGACGGACTCCCTGATAAAGATCTAATCAGCAGGATGCAGCTATGGCTTGATCACGTTGAACAAAAAAGTGGGATGCGACCTGTTATCTACACCTCGTTGCATTTCTACGAAACGAAGTTTGCAGGCTATTTTCGCGATTACAAATTTTGGATTGCTGCATACAGTCGTCAGCCTCAACTTGAAGATCCGAGGATCATTCACTGGCAATACACAGAAAAAGGTCAGGTTCCGGGCATCAAAGGAAATGTGGATCTGAATGTATCGAAGATCACCTATTTCTGAGATATGATAAATGTCAGAATAAGTAAGCAACCTTAACCACCAATAATAATGATACAAATAATATATTTCAAGAGCTCAACTTTAACATTAACCTTGTCTTTTGTTTTGCTCTTTTCTTCACATTCGGTCAATGCACAAAGTGAACATTCAATTCGGTTTATTTCTAATCCAATGATATACAAATTAGGGAGTTTAGAAAATCAGTACACCATCAATGATAACCGTTTTGTTCATTCAAACTACTTTAATCAGCCTAGTCATGAATTTGGTCTCGAATATTCACTTTGTAAAAAGAGGTCTGGTTTTTTCGCTGGTTTATCCTGGTTTCAACAAAAACATAGGGCTAATTATATTGTTTACCACCCAGACGAGACTTATGATTGGAAAATTCTTGATTATCATGATATTCAATTAACCGAAAACCTACTCGGAATTCGTATTGGAGGTCAATTTCGCATCAATAAGCATGTATCTTTTGGACTGGGTTTAAGTTTGTACGCTCCGCTGGAAATTAAATCTAACATGTCGATATATAAAACTCAATATACCAGATATATATATACTTATTATTCTACACCTGATTCTAACTATTCGGAACTTACGTCTAAACTTGAGCATACAATACAACGAAGAATTCGAAAGGGGTTAATTATACCTGATTTGTCTTTCAACCATGCGCTCAGTAATAACTTTAGCTTAACATTGGGTTTCAGATTTAAGTTTTGGTCAAGTGAAGAAGATTGGTTATTAAAATATGAAATAAAAGGTTTTACCGAAGCTAGTGAATCAAACAATGAACAATTGGTCTTTAGCTCTCGGATTCAAAACAAAGGATTGTATGCCCATTTTGGACTAAAATATAGTTTACCATTAGAAAGAAAAGATAAATCAAATCTGATTAAATAAACTGTTCACATTGCACGATTTGCGTAAAAGAATAGAACTTAATAAAGTTAATTCACAGAAAGCCTCTTCGAAAGGCGTTAAAACGCTCTTATCACATCTTATCGATCACAAAATCAGTTCTTCTGTTTTTCGCTCGATTGGATTCAGTTGTATTTGGAACCTTTGGTTTCGTTTCACCAAATCCTTCCGACTTCAATCTTGAAGCACTGATACCCTGAGCGATCAAAAATTCCTTCACACCATCTGCTCGCTGCTGCGACAAGACCATATTCTTTTCATCATCACCCACGTCATCCGTATGTCCCTGAATACTCACCGAAATAGTTGGATTCTCTTTCAGGAAACGTGCAAATCCCTTTAATATGAACTTCGAACGCTCAGTCAGAACCGATGAATTCGTAGCATACAGGATATCGTTGATCGTATAGGCTTCACCCACTTTGATCTCCTTAACTGTCAGATCATTTCCTTTGAAACTCACTTTTTCCGGCTGGATCGTTTTAGTATCAATCACTTTGGAATCAAAGGCATGCCCTTCTTTCTTTACAGTTACCATGACATCCTGTGGCTTGTCCAATTTGACTACAGTGGCGTACTTCCCATCATCACCGTTCACCTTCACTTGAGTGACTTTGTCCGAATTCGCATAAGCCACTTCAATCGTCGCATCTTTCACAGGATCTCCCAACTCATCCTTCAACTCACCCTTCAGGATCGCAACCGCTTTTGGCCGCGCTTCTTCATACAGTTCAAAGGAATAAATATTCCAAACACCTCCTACACGGGAAGAAAAATAGGCGATCTTTCCATCTGTTGAAACAAACAAGCCCAATTCATCTTCTTTTGAATTAATTGGATAGCCAATGTTTTTTGGTTTACCCCAAACTCCATTTTCCTCGCGGATGTAAAAAATATCCAATCCACCTACTCCACGTCGCTTATCAGTACATGTCGAAACAAAATATAAGGTCTCACTGTCCTGATGCAAAAATGGACTCTTGTCTTTTCCGTCGGTGTTGATCTCATCAAACGGACGTGCTTTACCCCATGTTCCATCTGCGTTTCGTTGTGCAATAAATATGTCGTTATCTCGAGTTGTAGGACGGGCTGCTGTATAGAACAAGGTGTTCCCATCCGCCGAAAGCGAAGGTTGTGCTTCCCAGCCATCTTTCGTGTTGATATTCGGCCCTAAATTGACTAAAGGCGTCCAATTGAAATCATTCCCCCCGGCACCTGATCGCTCATAGCGCGTCGAATACAAGTCGCAATTAAGGTAATCTTTCCCATATACGATCTCCTTTTTACAGGCACAAATAATCATTTCTTTGTTATCCACAGAAAGCGTTGCAGATCCATAATTGGAAAATTCACCCGTATTAAAAGGCGCCTTTAATCCTTCACCTCCACTGAATAGAGCATTCACATCCGGACGTTGCGAAAACGTGAATTCTTCCACAACATTTGAAACCATATCACCTAGGTTTTTTCTGTCCAATTTTCTCGTGTAGAAAATCAATTCATTATCCGGCGAGATCATTGGAAAATACTCATCATTTTTCGTGCTGACATTCCTCACAATTTGAGGTGTAAATGGAACCTGTTTCCCCATTATGTCTTCCTCCGCTTCCAGATCAGTCAAAACCTCCTTCACGTCTTTCAAACGCTTATCGTGATCATTGGAATAGCGCTTCACATCGTTGTGTTTGAAACCCAAAAATGCATTGAACCACTTTAAAGCTTCTGAATTGTCTTTTTGAGTAAAATTAATGACCCCTAAATAGTAAAAACAATCCGCATGATAGTCGGAACATTGCTCCAGGGCTTTTCGAAACATGTCTTCTGCCTTCTGCATACTTTTGTCACCCATGGCAGGATTGGGTTGTTTCTTGTAATATTCTAACCCAGTGTTATAGGCAAACATTGCATATTCATAATACACCATTGCATTATCCGGTGCAGCCTGAACCGCAGCCGTGTAATTTTCAGATGCTGTCTTGATATCCTGCGCTTTACCTGCTGTTTCCAACAGTTTCAGTACTTTCTTATTCGGTGGAAGACATGATTCGTCCTCGGTTTGAGCAGTAGTAATAAATGGTATGATCAGTAGGAGAAGATAAAACTGTTTCATAAATCAATCTGTTCAATATTGTACGACTGGGGACTTTTCAAATACCGTACCCAAAATGGTATATCGAAAGAAAAAGAAGAAGGTTACATGGTAATTGACAATTCACAATTGACAATTGACAATTAGTTGCAAATTCTGAATTAATAAGTGTTTATATTTACGACTTGCAAAACACAACTATGAAAAGAATTCTATTCCTCTCTTTATCGATCGTATTCGGTATGAATACTATCGCTCAAAAGAAAACAACAAATACAGCCGGCTCTGCTCCATCGCCTTTGTTTGATGCAGGAACAGTTGGAGCATTATCGTTTCGAATGGTGGGTCCTGCCCTAACATCCGGACGAGTTTCAGATATTGCCGTTCATCCTACAAAACCTCATATTTGGTATGTTGCAGCCGCTTCAGGCGGTGTTTGGTACACTGAAAATCATGGAACAACCTTTTCTCCCATCTTTGACAGTTACGGATCCTATTCGATTGGATGTGTGAAAATTGCACCTAGTAATCCGAACGTGATCTGGGTTGGAACTGGAGAAAACAACAACCAGCGCTCTGTTGCTTACGGAGATGGAGTGTATAAATCTGTCGATGGTGGAAAGAGTTTTACGCACATGGGACTCAAAAGCTCAGAACATATCGGAAATATGGTAATCCACCCTGAAAACGAGAACATTATTTGGGTAGCTGCCTATGGTCCGGTTTGGAGTTCTGGTGGCGAACGCGGCGTCTACATGACAACTGATGGCGGGAAATCCTGGGAGCGCACCTTGTTTGTTTCAGACGAAACAGGAATCTCTGACCTAATAATAGATCCAAGTAACCCAAACACGCTTTATGCAGCCGCACACCAGCGCAGACGACACGAGTGGACTTACGTTGGTGGTGGACCTGAGTCAGGTGTATACAAATCCACTGATGGAGGAAAAACATGGAAAGAGATCAATGCCGGTCTGCCTAAAGGAGACATGGGAAGAATCGGATTAGCTGTTTCACCGGCAGATCCGGATTACGTATACGCCATCGTTGAAGCTCGTTATGACAAAGGAGGAACTTTCCGATCAACCAACAAAGGCTTGAACTGGTCAAAAATGTCCAATTTCAATACAAGCGGCAACTATTATCAGGAGATCTATTGTGATCTGCGCGACAAAAACAAAGTTTTCGCGATGGATACCTACTTGCACCATACAGAAGACGGTGGAAAAACATTCAAAATGACCGGTGAACACCAGAAGCACGTTGACAATCACGCCATGTGGATCGATCCAAATAATCCGGATCATTGGTTGGTTGGTTGTGACGGTGGCATCTACGAAACCTACAACCATGCAAAAGAATGGCGCTTCTACGACAACCTTCCGATCATCCAGTATTACAAAGTAACTACTGACAATGCTGTGCCATTCTATAATATTTATGGAGGAACGCAGGACAACAATTCTATGGGAGGTCCGTCGGCAACAAATACAGTCTCAGGCATTTTGAACTTAGACTGGTTCATTACGAATGGTGGTGATGGATTCGAATCAGCAGTTGATCCAAAGGATCCGAATATTGTTTATGCTCAGGCTCAGTACGGCTGGTTGGTTCGCTACGACAAGGCTTCAGGTGAAAAAGTTCCGATCCAGCCACTTCCTGGTAAAGGTGAAGATGCCTACCGCTGGAACTGGGATGCTCCGTTGTTTGTATCACCTCATGATCACAAAACGATCTATTTCGCAGCGAATAAAGTATTCAGAAGTACAAACCGAGGTGACGATTGGGAGGTTATTTCTCCTGATCTGACCCAACAAATGGATCGCAATAAACTGAAAGTCATGGGACAAGTTTGGTCGATCGACGCGGTGATGAAAAATGCTTCGACTACGATCTACGGAAACATTGTAGCACTTGACGAGTCACCAAAAAAGAAAGGGCTTTTGTATGCCGGTACAGATGATGGATTGATCCAGGTTTCAGAGAATGGCGGGGCTACATGGACCAAATACAGCTCATTCCCCGGAGTTCCTGCAAATACCCGCGTGAACATGATCTGTGCATCTCAGCACGATGAAAATGTCGTTTTTGCTATTTTCAACAACCACCGATCGGGCGATTTCAAACCTTACGTTTTAAAAAGTTCTGACAAAGGAAAAACATGGGTTTCGATCGCCGCGAATTTACCAGAGCGCGGTTCAGCTTATGCTATTCGTCAGGATCATGTCGATGCGGATCTTTTGTTCGCTGGAACGGAGTTCGGTGCCTATTTCTCTAACGATGGAGGAAAAACCTGGACAAAACTCGCAGGCTTACCGACTATTGCCGTGTATGACCTTGATATTCAACAGCGTGAAAACGATTTAGTTGCAGCTACCTTTGGACGTGGGTTCTATGTGTTGGACAACTACACACCATTACGCGGACTGAAAAAAGAAAATTTGGACAAAAAAGCCCATTTATTCCCTGTGAAAGATGCTCTACTTTATGTGCCGGCAGATCCACTTGGATTAGAAGGAACCGGATTTCAGGGAGCAAACCTTTGGGCTGCCAAGAATCCTGAATTCGGAGCTGTTTTCACCGTTCACCTTAAAGACAGTTATAAATCGTTAAAGGATCAGCGCCAGGAAAAAGAAAAAGCCCTTGAGAAAGACAAGAAAGATGTTCCTTATCCATCCTTAGACGATCTTAAAAAAGAGGAACTTGAGGAAAAGGCACAGTTGGTTTACATTATCCGCGACAGTAAAGGTACCGAAGTAAAAAGATTGGTTAGCAGTCCGTCGAAAGGCATCAGTCGGATAGCGTGGAATTTGCGAACGGAATCAACCTCACCTGTGAGCAACGGAAGAAAGAACGACAACAACGGGTTCCTGGTGACACCGGGAGTTTATTCCGTGGAAGTGATCTCAATCAAAGATGGTAAGACTGAAAACCTCATCGCTGCAACCAATTTCAATGTCGTTCCTTTGAACAACCAAACACTGGCAGCTCAGGATCTTGCGGGATTACAGCAATTCCGAAAAGAAGTTTCTGAATTGAGTCGCAGAGTTCGCGGGACATCTCGCTTGATGAATGAAACCAAAGAAAAAATGGAGATCCTTCAAACAGCAGCGACAACGTATCCGGGAACACCGACAACGATCCTGGCCGACCTTAACCGGTTGAAAGCAGAATACACAAAATGTTCAGAGCTCATGAATGGAGATCGTACACGAAGCAGACATGAGTTTGAGAGCTACCCTGGAATTTCAGAGCGTCTCGGACTGGTTGAATATGGTATCTGGGACAATACAGTGGACATCAGCAATACACGTCGCAAGAATTTGAAGATCGTAGAAGAAGAATACACTGAACTTAGGCGAATTCTTGATGCGATCATTGTTGAAGTCAGCAAGATCGAACAAACACTAGATCAGTTGAATATTCCATATATCAAAGGGAAGGATCAGAACTGGAAGGAGGAGTGATTTACAAAAATTACACCCTTCGATAGACTCAGGGCAAGGATTGGAAGATCGAAGATGCTGACCGAGGAACAAGCGCCAAGCATTGCAGATTGGAAAATTGATAGTTTGGCGACTGAGTGATCGAGGAACGAGATTGTACCGAAGTTGCCAATAGTAATTTCCAATCACAAAAAAACAACCTTAACCAGGGTCATCACACCAACGCCAAGGATCATGAGTAGAACCAGGTTCTTAAACATAACTTCAGAAACATGTTCCAGTATCTTTTTACCAAGATAAGTTCCCGCAATGCTCACCACGAGTAAACCGGCTACGATAGGGAGGATCTCTAAGCTAACAAAACCATTCAGCACATATACCACTCCCCTACTGAGATCAACACCAAAGTCAATAAATGCCGAAGTAGAGATAAACACGGCTTTTTCAAGATTAAAGGCAGACAGTACCATTCCGCGAATTGCACCGCCTGTTCCAACGAGTCCAGCGATAAACCCGGAAAAACCCCCACCTACAAGCGTATTGAATTTGCTGGGTTTAATTGAAATATTTCTGAAGATGAGAAATGCAATACTGAAAAGTATGAGAAAAATAGCTAACACCGATTGAAGAATCTGAGTATCTACCCATTTTGCGAAAAAGGCACCAACACTCACGGCAATAATAGCTGGAATCCCCATTAGAATAACAACACGCCAATTAATCCCTTCCCTAAAAAAGTAAATCTTCGAAATATTGCTGAAAATGTGAAAAAGTGCTGTGATTCCAAGTACTGTATGAAAATCAAAGAAGTAAGCAGCAATAGGAACGAACAACACTGAAGATCCGAAGCCACTTAAGGTCCCAACTATTTCTGCAAGTAAGGCCAGAACAAAAAACAGAATTAACAATTCGTCCATCTGACAAATATAACAGGATCCCGATCAATTTTGAATCATGTATTGACTCAATAACTCATACTCACTAGTAAATTATTTATTATATTCGTGTCAACTGAAAAAGAGACACTTTGGACAATCTAAGCGCGGAAGAAAAGATCCAATTCCTTGAAAAGAGAGTTTTGGAATTAAAAAAGGAGGCTGAACAAGCATTGATCTACAAACATTTCTTCCAGTATTCAAGAGACATGGTTTGTATCGCAAATAATGAGGGTCGTTTCTTGAAGCTAAGCCCTTCATTTTCAGAATCACTAGGCTACTCCATGACGGAATTACTTGACCGTCCTTTCACTGATTTCATTCATCCTGATGATTTGCAGGCCACATTAGATGAAATAAACCTCAACCAGAAAGGCGCTTCTACACTACGCTTTGAAAATCGCTACCTCAAAAAAAATGGTGAAGCGATTATTTTACAATGGGTTTCAAACCCTGATCCAATAAACAATCGAATCTACGCAGTGGCAAGAGATGTAACGGATATTCGAAATACTGAAAGAGAGCTTAAACTTAGTCAACAATTACTGAATGCATCACAACACATGGCCAAAATGGGATCATGGAGTTTCAACCTTATTAATGGTGATCTATACTGGTCAGATGAGCTATTCAACATTTTTGGGATAAAAGAAAATGAAAGAGATAATTTATATGAAGCATACGTGAATCGTTTTGATGAAGAAGGATTTTTATTGTATGAATCCACTGTCAATAAATCAATAGAAACAGGGAAGCCATACACATTCAAGCACTCCGTGAATATTAAAGGAGAGGATAAAAAATATGTTTATTGCGTCGGAATTCCTCAGTTAGACAACAATGGCAAAGTGTTCCGGATTGATGGAATGGTTCAAGACATCACAGAACATACATTGAATGAACAAATAATCCGTAAAAGCGTACGTGAAAAGGAAATTCTCATCCAAGAACTACATCACCGCGTAAAGAACAATCTTCAAGTTATCAATAGCTTGCTCAGTTTACAATCGAATTTATCGAATGATGAGCAACTCAAATCGATCTTCAACGACAGTCAGGAGCGGATCCGATCTATGGCAACCATTCACGACCTTTTGTACCACAATGAAGACGTTTCCATGATCGATTTCTCTCAATACATTAATCGTATTGCAGAAGAGATACTTAGATCCAGAAAGGGTGAATCACACCAGATTGACATGAAAATAAATGTTCCGACTGTGAACTATAGCATTGACATAGCCGTACCACTTGGACTCATTTTCACAGAAATCATGACCAATGCGCTTAAACATGCTTTTGATCAACAAGAACAAGGAATTATTGAGATTAACCTAAAGCGGATCGATGAACAACAATGTCAACTTTCAATCAAAGACAACGGCAAAGGATTTGATCCTCAATTAATCGATCACTCAGCCTCATTAGGCATGTTGATCATGGAAAATCTTACTGAGCAACTGGATGGAAAAATCGAAATTCTTTCTGACACGAACGGTACCATTTACCATCTTTCATTCAAACATTAGTTAATGTAAGTTACTTCACAAGTGCCAATTGAAGCACTTCTCCCATTGTTCGTACATAATGGAAGGTCAATCCTTTCAAATAATCCGCTTTGATATCCTCCACATCCTGACGATTCTTCTCGCAAAGTATGATCTCCTTAATCGAAGCTCTCTTCGCCGCCAGAATTTTCTCTTTGATTCCTCCTACCGGTAAAACCTCACCTCTGAGTGTAATCTCACCGGTCATAGCCAATTGATTCTTCACTTTTTTACCGGTGAACAAGGAAGCTAAAGAAGTCAGCATCGTGATCCCCGCACTTGGACCGTCTTTCGGCGTTGCACCCTCAGGAACATGAATATGCACATTGTGCTCATCAAAGGTTTGCTGCTCCAATCCAAGAAGATCTGAATGCGCTTTTAGGTACTCTAACGCAATTACGGCCGATTCCTTCATTACGTCACCCAAATTACCCGTCAATGTTAGCTTTCCTTTTCCTTTCGTAATTGATGATTCTATGAATAGAATATCCCCTCCAACACTTGTCCAGGCAAGTCCGGTCACTACTCCCAATACACTGTTATCGACATATTTTGTTCGCTCTCTACCAGGACCCAAGACCTTTACCAATTCTTCCGGAGTCACTTTTGAATCAAACTCTTCTTCCATCGCAATCTGACGAGCACGGTTCCTAACCAGTTTTGCAACCATTTTGTCTAAACCACGCACACCTGATTCATTGGTGTATGATTCTACCAATTTCTCCAACACCTTCTTGTCAATGATGATGTCCTTTTTAGAGATTCCATGCTCAGCAATTTGCTTTGGTAACAAGTGACGCTTGGCAATCTCCACCTTCTCTTCAAGAGTATACCCGTTCACTTCAATCAATTCCATTCGATCACGCAAAGGACCCTGAATCTCAGCAAGACTATTTGCCGTGGCGATGAACATGACACGAGAAAGATCGAATTCTGTTTCTACGTAATTGTCGTAAAAAGAACTATTCTGCTCAGGATCCAACACTTCCAACAATGCTGAAGAAGGATCTCCGTGATTACTTCGTCCCAGTTTATCGATCTCGTCCAACACAAAAACCGGATTTGCCGTCTCCGCCTTTTTCAAAGATTGCATGATCCTTCCGGGCATTGCTCCAATGTACGTTTTGCGGTGACCTCTGATCTCGGACTCATCGTGTAATCCACCCAATGACATGCGCACATACTTGCGTCCAAGTGCTTCAGCAATTGATTTGCCCAATGAGGTTTTACCAACTCCTGGAGGTCCATAAAAACATAAAATTGGCGCTTTCATATTTCCCTTCAACTTCAACACAGCTAGGTACTCCAAAATGCGTTCTTTCACCTTTTCCAAGCCAAAATGGTCGCGATCGAGGATCATTTCAGCCTTTTTCAAGTTGAGATCATCCTCAGTAAACTCACCCCAGGGAAGATCAAGTAATAAATCCAAATAATTCAATTGCACCGTATATTCTGCTCCCTGCGGATTCATGCGCTGCAATTTCTCCAACTCCTTGCGGAATATCTTATTCACACGCTCATCCCATTTTTTCAGGTCTGCACGCTCTTCCAACTCACGCACATCTTGCTCTTGCGGACTATGGCCCAACTCATCTTGAATCGTGCGCATCTGCTGGTGCAAGTAATATTCACGCTGCTGACGATCAATATCCCGTTTCACCCGCGACTGAATTTCATTGCGCATCTCCAACACTTGAATTTCTTGTGTAAGATGCTCAAGTACCAACATCACGCGCTTACTCATGTCCAACTCTTCCAGCATTTGCTGCTTTTGAGCAACATCTGCATTCATGTTGGAGGAGATGAAATTCACGAGGAAAGTAGGACTATCAATGTTTCCAATGGCAAAAGAAGCTTCTGTAGGAATATTCGGACTTTCACGAATGATCTGCAATGCCAAATCTTTGATGGTTGCAATCATCACTTCGAGCTCCTTGTCTTTTTTGTCAAATGGTTTCTCTTTGATCATTTTGACTGTTGCACGCATGTACGGCTCTTCCTGAACAGGCGCCAACATTTCAAATCGACGTTTTCCCTGAATGATAACCGTTGTGCTACCATCCGGCATTTTAAGCGTCCGAATTATCTGTGCTACAGTACCAATTCTATGGAGATCTTCAAACTGCGGATTCTCCTCTTCTTGATTGCGTTGCGATACCACACCGATTATCTTTCCAGATTTTCCGGCATCACGTATCAATTTGATTGATTTATCGCGTCCAACCGTAATTGGAATGACAACTCCCGGGTATAAAACGTTATTTCTTAACGGTAAAATAGGCAAGTTATCAGGATAATCCTGTTTGTTCATGGACTCTTCTTCCTCTGCCGTAATCAGTGGAATAAATTCCGAGTCTCCGTCAATTGCCTGTGTCAGTTGAAAAATACTTGTATCGAATAAATCTTTCATGTGTGTTGTTCCAATTTGCAAAATAGAATTGCGACATTGTGTCAGTCGCTTCTTTCAATTCATCTACCTGTTTCCCGACCTAAAGCCGATAAACAAGAAGACTCCCAATTGGTCAAAGGCTGTGCCAGCTCTTCAGAAACTGCAATTTTGTCTTATTTCCCTTCAAAAATATGACGAAGGATTTTCACTTCCCCTGTACTAAGCTCCTTTCCTCTTCTGTCCATCATGTTATTAGCGAATTCAATAGCTTTGTCCAAGCGGAATTCAGTACGATCTGCTTTTCCTCCCCACGAAAACGATGGTATGAACTTCTCTGGGAAATCAGCACCAAAGACATTGCAGGAAACACCCACAACAGTTGCTGTGTTGAACATCGTGTTGATCCCACATTTCGAATGGTCGCCCATGATCAAACCCATGAACTGAACATCGGTTTGTTCTTCTTTTCCTGTTTCATAGGAATAGGTCGACACCAAACCATAGTTATTCTTCAGATTGGACGAATTCGTATCGGCACCCAGATTACACCACTCACCGATCACCGAATTTCCTAAGAATCCATCGTGACCTTTGTTGGAATATCCTTGAAAAACAACATTGTTCACTTCGCCACCAACTTTGCAGTGCGGACCCAGTGTTGTTGGACCGTAGACTTTGGCTCCCATCTTTAATGCACTGCCCTCATTCATCATCAAAGGTCCGCGAACGAGCGATCCTTCCATGATCTCTGCACCGCTGGCCAGATAAACGGGTCCTGCTGTGGTGTTGATGATCGCACCTTCGATCTTTGCGCCTTCTTCCATGAAAAGATTTTCAGCCGGTCCGATCAGAATATTGGATTCAGAAAGTTCCTGCGAAACCCGACCTTCCGTTAACAATTGAAAGTCAGACTCAATCGCTGCTCCGTTCAATTGAAAAATATCCCAACGTTCCTTGAGGATGAGAACTGCTTCTCCTTTGTAGTTCACTTTGATCGATGAATCACCCCGCTTTGCCAACCAGCTTTCTCCATCCAAAAGGATCTCATTCTCTTGTAGATTCAAGATCACTGCAGCCACATCTTCATTTGGAATCAACGCTGCATTGATGATGAGATCGGGATGATCAGTGACCGGAAATGCACCCTCTAAATAAGTTTCCGTAGCGAAGTAGATCTCGGCATCCGGCGACAACAGTTTCCAGCGCTCGGTATTGGTCATTCCACCAACTCGCAGATCGCCAACAGGACGTGTCAAGGTGAGCGGTGCAAAACGCAAATGCAATCCGTTATCGTGCAATACCAGTTTCATGCTTACTATTTTTATCATTTGGAACGGCCAACAAGCGCATTCCAATGAACGTTAACAAACCATTGATCGGCAACAACTCGTAACCGATCTTATAACCAAAGAACAATTGCTCCGAGTACAATTGAATGAAATACGAAAGGATCGGACTCACGATACAGATCAAGGGTACGAATTGATCTTTCACTTTGTATTTTGTCAGAATTCCAAATGCAAACATACCCAGTAAGGGGCCGTAAGTGAGCATCGCAATCGACAGCACTTGTCCGATCGCGCTATCAGTGAGTGTATATTTAAAAATGATCACGGTCAACAACACCGCCAGACTAACCAGAATATGAATGATCCGACGAATGCGATCTTGCTGCTGTTGCGGCTTATCTTCGTTGCGCATGAAATCGACAAAAATGATCGTAGTCAGCGCCGTCAGTGTACCATCCGCACTGGAATAAGCAGCTGCGATTAGTCCAAGTGTAAAAGTAATTCCGATAAAAATTCCCACTTCTTGATTCAAGGCAAACAAAGCATAGATCTGATCAGCGATGTATTTCCCCTTCTCATTCACCGGATAACTGATCCCTTTCTGTTCAGCATATACGTAAAGTAATGCACCGAGAAACAAAAACAGCAGATTCACTGCGATGAGGATCGTTGAAAAGGTCAACATGTTCTTCTGTGCTTCTCCGATGTTCTTGCAGGTCAGATTTTTCTGCATCATATCCTGATCCAGTCCTGTCATACAGATTGTGACAAACATACCACCAAGCACATGCTTCACGAAATGATCATTGGCTTTAAAATCAGAGAAATTGAACATTTTGGTGAATCCACCCGTCTGCGCTTCGGAGATGGCAGCACCCCAGGAAAGATCCAGATCCGTTATTATGTAAGAAGCCGTCAAAACCACTGCGAGGATCATGAAGGTCGTTTGCAAGGTATCGGTCCAGACAACCGTTTTGATTCCACCCCGAAACGTATAGACCCAGATGAGGAAAATGGAAAGCACCACGGTCAATTCAAAGGAAATTCCCCAGTTTCGAAACACAAATTCATAGAGAATATTAGCCACCAGTAATAAACGAATAGACGATCCGGCGATGCGTGAGACCAGAAAATAGAAGGCTCCGGTTCGGTAGGAGAAATTCCCGAATCGCTGTTGGAGGTAGCCATAGATACTTGTCAGGTTCAAGCGATAATACAAAGGCAAAAGCACAAACGCGATCACGATGTAACCAATGAAATAACCCAGAACGATCTGCATGTAGTACATACTGTCGTTCCCTACTCCACCGGGAATCGATAGGAAGGTCACCCCGGAAAGCGAGGCGCCAATCATTCCAAATGCCACCAAATACCAAGGACTCTGATTGTTCCCTTTAAAAAAGGTGTTCGCATCTGCATTCCGCGAAGTGAAATACGAGATCAGCAAGAGCAAACCAAAATAGGCAATCAGAACACTTAGTACCAACGAAGGACTCATATCTTTTTTTGAAAAGATGAAGGTAGTTATTTTGGGGGAAAGGGCAACCTCGGTACAATTTTTCAGGACTAATCCTTTTCACTACCTTTTTTGTTCCTACAACTGAAAAATCACTCGGTTGCCGTGTTTCATTATTGAGAATCAGGACTAATATATTTCACTCCTTTTTTAATCCTACAGCTGAAAAATCACAGAGACGTTTTGTCTGTGTATGCTCGGTAGCCGTTTTATCATTTCACTAATTGAACTAGGAATAGATTGAATTCGAATTATTCTGCAATTCTGTTACCTTTTGAATTTTCTCCATTCAGCAGTCTACTATCATCATTCATAATCCTATCTTTGTTCAAAATTCATAACTCATGGAAATCGTATTACAACTTGCATTGATCATTCTTCCGGCGGGAGCTGTGTTAATGACGACTATTTTCTTTTTGCGTAGAGAGACAGCAAAGGAAATTCAGTCCATGAAGATCGAATTGAAAAAAAGCCGACAAGATTTCTTCTTGCCTAGTCGCGTTGAAGCCTACCAGCGAGCAGTTTTGTTTTTGGAGCGCATCCACCCGAACAGTCTTGTTATGCGTTTGCACAATCCCGGATTGCCTGCAAAAGCGCAGCAAGCAGAATTCCTAAAGGCGATCCGTGAAGAATACGATCACAATGTCGCACAACAATTATTTGTAAGTCCGCAGGGATGGCAAATGCTGAAAAACTCAAAAGAAGAAACGATCAAGATCATCAACATTGCAGGGAACATGATGGGACCAACATCCATGGGAACCGACCTTTCAGCGAAGATCTTTGAATTGGTTGCTGAGATCGGTGAATTGCCAACAGAGATCACAACAAATTATTTAAAAGCAGAATTACAGGAATTGTTTTAACTAAGGACTATTTTCTCACCACCGATCTCAATTACATCACCCGGAATCAGTTTCGCACGTTTTCGCGTTTCTATCTCGCCATTACGTATGACTTCTCCTTCATCCACAATAAATTTAGCGTGACCACCCGTTGATGCGATGCCTAACACTTTCAATAGCTGGATCAATTCGATGTATTCTCCTTCGATTTTGAAATCCCTTTTCATTCCTTGTCTTTATTTCTGAATTCGCGGTAAAGCTCTTCAGCAGCATCAAAAGACCCCTTTTCTCCTTTCACCACCTGCTCCTCCATCTCCTTCATGCGCTTTACATTATTGCTGTCACCAAAAAATTCGTGTAAAATGAGCTCCTTGAGGGCCTCCCGCAACCAATACTTATCTTGTTGCTTACGGTGTTCCTCCCACCAGCCATTGATTCTCGTTGCGTTCACAAACGCTTCTACCGTATCCCAGATCTTATCGATATTTCGATTCTCCAAACTGCTGCACGTCATCGTCTGTGTGACCCATTCACTTTTCTTCGGTGGAAATAAATGCATGGCATTCGCATACTGTCGCGCTGCCAGTTCAGAACGTTTCACATTATCGCCATCCGCCTTTGTAATTACCAACGCATCTGCCATTTCCATGATCCCGCGCTTAATGCCCTGCAACTCATCCCCTGCTCCTGAAAGCATGAGTAACAAGAAGAAATCGACCATCGAATGCACTAAGGTTTCAGACTGTCCGACCCCAACCGTTTCAATGAGAACTACATCATATCCGGCTGCTTCACACAAATAAATGCTTTCACGGGTTTTTCGTGCCACCCCACCCAAGGTTTCACCCGCTGCAGAAGGACGAATGAATACATTCGGATGTACCGAAAGATCCTGCATTCTGGTTTTGTCTCCCAAAATACTTCCCCCACTTTGCGAACTGGATGGATCGATAGCTAAAACCGCCAGCTTCATTCCTTTGTCGAGGATCACCTTCCCGAACGATTCAATAAAAGTCGATTTTCCAACTCCCGGTACACCCGTAATTCCAATCCGTATGGATCTTCCCGTGTGTGGTATAATCATTTTCAAAAGCTCCCTCGCCACCAAACGGTCGTCTTCACGAGTACTCTCCAATAAGGTAATGGATGAACTCAAAGCATCAGTATTTCCTTTCAACAATTCCGGCAACAGCTTCGCCGCACTCAGGTTCTCCCGGCGCTCCTTTCGCTTTTGCAACCAACTGTCCAGGTGCTTTTGGTCCATGGATCAAAGATAGAGAAAAGATGTGAGAAGTGAGAAGTGAGAAGTGAGAAGCGAGAATGATGTACTTCCCTAAATAAGCTTGACCGTTTTGGTTAATATTCATTCATCAATGAC
>DAISYB010000031.1:0-36256 GCA_036825545.1 Crocinitomicaceae bacterium | reverse complement strand
ATCTGACGTGGACGACCGATTGGTTCTTTGTTTTCACGCATTTCTTTCCATTGTGCGATCCATCCCGGAAGACGTCCGATAGCAAACATTACAGTGAACATGTCAACCGGAATACCCAGTGCACGGTAAATGATACCTGAGTAGAAGTCTACATTTGGATATAAGTTTCTTGATTTGAAGTACTCGTCCTCAAGCGCAACTTTTTCCAGTTGTTTTGCGATGTCCAGGATTGGATCTTCGATTCCCAATGTGCCCAATACGTCATCAGCTGCTTTCTTAATGATGCGTGCACGTGGATCAAAATTCTTATAAACACGGTGACCGAAGCCCATCAAACGGAACGGATCATTCTTGTCTTTTGCTTTCAATACATATTTTGCTACATCTCCACCATTAACGCGAATTTCTTCAAGCATTTCCAATACAGCTTGGTTTGCACCACCATGCAGAGGTCCCCAAAGTGCTGAAACTCCGGAAGAAATAGATGCAAATAATCCAGCGTGAGAAGAGCCAACCATGCGTACTGTTGAAGTTGAACAGTTTTGCTCGTGATCCGCATGAAGAATGAACAATTTGTCCAATGCACTTACAACCTTCGGATCGATTTTATAAGGTCCGGTTGGAAGTTCGAACATCAATCGCATGAAATTCTCAACGTAATTTTTTGTGTTATCGTAGTAATTCAATGGATAACCCATTGTTTTGCGATAGGTCCACGTTGCAATAACAAGGAATTTACCCATTGTCTTACAAACGGCTTCATACATTTCTTTTTCGTTATTCACATTAACCGCCTTCGGGTTGAATGCCGTCAAAGCACTAGTCAATGCTGCTAAAACTCCCATTGGATGAGCTGTTTTCGGGAACCCGTCGATGATGTTCTTCATCTCTTCATTCACAAGTGTGTACTTGCGGATGTCGTTTTCGAATTTCTCTAGCGTTTTAGCGTCTGGTAATTCACCAAAGATCAACAGGTAAGATACCTCAAGGAAAGAAGCTTTGTCAGCCAACGACTCAATTGAATAACCACGGTAGTGAAGAATTCCTTCCTCACCGTCTAAAAAAGTGATTTTACTAGTACAAGCACCTGTGTTCTTGTAACCCTGATCCATTGTGATGTATCCCGATAGATCACGTAGTTTTGAAATGTCGATCGCTTTTTCGTTCTCTGTTCCTTCGATAACCGGGAGTTCGTAAGTTTTACCTCCCACCTCGATCTTAGCTGTTTCGCTCATGTTTGTGTACGATTTATGGTCTAAAAAAATATAGCGTGCCTAAATTAGCAAACAAATTCAAATTCAATAGCACTCCTTCCAAATATTTTTGGAAGGAATATTGAACTTTTATCTACAAGTTATTCAAAGTGTAATTTAACATCATGTTGTACAGGTGATTTCTCGTGTTACCGCCATAAATGCCATGATTTCGGTTCGGATAAATGAACATGTCGAACTGCTTGTCTGCTTTCACTAAAGCGTTGACCATTTCCAACGCATTTTGGTAGTGCACATTGTCATCACCTGATCCATGGATCAACAGGTATTTTCCTTTTAATAAATGAGCAAAATTTGTTGGTGAATTGTCATTGTAGCCACTTTCATTTTCTTTTGGCGTGCGCATGAATCGCTCCGTGTAAATGTTGTCATAGAATTTCCAGTTGGTAACAGGTGCCACAGCAATGGCCATTTTGAACACATCAGCTCCCTTGGTAATGGCTAATGATGACATGAACCCTCCGTAACTCCATCCCTGAATACCAATGCGATCGGCATCAACATACGCTAGTTTCTGCAATTCTTTACCGGTTAAAATGAGATCCTCAGTTTCCAGTTTACCCAGTTGCAAGTAGGTACTTTTCTTGAATTCTGCTCCTCTGAACATGGTGCCTCTTGGGTCAACCGAAACAACGATGTATCCTTTTTGAGCTAATAATTGATGGTACATATAATTAGCACCGCCCCAGCTATCGATCACTTCATTGTGTCCCGGACCACCATAGACGATCATATAGACCGGATATTTTTTTCCTGGATCGAAATTCGCCGGTTTGATCATCCATCCGTTTAGGGTGTAATTGCCCATGTTGAAGGTCATGAATTCTTTCGGATTTAAATTCAAGGCAGCTAATTTTGTGTTTAAAGCTTCGTTGTTTTCGAGTACACGAATCATTTTCCCACTGTTATCACAAAGACTGATCACCGCAGGAGAATTGGCAGTAGAATGGTGCTTTACAAAGTAATTCATACCTGTGGTGAAGTCGGCTTCATTGTATCCACTTGGATTACTGATTAAGGTTTTTCCACTTCCATCTAGTTTAACTTTGAAAAGGCATTTCGTGATCGCACCGTTCTCAGCTGAAGAGAAGTAAATGAATTCGTTTTTCCCATCGATACCGTACAAATCCATAACATCCCAACTTCCTTTTGTGATCTGCTGTTGTGACCCATCAAAATTCAAACGGTACAAATGATTGTAACCATCTGCTTCACTAGTTCTTAAGAGTGATTTACCATCATTCAATACTTGCAGGTTGTCATCGATTTCTACATAAGTTGTTGATCGTTCTTCAAAAAAGACTCTTAAAGAAGGCTTTTTTTGTGTCATGTCATACAAATGATATCGAAGATGATTTTGATGTCTGTTTAGCGTGAGAAGAACCAACTGATTACTTATTCCAGACCAACTTAGTCTTGGAATATATTCGTAATCACTCAGGCCAATTTCAATTGATTTTCCGGTTTTAAGTGTAAGGATATGTGCACTTACTTTAGAGTTGTCTTCGCCGGCTTTTGGGTATTTATATTTAAATTCTTCAGGATATAAGTTGTTTTTATATGTCCAAAGCGAAAACTCCTTCACCTTCTTTTCATTGAATTTGAGATAAGCAATGTGTTTACTATCCGGTGACCACGCATAAGCTTTTGTTATAGAGAATTCTTCTTCGTAAACCCAATCGGTCGTTCCATTGATGACCTTATTCTTTTTACCATCGAGTGTAAGTTTTCGAACTTTGCCTGTGTTCAAATCTTTCACATAGATGTTGTTTTTGTGGATAAAGGAAACTTTTGTTCCATCCGGAGAGTATTCTGCAAGTGTCTGTGGACTGAATTCATCGTGTAATTTCTCGAGTTTGTTGGTTTTTAGATCCAGCAAATAATGAACAGCAGTATAACTCCGTCTGTAAATACTTTTGACACTGGTCATAATGAGCAATTTGGACTCATCACTGTTGAATTCGTATTCATGTACTACAAGAGGAGTACCGTTGAAGATCAATTGATCAGGTCTGATCAAGATTGTTTCTTTTCCTTCGGGATCGTCAATGCGGTGTTTTGTGATGGCCGCTTTTCCACCAATTTCAGTCAATTGAGTGTAATGCAATCCTTCTTTCATTGAGCGAAATCCACTAACGGATTTGGCGCTGAATTCGAAGTTTTTCCAAATGCGCTCAACACTCAATTCCTGAGCGTTTAGCTGGAATAAAAATAGAAAAGCAAGAAATAATAGTTGAATTTTCTTCATTGTGTTTTTGTTTGAAGCCACTAAAATACGAATTGTTAGTGCGGTTTTGGAATTTTGGTTTAAAACCTTTCTTGGATTGTTAACAATTTCATAATTTGACTTCGAAAGGAATGTCATACATTTGCAAAAAGTTTCTTAATGTTCTCCTTGATGCTAAGTATACTTAGGCTGAAACCATTAAGAATCAAAAACAATGAAGCGTGAAAAAGTAAAATGAGGTATTGTTTTCGAAATGCAACTGAAAGTCTTACTTTTTTGTTCATTTTGAGGAGTATGTCAAAACAAGTAGAACGTTCTGTTCTTCCATCCAACGCTTTACAATCGAAATCGTTTATTATTCAAAACCCAGTCTTATGAAAAAAGGATTATTTGCCATGGCGCTGTTTTTCATCGCCGGATCAGCACAAGCACAAAATTGTACTGAATTGTTTATTTCAGAATATGTTGAAGGATGGTCTAACAACAAGGCATTGGAGATTTATAATCCAACAGCCAGCCCGATCAATTTGAGTCAATACATCGTTATTCGTTTTTCAAATGGATCGACAACAGCAACTTCAACTTATGCTGTTCAGTTGACTGGTACAATAGCACCTTATTCAACACATGTAGGTGTTTTGGATAAGCGTGATGAAAATGGAACCGGACAAGAAGCGCCTGTTTGGGATTCACTACAAGCTAAAGCAGATGCTTTTTATAGTCCCGTTTACAACACCAATAGTACATGGTACTGGAATGGAAACGATGCTGTAGTTTTAGCGAAAGGATTGGCATCTGATCCAATGAATGCTCAAGTGATAGACATTTTTGGTAAAATTGGTGAGGATCCGGGAATTGGCTGGTCGACTGCTTTTCCTTATACAGGAAATGGTGTTGTGGTCACAGCGGATCATTCCTTGATTAGAAAACCGAATATTATGAAAGGTGAAACAAACCCAACTATTTCATTCTTTAATCCATTGGCTGAGTACGATTCAATTCCTCCGGTTATCCAGCGTTTAGACGAAGAAGGAAATCCGGTATTCGGAACAGGTGGAAATCCAATTTTGGATGGTAACTGGGCTTCTTTGGGTAGCCATCAGTGCGATTGTGCGCCATTGAGCGTGGGGCAAAATACAAAAAATCAAGAGCCAGTTCTTTATCCAAACCCATCCAATGGAATTGTCAATATTAAGTTTGCTGAAGGAGTAAAGACAATTGAAGTGGTTAACGCTTTAGGTCAAACTGTTCAAACGATCGAAAATAACAGTAAGACCTTGGTTAAAATTGATTTGAGTGGCAGCAAAGGTGTTTACTTGATTCGAATGGTGACTGAAGATAATTTGTCGTCATTAAAACGAGTTGTAATTAAATAAGAAAGACAAACAAGAGGTCGGAGACGGCCTCTTTTTTTGATTTGAAGATGAGAAATCTCTTTTTTGTTTTTGTTGTCCTATTGCCGGTTTCATTATTAGCGCAAGTTGGACAAATCCAAGGTAAAGTAGTAGATAATTCTACAAAACAGCCTGTTGTAGGAGCATTACTGGTTTTGAATGATGCGACAAAAACGCGTTCAGATTTAGACGGAAACTACAATTTCAAGGATTTACCTTACGGTACTTATACAATGAAAATCATCATGTTGTCATTTGACACGATGACTGTCCAGTTAACACTTGACCAACAAGTAATGACCTATGATGTAATACTTGGTGGAAGTCAGGAATTGGAAGAGGTAAAAGTAATTGGAAACATCGCTCAAGATAGAAAGACGCCGGTTGCTGTTTCTACTTTAGGTAAAAAGGAGATTACGGAAGAATTAGGTTCACAAGATCTTCCTATGATATTGAATTCCAAACCGGGTGTTCATGCTACCCAGCAAGGAGGTGGTGATGGTGATGCGCGAATCACTATACGGGGTTTTGACCAACGAAATGTCGGCGTGATGATCGACGGCGTACCGGTAAACGATATGGAGAATGGTTGGGTGTATTGGTCGAATTGGTTTGGTTTGGACGCAATCACGCAGCAAATTCAGGTACAACGTGGATTAGGAGCTACGAAGCTCGCTATGCCTTCAGTAGGTGGAACAATGAATATTTTAACTCAAAATACTGCAGGTAAAAGAGAGTTTAATATTAGTAAAGAATATGGTTCAGGACATTTTTTACGAACGAATTTCTCCTATAAATCAGGTACATTGAAAAATGGCTGGGGTGTGCTTTTTTCAGGTTCTTACAAACAAGGTAATGGCTGGGTCGATGGCTTGATGACACAAGGTGCATTCTATTATTTGAAAGTACAGAAGAAATGGGGGAATCACGTCACTTCTTTAAGTGGTTTCGGTGCGCCTCAACAACATGGACAGCGGGTTTTTAATCAACCGATCGCTTATTGGGATTCTCAAAGAGCCTACGAGATGGGGGTAACTTCAGTCGACTCGAATAGAATTGATTATGGACGTCGTTTCAACCAACACTATGGTTACGTTACAGATTCACTTACGGGTAAACAATCCTTATTAAATGAGCGCAGAAATTTCTATCATAAACCTCAAATTACGCTAAAGGATTTCTGGAAAATAAATAACAAACTTTCATGGTCCAATATGGCCTATTTGTCCATTGGTAGAGGAGGAGGAGAACGTTATTTTAACTCAAGTGGTACGATTTTATATACTGAAGAGGGATTAGTAGATTGGGACAATATAATCTATAATAATCGCTATAAGAAGCTTTTCGGACAAACTTATACAACCGTAGATTATGCCTATGATTCTGTTCAACGCAAATCATCACAAATTTTAGCAGCATCGATGAATAATCATTATTGGATAGGAGGACTTTCACAGTTTGATTACAAATGGAATGAGAAGTGGAATTTTTCTGGAGGACTGGATTATAGATATTACCGCGGAGAACATTATACGGTAGTGACGAATTTATTGGGAGGAGATTATTACATCAATGCTTCCGATCAGAATGCAGCCACACCAATGAAGAAAGTAGGGGATAAAATCGCGAGACAAGATTTGCCTTATCAGAATCACAGAGATGGTTTAGTTCAATGGATGGGAGGCTTTGGACAAGCTGAGTATTCACATGGACGATGGACTGGATTTGTGAATATTTCCACTGTTGTAAATCGATATAAAGGGATTGATTACTTCAGAAAGAAAGAACTGCATGACGGCGATTCTGTAATGTATGTAGGATACAATGACACCGTTTATTACAACGGAAAAATGTACACAACTGATTCGCCTGAATTGACTTACAATCAAACTGATTGGAAAACAATTTCTGGTGGAACGTTTAAGGCAGGAGCTAATTTCAATGTGACCGAACGCTCGAATATCTTTATGAATTTAGGGTATTTGTCGCGTACTCCACAGTACAGTAATGTCATCGATAACAATACAAATGAGTTTTTCAGAGAGATTTTAAATGAAAACATTTATGCGATTGAATTGGGATATGGTTTTCGCTCGAAGAAAATAAGTATAAATGGTAATGCTTATTATACATATTGGCAAAATAAGCCATTTCCATTCGGCGTCTCTGTACCCAATCCACTTGATCCAACAGAATTTGTAAGGGCCAATGTGAATGGAATGGATGCGCTTCACATGGGAGTGGAGGTGGATGCTGCCTGGAATGTTTCAAAACAGATTACGATTGAAGGAATGGTTTCTGTTGGTGATTGGACATGGCAATCTTCTGAAACGGTTGATGTATTGGGAACTAAATTTACTTTTGATGCGAAAGGTGTTCATGTAGGTGATGCAGCTCAATCTGTTTATGCAGGAAGTATTCGATATGGATTTTTGAAAGCAGGGTATGTAAAAGCGAAGTACACTTATTTTGATCGTTACTACAGCAATTTTGATCCTTTCTCGTTAACCGGAAACAATGGAGGTCGTGAATCATGGAGAATTCCCGGATACGGTTTATTGAGCATTCACGCTGGTTACCGCTTGAAATTTGAAAAAAGTATGCTCCACTTCAAAGCGAATGTTTTTAACGCATTGGATACGTGGTACATTTCGGATGCACGTAATAATCAGAATGGGCAAAGCTTCGATGCTCAAGCTGCAGGGGTTTTTGTGGGTCAGGGACTTACATTTAATCTTGGATTAGGATTTGAATTTTAAACAATAGAAAACAGAATAAATGAAAAATTTACTTTTTAGTGTCGTTGCCCTTTTTGCAGGATTTAGTGTGCTTGCACAAATCACTATTGCAGAAGCAAGAGAAATGGGAATTGGGCAAACTGTGACCGTTCGCGGGGTTGTAACGAATGGTTCTGAATTAGGACCTATCAGGTATTTGCAAGATGGTACTGCCGCCATTGCGGCTTATGGAACCAACTTGAACAGTGTTCAACGTTTTGATTCAATTACTGTTACCGGAGTTTTATATGATTTCAGTGGATTACTTGAATTGTCTCCAGTAAATTCGTTTACGAATCACGGCCCGGCAACTGTAATTCCATCTCCTTTACAATTGCCAATTACCTCTGCTGAAGAAGCCCACGAGAGCAAATTGGTGCAATTTCAAAATGTGACATTTGTTCAAACAGGATCTTTTGCTTCAGGGAATAGTACAGTTCAGGTAACCGATGGAACGAATACCTTAGATGTGCGAATCAATGGGACAACAAATATTGATGGGACATCAATTCCAACAGGTCCAATAACCATTACAGGTTTACTAGGTCAATTCAACGCTAATTATCAGGTTATCCCAAGAGCTTTAAATGACATTGTGACGTATGTTGCTCCTGAAAGAGAAATCAACGTTAAGATTAATGGCACAACTGCTCTTTCCGGTTCTACACGATTTATTGGAGCGGCTGGAACTATTGCTGTTGAAATTGAAAATCAAGGTGTAAATAACCTTGCAGTAACTGGCCATACATTCACTGGTGTAAATGCCGGAGATTTCAGTTCAAACATTACAGCGACAAGCATCGGAGGAACAAGTAGCGAATTATTTTCCATCAATTACGCACCGGCGGGTATTGGTTCGCGTTTTGCAACGTTGTCAATTGGAAATGATGATGACGATGAAAATCCATACATTATCTATTTGGAAGGAGTAGGAACCAATAATTTAGCTACTGAACCAACTGCAAACCCATCAAATTTGACTTTTGCGAATCCATTGCCTTACAAATTAACAGGATCGTACACTGCGGGGACAAATGCTTCAAAGTATATTGTGCTGTGGAAGAATGGAAGTCCGATCACAGCCATGCCTGAAGACGGGTCTAGTTATAAAAGAGGTGACGTGGTTGGTGATGCACGAGTAGCCTACATTGGTTCGGGTACAGGATTTACTCCTCGAGGTATAATTGCGAATCAAACATACTACTTCAAGGTTTATGCCTTTAATGGCCAAGATGGTTTTGAGAATTACCGAATTGTCAACCCGGCAAGTGAAACGGTGACAACACCTGGTCAGAATATCGGTAACTACTATCAAGGCATCAACTCCAATTCTTCCAACTTGATCCTCGATCTTCAAATGTTGGTTTATCCTCACACTCAATTGACATATTTTTCTTACAAAACGACAATGATGAATGAGTTTGAAGTGCGTGATACTACAGATGGGTTATCTTATGTCACATGTGCCTACTCAGGAGAACGCAAGGTGTTTGCAGATCCGTTTGATTGGACGCCTACAGGGTATAGTCGAGAACACACATTCTCGCATTCATGGATGCCGTCTTTCCCCGCGAATAGTCCTGAAAAACCGGAGTACACAGACCAACATCACTTGTATCCAACCAACTTACAACAAGCCAATACGCCAAGAAGCAATTTGCCAATGGATGATATTACAGGAAGTGTCGTTTTTGAATACTTGGAAGGTCGAGTTGGATACAATGGCGCACAAATGGTGTACGAACCGCGTGCTTCTCAGAAAGGAAACGCTGCAAGAGCAATTATGTATATGGCCTTGGTATACAATTTTCCATTAAATGGTAATGTGAATTCTACGAAGCAGTCTCGTGAAACATTGGTGAATTGGCATTTTGCTGATCTGCCGGATAATTACGAGATCGCTCGTCATGAATATGTGTACAGTCTACAGGGAAATAGAAATCCGTTTATTGATTCTGTTCATTTCGCATGCCGAATCAATGTAGATGATAACCTTTTAGAAGATGTGGATTGTATGGCGAGTATCGAAGAAAAGATTGCAGCTAATTTTGTGATATTCCCGGTTCCCTCATCAGACAAAATTTACATTCAGATCAACGGAACTGATATCATCGAATATGAAGTAGTTGACATGAATGGAAGAATTGTTAAACGTGCCGAGAATATTCAAGAAGCCGTTTTAACACTGAATGCTTCTGATTTTGCGAAAGGTTCGTATCTTGTTCACGTTAAAACACCAGTAGGTGTTGGTGTGAAAAAGATGATCATCGAATGATAAAAGTTATTCTGTATAGTTTAGTGATTGGAGCAGGTCTTATGGCCTGCTCTTCGCTTTCCATATTGGTTGTACCGAACACTATTCCTATTATAGACGAGAACGTGTCAAATTCTCCCATGAATGAGTTAATCGATCCTTATGGGGATTCCGTAGCTATGCAAATGAACGAGATACTGGCAGAAGTTGAGTCAGATCTCATTTCAGTGCGAAAACCCTCTGGAAAATTGAGTAATTGGGTAGCAGACGCAATCTTAGTTAATCAAACGAAAAATGTGCGCCTGAAGGAACCGGTTTTTTGTCTGTTGAATCATGGAGGAATTAGGGCTACACTGAATAAAGGAGAAGTAACTAAAGGTGATATTTATAAAGTGATGCCTTTTGATAATGAAATAGTTTGGGTGCGCATGCCTGTGGATTACTTGGCTGAAATTGCGAAGTTCATACGTGATCGAGGGGGAGACCCTATTTCAGCTGCTGTAATTGATCAAAATACGGTTTTGGTAAATGGCATGAATGAACGAACGGCACATGTATGGATTATTACGTCTGATTACCTTTTTGAAGGTGGTGACAATATGACTTTTTTCAAAAAAGGAGTGGAAGTGAATCGAACAGGTAAATTAATGAGAGATGCATTGATTGAAGAAGCGCTAGAGCAGAAGACGCTAATAATTGACGAATCAAACCGCATGTTGTTCTAATGAAAAGGAAAGAATTCATAAGGAATACATTTTTGCTGACAGGAGGAATCGTGACTGCCCCAAATCTGATTGCACAATCCGTTTCAAAGCAACACGCAAAAACACGTAAGATAACTATTCTCCATACAAACGATACACATTCGAATATTGAACCTTTTCCGGCCAACCATGCCAAATTCCCCAATCAAGGTGGAGTGGTAAAGCGATTTAAATTGATCAATGAGATCAGAGCGCAAGAGGAGACCGTTTTGCTATTGGATGCGGGTGATATTTTTCAAGGCACCCCTTATTTTAATCTATTTGGTGGAGTTTTGGAAATGAAGGCGATGTCCCTAATGGAGTACGATGCAGCCACTATGGGGAATCATGATTTTGATGCCGGTTTAGAAGGGTTTCTTCGAGCGAAGGAATTTGCAAGTTTTCCTTTTTTATGTGCGAATTATGATTTTTCAGAAACGATTTTGAATGGGAAAACTACACCATCTATGATCATCGAAAAAGGGGGAATTCGTATCGGTGTCTTCGGTTTGGGTGTGGAATTGGAAGGATTGGTGCCATCAGATAAATTTGGAGGAACGAAGTACCTGGATCCAATTGACTGCGCTAATCGGGAAGCTTTAGAGCTCAAGAAAAAAGGCTGCGAATTGATCATTTGTCTGTCACATTTAGGTTATAGTTATGAAAACGACAAGATCTCAGATCTTAAATTAGCAAATGCAACTCGGAACATTCACTTGATCATCGGAGGACATACCCATACATTTTTGAAAAGGCCTACCGAGGAAAAGAACTTGGATGGTGAAACGGTGTTGATTAATCAAGTAGGTTGGGGTGGTTTACAGCTGGGACGCCTCGATTTTTTGATTGAAAAGAAGAGGTTCAAACGGCACGGAGGCATTGAGATATCCTAATTTTCTGTGCATTAAAGAGCGGATATGATCCGAATGAACAATAGAAAAACACGATTTATTGGTATGAAAAAACGCCTGACAGTTAAGTCAGGCGTTTTCTATAGTTTCAGTTTTCGCTTTCTTATAAATGGATCACTTCTCCGTATGCTGCGGCAGCTGCTTCCATGACAGCTTCTGACATCGTTGGGTGAGGGTGAACCGTTTTGATCAATTCTTCACCTGTTGTTTCCAGTTTACGTATGGCAACAATCTCAGCGATCATTTCAGTTACGTTTGCACCGATCATGTGCGCTCCAAGCAATTCACCATATTTAGCATCGAAGATTAATTTCACAAATCCATCTTTAGCACCTGCAGCACTTGCTTTTCCTGATGCTGAGAACGGGAATTTCCCAATTTTGATATCCAATCCTGCTTCTTTAGCTGATTTTTCAGTGTGACCAACTGACGCAATTTCAGGAGAGCAATAGGTACATCCCGGGATATTGTTATAATCAAGTGGTTCAGGATGGTGTCCTGCTATTTTTTCTACACAAATGATTCCCTCCGCAGAAGCCACGTGAGCCAATGCAGCCGTTGGGATTACATCTCCGATGGCGTAAAATCCAGGGATGTTCGTTTGGTAGTAATCATTAACAAGGATACGACCTTTGTCCACAACGATACCAACTTCTTCTAATCCTAAGTTTTCAATATTTGCCTGAATACCAACAGCCGAAAGAACTACATCACACTCTAGTTTTTCTTCACCTTTCGCCGTTTTTACGGTAACCACACAACCTTTACCTTTTGTATCTACTGATTCCACAGATGAACCGGTCATAACATTGATCCCCATTTTCTTGAAGGATTTTTCCAATTGTTTAGAAACCTCCTCATCTTCGATTGGAACAATATTCGGCATGTATTCAACAACCGTAACTTCTGTACCTATAGCATTGTAGAAATATGCAAATTCAACACCGATAGCACCGGATCCAACCACAACCATTTTCTTTGGTTGCGATTTTAGCGTCATTGCCTGACGATAACCGATGATTTTCTCACCATCCTGCGGTAAGTTTGGCAATTCACGTGAACGTGCACCCGTTGCGATGATTACACCTTTTTCTGCTGTATATTCCGTAGCTGTTCCATCCTCTGCTGTTACAGCCACCTTTTTACCCGCTTTGATTACTCCAGTTCCTTTCAGTACATCGATCTTGTTCTTTTTCATCAAGAATTGGATCCCGTTGCTCATTCCGTTTGCCACACCGCGACTACGGTCAATCATAGCATTGAAGTCAGCTTTTGCTTCCTTTACTGAAATTCCGTAGTCATTTGCATGAGTCAGGTATTCAAAAACGTTAGCACTTTTCAAAAGGGCTTTTGTTGGAATACATCCCCAATTCAAACAGATACCACCAAGTGACTCACGTTCTACTACTGCAGTTTTTAATCCTAGTTGTGACGCACGGATGGCAGTAACATATCCACCTGGTCCACTTCCAATAACTATGATGTCGTAATTCATATCTTCAATTTTTGTTTGCGAATTTACATATTTTTTCGGGCTTTTACCCAAATCTAGTACACGTGTTAGACGGCAACGTTATGTTCCCTTAAGGCATCATTTAAGGATGTTTTTAAGTCGGTTGAGGCCTTGCGTTGTCCAATAATTAAGGCACAAGGAACTTGAAATTCTCCCGCCGGAAATTGTTTCGTATAGGATCCGGGAATCACAACACTGCGTTCCGGTACATGTCCTTTTAATTCGACTGGCTCATTACCTGTCACGTCAATTATCTTAGTTGATTTGGTTAAAACCACGTTTGCACCAAGAACTGCTTGTTTACCAACACGTACTCCTTCTACAACGATACAGCGTGAACCGATAAACGCATCATCCTCGATGATAACCGGTGCTGCCTGCAATGGCTCGAGAACCCCACCAATTCCAACGCCACCACTTAAATGGACGTTTTTCCCAATTTGTGCACAAGATCCAACGGTTGCCCATGTGTCTACCATCGTTCCTGAATCCACATATGCGCCAATGTTTACGTAGGAAGGCATCATGATCACACCCGGAGCAACGTAAGCACCGTAACGCGCAATAGCATGAGGTACCACCCGAACTCCTAGTTCCTTGTAATTGCGTTTTAAGGCCATTTTATCATGAAATTCAAATGGACCCACTTCAATTGTTTCCATCTGACGAATAGGGAAATACATGACAACTGCCTTTTTTACCCATTCATTCACTTGCCATTCTCCATTGTCGCTTGGTTCCGCAACACGCAATATACCTTTGTCGATTTCTTCAATGACATGTTCGATTGCTTTGATTGTTTCATTCTCTTTTAATAATTCTCGATTTTCCCAAGCTGCTTCAATGATGGATCTCATGATATTCAATTTTGCTGCAAATATAAGCAATGTGGTCATATCCTGCGGATACCCTATATTTGTGGTCATGGGTAGGATTTTAGCAATTGATTTTGGTCTGAAACGCACAGGATTAGCCATAACTGATCCTTCAAATATCATCGCATCTCCTTTGGAAACAGTGGATTCACAAATTTTGATGACGCGACTCAAGGACATTGTCTCCACAATGAATGTCTCTACTTTAGTTTTAGGTGAACCAAAAAATTTAGATGGTAGTCCGACTCACGTTACTGCAAATGTTCATCTTTTAAAAGAGGCGTTAACGAGCACATTTACTGGACTTTCAGTTGTTTTAGTTGATGAACGATTTACATCTTCAATGGCATTGCAATCTATGATTCAGGCAGGTTCAACCAAGAAACAACGAAGAGAAAAGGGCGCAATCGATCGAGTTAGTGCCGCCATAATTCTACAATCTTATCTGGATCAAAATAACAGATAAATCAATTAACAAAGCTTCACACAACAATACTGAACGTAATTTGGCTTAAAGCGTTAATTTTGCAGAAATTGTATTTCAAATGATCTTACCGATTGTTGCTTATGGTGATCCGGTTCTGAAAAAAGAAGCGGAGGAAATTGATAAAGATTATCCGGACTTGGATAAATTGATCAGTGATATGTACGAAACAATGTACAATGCTCAGGGCGTTGGACTTGCAGCTCCTCAAATCGGTAAATCGATTCGCTTGTTTATTGTAGACGGAAGTCCTTTTGCCGATGATGAAGATGACCAGGAAACTGAGCCGGATCCTCGTGCTCAAGGAATGGAGAACTTTAAGAAAGTTTTCATCAATCCGATCATAGAGGAAGAGGAAGGTGAAGAATGGGGGTTTCAAGAAGGATGCCTTTCTATACCAAAAATCCGAGAAGAAGTTTTTCGCAAGGAGAAAGTTCATATCACCTATTATGATGAAAATTGGAATTTTCATGAGGAAGTGTTCGATGGGTATGCAGCGCGGATCATTCAGCATGAATACGATCATATAGATGGGATTTTGTTCACCGATCACTTGAGTCCATTCAAACGTCGTTTGTTGCAGAAAAGGCTTCAGATTATTTCAAAAGGAGAGGTGAGTGTTGATTATAAAATGAAATTTCCATTGGTTAAAAAAGGAAGATAAATTCAGAACAGTATGAAGTACAGTTTTTTAATTTTTGTTGCAGCTTCGATGATGGTGTATTCGTGCGGTGGAGAATCGAAAGAGACATCAGAAACGGAAAAGCCTACGAAAGAAGCATTAGTGGAAAAGATCAAATACATGGAAGATTCACTTCGAAATCTTCAGGCAAATCTTGATCAGGTGAAACAAGTCCCGAATTTAACGCGGATTGAATACATCAATCGCTTACTTGATTATTACTATAACTATCCGGAAGATCCGCTTGCAGCTGAGTGTCTGGATAAAGTTCACATGGTGTATTCCGGTATGAATGTGCATATTCGTGCCATTCAATATGCTGACACCTTACTGGAAAAGTACCCGGATTACGTTAATCGGGCGATGGTCTTGGAAAGTATTGGTTCGAGTTATGATATTTTTATGCAACCAAGAGATTCTGCTAAGGTTCGCTTTTACTATGAGAAGTTATTGAAAGAGAACCCCGGAATGGATAAAGAAAAGCGAAAAGGCATTCAGGAACGATTGAAATACAATCACTTAAATTTTGATCAATACATTGACAAACAGATGGAAATGATCTCCAAAAAGTAAGCCTGTTAACGATGTGTTAAAATGAAATTTTGGTCTTATTCTTGCTTTAACTTTGACCAAAAGGAACCTAAAAAATGGAAATTATGAAAAAGGTAGTATTTACAATGATGATGATGCTGGTTGCAGTTTTCGCTTTCAATAAGGCAACAGCTCAAGTAGAATCTGGTCCAAAGGTAGAATTCACAAAAGAAACGCACGATTACGGAACCGTAAAGTATGGTGCCGATGGTACGTGTACTTTTGAATTTAAAAATACAGGAAACGCTCCATTGATCATATCTAATGCAAAAGGATCTTGTGGTTGTACCGTTCCTGAATGGCCTAAAGAGCCGATCGCTCCGGGAGCAAAAGGGAAAATCACTGTGAAATATGACACAAAACGTCCTGGTGCAATCAATAAAAGTGTTACGATCACTTCAAACGCAGTGAACGAACCAACAAAAGTGTTGAGAATCAAAGGAAATGTTCTTCCAGCTCCCGAAGGTGGTGCACCAGTGAACAATTCCGGAGTTCCGGCAAATAACTAAGATGAGGCTTTTATTCGCGATCATAATATTAGCATTGAGTTCCGCCACTGGCTTCGGTCAGCTGGCGGAATTTAGTATTAAGTCCCCTCTACATAAATTCCCAAAAGCAAAGGAAGGTCAATTATTAGAACACTCCTTTGAATTTACCAATTCAGGAAAAGCACCATTGCTAGTTTCCAGTTATACCGTTTCGTGTAGCTGTACCAAAGTGGTTTTACCTAAAGATCCTATCCAGCCCGGTCAAAAAGGAACTATAAAAATTACCTTCGATACGGAAGGAAGAAATTTTTACCAGGATCGAACCATTATTCTTCATACGAACACTAAGAAAGAAACTGAAAAAGTACGTTTCAAGGTCTATGTTGAACCCCGGCAATAGCCAATTATTGTTGATAAAATTCTTCCATTAACGTCTTCTTTTTAGTTAACTTTAGTCCTCAGAATTTCCCGGACTTATGTACATTATTTTCGATACGGAAACCACTGGTTTACCACGTGATTTCAAAGCTCCTGTTACAGATACCAGCAACTGGCCAAGAGTGGTTCAGATTGCCTGGCAATTGCATGATGAGAAAGGTGAGCTAATCGAACATAAGGATTTTCTTGTGCGTCCGGATGGATTTGATATTCCTTACGATGCTGAATCGGTACATGGAATCTCTACCGAGCTTGCCGCAAAGTATGGAGAACCGCTTGAAGATGTTCTCAATCAATTTAATAACGCGCTGGCTAAAGCTAAATTTGTTGTTGGTCATAATGTTGGCTTTGATATTAATGTTGCCGGGTGTGAATTCGTTCGTCTGAACGCAGAAACAACCATGCTGGAAATACCGGTACTCGATACTTGTACCGAAGTTACCGCCAACATGTGTCAATTACCAGGTGGAAGAGGAGGTCGATTCAAATTACCAACACTATCAGAATTACACAATCACTTATTCAATGTAAAATTCGATGAGGCCCACAACGCAACCGCTGACGTTGAGGCTACAACGCGCTGTTTTCTGGAGTTGATTCGAATAGGCAGTTTTTCCCTTGATCAATTGCAACAAACGGATGCCTATATTGAGGATTTTAGATCGTTCAATCCGGCACCCATTGGTACATGGGGTTTAAAACATCTCAACCTTAAAGAAGAAAGTGCAAAGTTAAAAACGGTGGACCAATCGTATTCGACGGTTTCAGCTGTGGATGACGATGTCCGCATTCGTTTGGAGGCTGCACCGTTTGCCCATTTGCACAATCATACTCAGTTTTCTATACTTCAGTCAACTATCGATGTTTCCGGATTGGTTAAGAAGGCGGTTGAGTTGAATATGCCTGCTGTTGCGCTTACAGATACTGGAAATATGATGGCTGCTTTTCATTTTGAGAAAGCTGTCTCTTCCTACAACAAATCGGTAAAAGCAGAGCGAGAGAAAGCAATTGAAAATGGGGAGTCTTTTGATAAAAAAGAATTGTTGCCAATAATTGGTTGTGAATTCAATGTGTGCAGAAATCACGAGGATAAAACCCAAAAGGACAATGGTTACCAAATTGTGCTTTTAGCGAAAAATAAAAAGGGATATCATAATTTGGTGAAATTGTCATCGTTTGCCTATACCAAAGGAATGTATTATGTGCCGAGGATAGATAAACAACTCATTGAGAAATACAAAGAGGATCTTATCGTTCTTTCAGGGAATCTGTATGGTGAAATTCCAAATCTCATTCTAAATGTAGGAGAAAGTCAGGCTGAAGAGGCCTTGTTGTGGTGGAAAGAGCAGTTTGGTGACGATTTTTACCTGGAAGTAATGCGTCACGGACAAGAGAATGAAAATCGTGTCAATGAAACCTTAATAAAATTTGGTCAAAAGCACGGGGTTAAATTGGTGGCAACGAACAATACCTATTACCTAGACAAAGCAGACGCTGTGTCACATGACGTTTTATTGTGTGTAAAAGACAGTGAGTTAGTCTCGACGCCTAAAGGTCGAGGTCGAGGTTTTCGATACGGTTTGGATAATGAGGAATATTACTTCAAGTCATCTGAAGAAATGAAGGAACTATTTCTTGATCTTCCTGAAGCAATTGAGAATATTGAGGAGATCTTAAATAAGTGTGAACCTTATGGTTTAGCGAGAGAAGTACTGTTGCCTGCATTTGATATTCCTGAGGAGTTCCAAGATCCATTAGACAAGGAAGATGGAGGGAAGAGAGGAGAGAATAACTTCCTGCGTCACCTTACTTATGAAGGCGCAAAGGCACGATATAAGGAGATCACGGATGAGATTCGAGAACGCATTGATTTTGAATTAGCCACTATTGAACGAACAGGATATCCGGGATATTTCTTGATTGTTCAGGATTTCTGTCGTGCAGCGCGTGAAATGGGGGTTTCCGTGGGACCGGGTCGTGGATCGGCAGCTGGTTCAGCAGTTGCGTATTGCACCGGAATTACGAATGTTGATCCGATCGCGTATGATCTGCTCTTCGAGCGTTTTTTAAACCCGGATAGGGTTTCAATGCCCGATATTGATATTGATTTTGATGATGAAGGGCGTGGAAGAGTTATTGAGTGGGTGATCAACAAGTATGGCGCCAATCAGGTGGCACAGATTATTACGTACGGTACAATGGCTGCAAAGTCGTCTATTCGTGATGCTGCAAGGGTACTCGATCTTCCCTTACAAGAAGCAGATCGTTTGGCAAAGTTGGTTCCCGATATTTCATTGTCGAAACTATTTGCGTTGGATGATGCTGCACTTGCGGATAAATTAAAGAACAATACAGAGGAGATCAATAAAGCCAAGGAATTGAAAGCCTTGGCTGAAGGGAATGATCTGTCTGCCACTGTAATTCGTCAAGCAAAGAAACTGGAAGGATCGGTTCGAAATACCGGAATTCATGCTTGTGGGGTTATCATTACTCCGGATGACATTACGAATTTCGTTCCGGTAGCGACAGCGAAGGATTCTGAAATGTATTGTACGCAATACGATAATTCTGTTGCGGAATCGGCTGGTCTACTAAAAATGGACTTTCTTGGCTTGAAGACCCTTACCTTGATCAAGGATGCGGTTAAAAACGTCAAAGAGACTAAGGGCGAAGAATTGGATCCGGATTCCTTTCCAATTGATGATATTCCGACATATGAGTTGTTTCAGAGAGGTGAGACAGTAGGGATTTTTCAATATGAATCTCCCGGAATGCAGAAATACATGCGGGAGTTAAAACCTACCGTTTTTGCAGACCTTATCGCCATGAATGCTTTATATCGTCCGGGGCCTTTGGAGTATATTCCTTCTTTTATCAAGCGAAAACACGGTGAGGAGGCGATTGTTTATGATGTGGATGACTGTGAAGAGTATCTAAAAGAAACATACGGAATTACGGTTTACCAAGAGCAGGTAATGTTGCTCTCTCAAAAGTTGGCTGGATTCACTAAAGGTGAAGCTGATACCTTGAGAAAAGCAATGGGTAAAAAGCAGAAGGATGTTCTTGATAAAATGAAACCAGCTTTCCTTGAACGCGGCGCAGAAAAAGGACATGATGTCGATAGCTTGGAAAAGATCTGGAAGGATTGGGAGGCTTTTGCCTCATACGCCTTCAATAAATCGCATTCGACGTGTTATGCCTGGATTGCATATCAGACCGCATATTTAAAGGCTAATTATCCGGCCGAGTACATGGCTTCTGTTCTTTCGAACAACATGAATGACATTAAACAAGTGTCTTTCTTCATGGAGGAGTGCAAGCGAATGGGCATCCCCGTCTTGGGTCCGGATGTGAATGAATCTAAGTACAATTTTACCGTGAACAAAGAAGGAGCAATTCGTTTTGGCTTGGGTGCGATTAAAGGATTGGGGAGTGCTCCGGTGGAAAATATCATTCAGGAAAGAACTGAGAATGGTCCTTTTGTGAGCATTTTCGACTTCGCAAAACGTGTGAATTTACGTGCATGCAACAAAAAAGCTTTTGAGAGTTTAGCTTATGCCGGTGGATTCGATTCATTTAAAAGCGTGCATCGTGCACAATATTTTCAAGAGGACAGTTCGGGGCGAATTTTCCTTGAAAATATTATTCGTTTCGGGGCGTCATTCCAAGAAAATGAATCTTCATCACAAGTTTCCATGTTTGGTGAGGCAAGTGGTACAAAAATGCCTGAGCCAGAAGTTCCAAAAGCTGCAGAATGGAGTAGTATGTATAAACTCAAGCGTGAGAAGGAGGTAATTGGAATGTTTATTTCAGGTCATCCTTTGGATGATTTTCGAATGGAAATAGATGCTTTTTGCAATGGGAATGTTGCTATGTTGAACGACATGCAGAGCTATAAAGGACGTGAAGTGCTGATTGCTGCAATTGTTGCTGAGGCTGAGCACCGATTCACTAAGAATGGGGATCCATTTGGAACAATTATTTTGGAAGATTATACCGATTCATTCAAACTGTTTCTTTGGCGAGAGAATTATTTGAAATTCAAGCATTTTTTGCAACAAAACATTTTTGTGGCTATTCGTGGACGAATTGAAATTCCACTGAGAAGAAACGAATTGGAGTTTGTGGTAAGTTCGATTGAAATGTTACAGGATTTGCGTGAGTTAAAGGCGAATTCTGTCAATATCAAAGTGTCTTCAAAGGAATTAACTCAATCCATGATCACGGACTTGCATAAGCTTTTTAATGATCACAATGGTAAGTGTGCGTTGAATTTCACCGTTTTTGATCCTTTGGATGGTATTGAAGTTCAAATGCCTGCTCGATCACTGAAGGTCAATCCGAGTAATGAATTGTTCAATGAATTGAAAAAGTTCAATTTACACTGTGAATTGAAGTGACACAAGAAGATTACGCTCAGACAAGTATATTCCTCAATTTTGTCAATTCCTCTACTTTTTCGGCGTTGCCTACTTGTTGGAATGAGGAGATGAGATTGGTGAGCATTCGACGTAAGATATCGGAATTCGAGCATGGTTCGAAAAAACTGCGTTCATTAGTGAGATTTAAGCTAGCTAAAAACTCTTCAATATCCTTTGCTTCGAGTAGAGCACCTTTTGAAAAAGGGTTAATATAGAATAGTACGCCGTATTCGTTTTTTTCTTTCATGAATTGACCTGCGCCATTTTCATCCATATAGGCCAAAATGAAATGATTGGGTAGGTTTACACCGTAAATTGGAAGATCCAATGATTGTGCAACAATGCTATAGATCAAACAAAGACTGAGTGGATTTCCTTTTCGTGATTCAATCACAGTGTTGATAAAGGAATTCATCGGTGAATGGAAATTTTTTGCATCACCGTGAAAATTGTAAATACCAAAATAAACTTTGTTAAAGATCTTGACCTTTTCAAAGGCGGTCATATTATCGTTTAACTCCAACCAAATATCACGACGCAATTGTTGAATCACTTCATGTATCGCTGATTCATCCAATCCGGCATACTGATACTTGGCGATGATGATTGCCCCTCGCAAAAGGTCCTTTTCAGGCGATTCAACCCAGCTCATAAGTTGCTTTTGAACTTCTTCGAATTGAATTTCGTGAATGAGATTTTCAACGCGGGACTGAAAAATAAGGCCGTAATCTTCGTTTTCCCATGAATTTTCCAAGTACGGAATAGCATCCGATCCATATTTCAGAAGTTGGTCACGCACGTGCTCAAAGATTCCTTCATCGGGATCTTCCATTAATCGAATTAAAGCCATGATCTTATTTGGAGCTTTCATGCTCAACAAATGTATTCTGTCTGAACACCTTATTTTTAGGACACTGATTCTCTTTATCCATGTTAAAATGTTAATTAATGTCTTTTTTATTGAAACCTTTTGATTAAACCTACGTTTTGGATGATACGGATCAATTATTAACATCTACAGGTTAAGAAAAGGGAGGCTTCGCAAGAGGTCTCTTTTTTTGTAGATCGACCTCAAGCCTTTTTCGAAATATTATCTTCACTTTTGGTATGATTTTAACAAGTAGTCTTCAAATTATTCGAAATGAAAAGCATTTTTATCATTCTGGCTTTAGTAGGTCTTTCAGCTTGTGGGACAAGTAAAGAGCTTTCAACAGAGAATAAGTCAACTGAAACAATAGCTTCAGATGGCAAGTTAAGTGGAATCGTCTATGTGTCTATCAAAGGGTGTCCTGTCTTGATTGAAACTGTAATTGAAGGAGAGACATTGCGTCTGTACCCGGTAAACTTGGATGAGAAATTCAAATCAGATGGAATACGGATAACGTTTAATTATTCACCAAGTAGAGCCATGCAACCTGAGGGGTGTACCTTAATTGATCGTGTGGTATCCGTTGAGAATGTGGAATATTCTCAAAAGAAATAGGCTCAGGCAAAAGCTTAAGCCCGATTTATTTTAACAATCGTATGAGTCGTTTTAGTGATTCTTGGTTGCTGGCACTACCGAATGCATCATTAATTTTTGTTTTCTCACGTTTAGTTAGGTGCCAAGACAATGAAATTCGATCCCCTCTTTTTTCACGCAAATTAAATCCAATTACGTCGACCGGAAAATCCAGATTTTTTGTGGCAGCTTGTAACAGCTGATCTTGATCAAAGTCTTGGGTGAGCGTGAAATTGCTGTACATATTCCCGAATGGAAGAGTGATTTTGTCTAAAAAAGAAACTTTATCGTAACTTTCGTTATTCAGGATTTTTTTAGTGTCACGAATTTGTAAAATGATTACCCCACTTGTGTTCTGAGTGATCCATTCTTGCATTTGAAACAGAAAATTGACTGTTGTTTTCATGCCGTAATTGTCACGAATTCCGGCATCCATTACCTGCATTTCCGGATAGGTTGGCATTGTTACCATTGGCATTATGAAGGGAAAAGTGGAGCTAGCTCTTAAGGCACTCGAAAAACGCATGCCTTGTGGATAATTATTTTTGAAAAATGTTTGAAAATCAATTTCACCATAGGAGTTGGTGATTTGATCGTTGTTGGCATAATTTTCAGTTAAGAAGTGCATGGATTGGGAGGAGATGAGCAGTCGTCTTCCATCATTCACAATGGTAGGGCTAAAGATCATAACAGGGATTTTTGCCAAGTATTCCGGTTCAGTATAGTAACCTAATCGATGGCGTAAGATTCCTTTCGTATTTTCATGTAAATGTTCTTCGAAGGCATAGCCCCGATCCTTTGTGTAGAAGTTTTTGTTGTCTTCAAATGTTTCAATTCGTGCAAAAAGGTCGTTTGTAGAAGCTGAAAAAGCCAATTTGTTTAAAAGGTCATTCCCTAGATTTTCTCTATATTCTTTTGCGTATAGGTCGGTGATGTTTCCATTTCTTTTTCGCAATAAAAGTTCTCTGAAATAGGCCGCTCCAACCATTCCACCGGATGCGCCGGTAATCATTTGAATATGGTTTGTGAGTTTGCCGTTGGTTTCCTGGTCACAATTTTGGAGAACGGTTAATGTCCATAGCGCACTTCGTGATCCACCACCTGATGTATTGACAATAATGAGTTTGGGTTTGTTTTCCTTTGATCGAACTTTCCAATTGCCTAATATATCAATGTAATTTGCTCTGGATCTGGCAGTGTCATCGTTGTTGGCTGCGTTGGCACGAATTGTTTTGATACTGAATGCCGGTCGTTTAGACGGACTGTAATCCAAGCCATATGCGTAGTTTGTATATTTAAATAATTCGGATCGGGTACTCAAATAGTTCATTGTAAGGAAAACTCCAATGATGATCGGGTAAGTCCATCGATGAAACCAAGACATTAGAAAGCTAAAGATCATGTGGATCAATGTGAGTAACAAAACAATACTCATGGCAGCCGGAAACTCCATTGTAGGATGATCTTTAAAGAAACTCATGATCAAAAATGAAGTAATGGTAAGAATTTCGAATATTGTTGCATTGATTCGGTTGTGTGCGAAAACACGTTCAATGACTTCTTGATCAAGATGGGTAACCGTACGGCTTTGATATAGCTTAAATCTTTTTCCAATATAGATATACCTTTTTTTGCGTTCAGATCGGAAGTAGTCATACCATTTCTGTTGTCTGTTTACAACGGATGAGATAGGATTGGATGATTGTTCTGAAGACTGAGTGGGTATGCTGTCTTTTGTTGTTGGAAAGAAATAAAAAATCGAAAGTGCAATAAAAGAAAGGAAGCCGCCTAAAAATACCGAGGTATAGTAAAGAACGTCTATCCCGCCAGCTAATTCTTCAGTTAATTGAAACTGAATCATTTGAACCAGATAAAATACAATGAAGCCAATGGGGATAAGACCATTGTTGATGCAAAATTTAAAAAATGGACGGGAAACGGCGGCAAGAAATGGGTAGCGTGGGCCAAGTTTAATGTAGCTGTAAGTGTTAAACGCCATCGTAAATCCACCAAAACTAAATCCAACTAGGTAAAATGCCCAGCCGTTTACACCTCCAAGGTATTCTGGTGAAAAAAACAAAAATGGAACACCAAATGCGCTTCCAAAGGAATCAGCTACGATAGCGAAAAGGAGTGCCCAATAAAAAAGAGAAATGAGGTTGTACTTTAAATGGCCTAATATCAACTGAGTGGGAAAAAATGATCCCATAAATTCACGAATTGATATTTTACCGTCAAACTCAAGCTGCATACTTTAAATATAACGAATTCAATACCATTTCAGTTGTATCAGAGAGATATATTATTTCTTGCTTCCAGAAAATCCCAAACAATGTAGGCTAAAGCTTTTCCAACTATTTTTTCTTCATGAGTAGTGCAAGGGGCTCCCTCTGGAATATGAAGATAGCGTAGATTGGGATTTTGACTTGCAGTTTTGATGTAAAAACGTGCTGCTTCCAATGTTATTCCACTTGGTGAGAAAGCGGATGACGGCATGTTTTGAATCGCGTCCATATCGAGTTCAATTCCTACATGTGGATACTCTTCAAAAAGTGCACTATATTTTTGAATGTCGTTAACTAATAAATCAGGATGATCAATGTAATCGTCAAAGAATGTGAAACTAAAGTTGTTTTCGATCAAAAAGTCTAGAAGAAATGAGCTGTTGTAAGATTTATGGAGTCCAAGAACGGTATAGGTATCAAGGTATCCATTTGCAAAGGCGTAGGAGAATGGGTTGCCGCTGTGTCGACCTTCAAGTTTTCTGCAATCAGCATGTGGATCAAGATTTAGTACAGCGATTTCTTCTCTTAGGATCTTGAAATTGGCTGCAATAATTGGGAAGGCATTGTTGTGTCCGCCACCAATTACAATGGGGATTTTGCCTTTCAGGAGAATTGTAGTTATTGTTTCTTCAACTAAGGTGTCCAATTCAGCAGTCAGTTTTCGGGCTTCATCGATTGTTTCGAAGCTGCAATTCTGAACGATTTTACCATAAATAGCAGTGTCAGACCCATCATAGAACTCGTTCGATTGCATGTTTAGGAAGCGTTTTAGAAAGGCATCAAATGCGTTTTCAGAACCGCTGTTTCCTAAATTGGCTTGTGGGCCGATAGATTCCGCAATTCCAACAACAACATAGTTGATGTGCTCCTCATCGATTGAGCAACCAATAGTTTGTCCGAGTTTTAATTCTCCTTCACGTAGGGTTGTCATTTCACGAAGATCTTCTTCGTTGAAAGGCTTGAAATAAAAATTAGGTCTCATCACTTAGTAGAAATGGAGTTAACAGGTCTATGAATTCTGAAGGAGGTGCAGTAGGGCGCATCGTTTCTTTCTTGACAAAAACGAGGGTAGTACTCGCTGTAGAGATCAATTTATTGTCTTGATTTCGGATTTCATATTCAAACAGTATTCTAGGGCCTGTTACAGATGCGATCTTAGTGGATATACTTAATTCATCATCGTATTTAGCCGGACTTAGATAATGCACATGAAATTCAGATACGGGCAACATTATTCCATTTTCCTCCAGGTTTCTGTAACTCATTCCAACAGAACGTAGCGCCTCAACGCGGCCAACTTCAAAGTATTGTGCGTAATTTCCGTAATAACAATATCCCATTTGATCTGTTTCGCCGTAACGAACTCTTAATTTTGTGTTTTGTATGAAACTGTATTGCATGCTTCCGTGCTTTCTCTTCTAGTAAAATTAAGCAAATATCAATAGGATTGTCAATAAAAATGTCGTATCTTCGTTAAGCAAAAAAAAGAAGTCGTGCAGGGTTGATAGAGGTGAGTTGGGTTAATTCATTCGTGCTAAATCACTTGAAAATTTTAATCAACGAATTAATTAATTAACAAGTAAAACTTTTCAAAAAGTCAACCCCTATTTCATTTTTTTTTAAACTTTTTTATGAGAATATTTGCTCCGTTGAATGAGCCAACTGTATCATTAGCCGAATTTATCGGCAAATGTGACAAAACCATTATATAAACTTAAAAGATTTTTTTCGATGAGTAACAATCATGAAGTTGTATGGAATGCTTGTCTTAAGGTAATTAAAGACAATATTTCACTTCAAGCTTTCAAAACTTGGTTTGAGCCAATTGTTCCTGTTAGACTTGAGGGTAATGTGCTGACCATTCAAGTTCCTTCGCATTTTTTCTACGAGTGGTTAGAAGAGAATTACATTACGTTATTGAAGAAAGTTATCAAGAAGGAGTTGGGTCCTGAAGGTGCGTTGGAGTATAGCATCGTGATGGAAAATAACTCAACCAATTCGACACCCTACACGGTTAAATTGCCGGCATTGAACAAAAAGTCGCTTAAGAATGCGCCAGTTTCTATGCCAATTGACCTAGGTGAAAATCAGATTCGTAATCCATTTATTATTCCTGGATTAAAGAAAGTGAATGTGGATTCTAATTTGAATCCTTCCTATTCGTTTGACAATTTCGTTGAAGGCGATTGTAACCGTCTGGCTCGTGCATCGGGTTATGCGGTTGCGAACAAACCGGGTGGAACGGCTTTTAATCCGTTGTTGATCTACGGTGGAGTAGGATTGGGTAAAACACATTTAGCGCATTCAATCGGAATCTCTATTAAGAATCAATTCCCAAATAAAACGGTTCTTTATGTTGGTTCAGAGAAATTCGCACATCAATTCATTGATGCGATCAAGAACCAAACAACAAATGATTTCATTCATTTCTACCAAATGATCGACGTTTTGATCATTGATGATGTACAGTTCTTTTCTGGGAAGGAAAAAACGCAGGATGTATTCTTCCACATCTTCAATCACTTGCACCAAAACGGAAAGCAGATCATTTTGACTTCTGATAAGCCACCGGTAGAGATGCAGGGAATGGAGCAACGTCTATTGTCGCGTTTCAAATGGGGATTGTCGGCTGACCTTAGTGCACCTGATTTGGAGACACGTATTGCGATCCTGCAAAAGAAGATGTACGGTAATGGCATTGAATTGCCAAATGAAGTAGTAGAATACCTTGCTTATTCCATCAATACGAATATTCGTGAAATGGAAGGAGCCTTGAATACCTTGCTTGCTCAAGCATCGCTTAATAAAAAGGCAATTACGCTCGAACTTGCAAAACAAATGGTGGACAAGTTCGTGAAGAACACTGCTCGTGAAGTTTCGATTGAATACATTCAGAAGGTGGTGTGTGACTACTTCGACTTACCGATTGAAATGCTTAAATCCAAAACACGTAAGCGTGAAGTGGTGCAGGCAAGACAGATTTCCATGTATTTCTCTAAGAAGATGACAAAGTCTTCGTTGGCAAACATCGGGGCACATTGTGGAGGAAAAGATCACGCGACTGTACTTCATGCATGTCGAACAGTCATGAATCTCTCAGAAACCGATAAACAGTTCAGAGTCTATCTCGAAGATCTTGAGAAGAAGCTGACTATACAATAAGATTTCAAAGGGCTGTCTCAAATGGGACAGCCTTTCATTTTTTAATTACTTAAAATTTACAGTATGCAAGATGGACAAATGGTAACAACGCTAATTTTAGGAGCATTAGGCGTGGTGCTGCTCTTGAAATCTATTATTATCGTTCGCGAAGCGACGTCAGTAGTTGTAGAGCGACTGGGCAAATTTAACCGAATAGCCAGTTCAGGTTTTAGTTTGATGATTCCCTTCATTGACCGCAAAGCTGCTACAATTAATTTGCGTGTTCAACAATTGGATGTGACGGTGGAAACCAAAACAAAAGACAATGTTTTCGTGAATTTACAAGTTTCTGTTCAGTTTCGCGTGGGTAAGGATCAGGTGCGGGAAGCGTATTATTCATTGGACAATCCGAGAAACCAGATTGCCTCTTATGTGTTTGATGACGTGCGTGCTGAGGTACCTCGTTTGGACTTAGACGATGTTTTTGCGAAGAAGGAAGATATCGCTCTTGCCGTTCAGCGTAACATTCATGACAGCATGGATGAGTATGGTTATCATATTTTGAAAGCCCTAATCACTGACATCGATCCTGATCACAAGGTAAAAGATGCCATGAACAGAATTAATGCTGCTAAACGTGATCGTGAGGCTGCATTGGAAGAAGGAGAAGGGAAGAAGATCAAGATCATTAAAGAGGCAGAAGCTGAAGCAGAATCGAAACGTCTCTCAGGAGAAGGTATCGCAAAACAGCGTTTGGAAATTGTACGTGGATTTAAGGAGTCTGTTGAAGATTTTAAAAAATCGTTGGAGACCGTTACCCATGAGGAAATCATGCAGTTTGTATTGATGACACAGTACTTTGATACAATTAAAGACATCGGGGCGAATTCGAAAAATTCATCCATCCTCATGCCGCATTCACCAGGTGGAATGAAAGAGTTTCAAGAGCAGATCATTACAGGGACTTTTGTAGGGAATCGAATGAAAGATGATATAGACAATTCATCAAAACCAGCTATCAAGAAAAAAGACGCTGAATAAGCGTTTTTTTATTTAAGAGGACTGTGAATTCATACAGAACGCTTAACGGATTATCTGAGGGTCTTTACAAAGAGAAAGGTTCAAAATTTATTGCTTATGCTGTTCCTTGTTACTCTGAGGAAGAAGCAAAAGAGTATTTGAATGCATGGAGAAAGGAGCACCATCAAGCGCGTCATGTTTGTTATGCCTATCGATTTGGTGCGGACAAAAAAGTGTTTCGGACCAATGACGATGGTGAGCCCAATAATTCTGCAGGTGTACCCATTCTTGGTCAGATTCAGTCAGTAGACCTGACCAATGTATTGGTTGGAGTAGTGCGTTATTTCGGCGGAACCAAATTGGGAGTGGGAGGTTTGATTCATGCCTATAAAACAGCCGCTCGTGAAGCCATTGACAATGGTGAGATCGTTGAGAAGGAGTTGCATGAACAGTTCCATCTTGAATTTAGCTACAACGAGATGCCGGATGTTATGAGAGTGGTTAAATCCTTAGGACTTGAAGTGATTAATCCTGATTTTCAATTGCAATGTTCACTTGATCTGATGGTGCCACTAAGGATAGTGGAATATTTTCACGAAGAAATGGGTAATATTGAAGGGGTGAATATAAATTCTAAAGCCGTTTTTTAAATGGAATTGTTGAGGAAATTGATCGAATTACGAGGAGCATCCGGTGATGAACAGGGAGTACGAGATTTTGTAATTCAATATGTAAAGGAAAATGCATCCACATGGAAAGTTCAGCCGGAATTGATCTATGGAGATGACTTTCAGGATTGTTTGATCTTGGTTTTTGGAGTGCCGCGTACTGCGATTTATGCGCATTTGGACACGATCGGGTTTACATCTGGTTACGAGAAAGAATTGATCAAGATTGGTGGCCCGCGAACGATTGAAGGAATGCAATTGGTTGGCGCAGATAGTCAGGGTGAAGTAGAGACCGAATTGATGGTAATCGAGGATCCGGATGGGAATAAGGAACTGAAGTATGTATTGGATCGTGAATTGGATAGAGGGACGATTCTGACATTCAAACCAAATTTCAGAGAAACAGACGAGTATATTCAATCTCCCTACTTAGATAACCGTTTAGGAGTTTGGTCAGCATTAAAGGTTTCAGAAACATTAGAGAATGGCGCCATTGTATTTTCAACTTACGAGGAACATGGAGGAAATACGGTTGCTTTTTGCGCAAACTACTTGTACCAGCGATTCAAGTTACGGCAAGCATTGATTTCGGATATTACCTGGGTAACATCAGGTGTAAAACATGGAGGAGGCGTTGCAATATCGATGAGAGATAGTGGTGTTCCTCGTCGCTCGTATCTGAATAGGATAATTTCACTAGCCAAAAAATCAGGAGTAAAGTTTCAGTTAGAAGTGGAGTCTGCTGGTGGAAGTGATGGTACTATGTTACAGAAAAGTGATTTACTGATAGACTGGTGTTTTATTGGTGCGCCGGAAGATAATGTGCATACACCGGATGAGAAAGTTTTCAAATACGATATCATGTGTATGGTCGAATTGTATAAGTATTTGATGAAAGAAATGTAATTTCAACTATTATTAAGAAGATCATGGAAGCACAAGCAACTTGTCAGTTATTTAAGTACGATTATGATTTTTTCATGGTCACACGTGATGAGGCATCTCATTTTGCACAAACATTTAACTTGAATGAGTTGGATCCTGATTACGTTTCCTGGTTGAATTTTCACAACAAGGATGATCGGGAATCAATTGATCAATTATGTGCAAACTTAAACTTGGAGCGTTTAACTGTTGAGGATATCTATATAGAGAAACGTCGACCAAAACTTGAAGAATATCCAAACTATATGTTCTTTTCAATTCGCTCTGCATTACCTATCGATAATTCGAATGTGGTGTTGAAGCAGGAGCAAATTAGTTTTGTTTTGGGTAAAAATTATTTGATATCCTTCCAAGAGAGAAGTTCTGACCACTTTACAGATGTGCGTGATCGCATCGAGAAGAAGAGAGGGAAAATTCGATCAAAAGGTGCAGATTTCTTGTTGTTCAGAATGTTGGATGCAATCGTGGATAATTATTTTGAGGTCTTAGAAGATATTACAGATAAGATTCAGGACCTTGAGATGCGCTTGATCCGTATGCCCGAATCAGATACACTCAAGCATATTGAATTTCAAAAAAGACGACTTATTGAGTTAAGAAAGATTGTACAGCCTCTCAAAGAAGTAACGTTTCAATTGGAAAAATTGCAGAGTCCATTTCTGGATCCAACCAACCATCATTACTTTGCTGATCTAAAGGATAATTGTATGGCGGTCTTAGAGGAAGTTGATGCGAACAAACAGATTCTTGAAGGGATGGCCAATTTGTACTATGCGAAGCAGGGGCAGCGCATGAATGAAATTATGAGGATACTAACTGTCGTAAGTTCCATTTTTATACCATTAACTTTTATAGTAGGTGTTTATGGGATGAACTTCAAATACATGCCGGAATTGGAATATGAGTACGCTTATTTCATTGTGGTAGCGTTGATGTTCATATTGGCAATTGGTTTGTTTATGTTCTTCATCAAGCGCGGTTGGTTAAGGAAACCATAGCGTAGTCATTTATTTTAACTAAAAAAGGCTGTCTTTCGACAGCCTTTTTTAGTTTTTAAACCTATTTTCTTATGCCATTACCTTTGGGGCAGCAGCAAGAATTTCCGCACTCGTTTCAGCAGCAAATTTCTCGAAGTTTTTCACGAATTTACCAGCTAGATTATTCGCTGTTTCATCGTATGCCGTTTTGTCTGCCCATGTTTCTCTTGGATTCAAGATCTCCGAAGGAACACCTTCGCATGAAGTTGGAATCGCAAGTTCAAAAATTGGTAACCTATCAAAAGATACATTGTCCAATTTCCCAGTAATAGCAGCGGTGATCATGGCACGCGTATAAGCTAGTTTCATACGACTACCTGTTCCGTATGATCCACCTGTCCATCCGGTATTGATCAACCAGACCTTAACATCTGGATTTTTATCCAATTTTTCACCAAGTAATTTCGCATATTTTGCAGGATGCAAAGGCAAGAATGCCGCACCGAAACATGCGGAAAACGTTGTTGTTGGTTCTGTGATGCCTACTTCTGTTCCAGCTACTTTTGCAGTGTATCCGGACATGAAGTGATACATTGCTTGTTCTTTTGTAAGACGCGAGATAGGAGGGATTACTCCAAATGCATCAGCTGTAAGGAAGAAAATATTTTTAGGCGAATTTCCTATTGATGGTTCAGCAATGTTGTCAATGTGGTGAATTGGGTAAGAAACACGCGTGTTCTCAGTAATCGAACCATCAGTATAATCCGGCGTTGATGAGCCCTCAACAAAACCAATATTTTCTAAGATCGCTCCAAACTTAATCGCGTCGTAAATCTGCGGTTCCTTTTCTTTAGAAAGATCGATCGTTTTAGCATAACATCCGCCTTCAAAATTGAAAACTGAATCGTCTGCCCAACCGTGCTCATCATCTCCGATCAATCTACGATTTTCATCGGATGAAAGGGTTGTTTTTCCAGTTCCGGAAAGTCCAAAGAAAATAGCAGTATCATGTTCTTCATTTCCGATGTTTGCAGAGCAGTGCATTGAAAGAACATTCTTTTCATGTGGAAGCACATAATTCAAGACACCAAAAATTCCTTTCTTTATTTCACCGGTATATCCTGTACCACCAATAATGATCATTTTCTTTGTGAAATTAAGAATAGCGAAGTTGTGTTGACGTGTACCATCAATCTCCGGATCAGCTAAGAAGCCAGGAGCACATACAATATGCCAATCTGCAGCAAAATTTTCAAGTTCATCCTCTGTTGGTCGAAGGAACATGTTGTAAGCAAACATATTCGACCAAGGGAATTCAGTTACCACACGTACGTTCATTTTGTAACGTGGATCAGCACAAACATAAGCGTCACGCACATATACGTCCTTTCCTGTTAAATACGCTTTCATTCGGTTGTAAAGTGCATCGAACTTCTCAGTAGAGAATTTTATGTTGATATCACCCCACCATACCGTGTTCTCTGTGTTTTCATCACAAACAACGAAACGATCTTTAGGAGATCGGCCGGTAAATTCTCCGGTTTCAACTGCGATTGCTCCCGTGTCTGTCAACACACCCATCCCATGAATGATTGTGTCTTCAACTAATTCAGCAGGACTTAGATTCCAGAATTGTGTACCAAGATTGTTCAAACCGATTGAAGCATTCAAATCGGCATTTTTACCATGTTTACCAAATACGTTCATACGTTTTAATTTCAGCTTACGCTTTTTGAGTGGTGCAAAGGTACAAATACCCTGTTTTAGGGATGCTACTCCGCTTACGTTTTTTCTCACAAAACTTCATGTTTTGTTAACAATAAAAAACGCAGGGATTGATCCTGCGTATATTTCATTGATGATAAAACATGTTATTTCGAACTCAGGTTAAATAAGATCGCGAAGTGCTTCAATGGCCGTACGAATATTCTCTCTGATTTCTGATATTGATGCGTCCATCATGTAACATGGAGCTGAAACGATTTTATTTTCTTTATCAATGGCAATTTCACGAACCGTCCTCATCTCGGTTGTCGCACCTGTAGATTCTAGTCCCGAAGAAAATCCTTTAATGTCATACGGGCTCTTTTCAAGATCTGACCCCATTGTCATGTGAGGATGAGTTGATGATCCTTCAAGTGCTTTTGCTACGATGATCGGACTAACACACAGTGCTGCAATGGGCTTGCCGACATTGATCATGTTGACAATAAGTAGTTTTACTTTTGGATCAATTGTTCCATCCGGACCATTAAAGGCCCAACTGGTGAAGTTTTTTGCACTTCCAAATCCACCTGGAATTACCAAAGCATCTATATCGGCAGGTGAAATGGTACTGATTTCTTTTATTTCTCCCCTGGCAATTCGCGCTGCTTCAATCATCATGTTTCTCTTTTCAGGCATTTCTTCTCCTGTTAAATGATTCACCACATGATGTTGATTTGAATCAATACTAATGCAAACTGCAGTGGCTTCGATCTCATCAATCGCTAATAATGTCAATACAGCTTCTTGAATTTCTGCTCCGTCGTAGACACCGCATCCTGATAGTAATACTCCAATTTTCATTATTCAAATGTATAGGTTAATCGTTCCTTCCAACCATCTAAGGTCAAATAAATGATACTGCCTTTTTCTTTCTGATAGGCCAATTCACGTAAGTCAACTTCTATTTTACGCATCAAATAAGCGCGACAATTGTCGTCATTGTTGAAGTGGATCAATTTCATAGATCGAATTGGCGGGAGGGATTTAGCAATCATAGGGGATCCAATTAGCTTGAATTCATGATCTTTACATCCACCGCTGTAAGCTACGTCCAAATATAAGGTGTTGCCAATAATACGTGCATCGGTGATCTCAATCAGGGCAGACTCCATGTTCATATCACCAATCTCAGCAGCAATCTTTACTGGTTTATCACCTTCTGAATTACTACTGATTTCGTCTGACATACTATTTTTTTTGCTTTTGCATCCGAACAGCAGTACTGCAATGCAACAGGTTAATAAAGTTTTCATGGTTTCATTTTCGATTTGCAACCCAAATATAATACCATTCACTTAAAACAAAAGGAACAATAGCGCACATCTGTGGATTAAACCTTGAATTTCCCTAATTTTGCGGCATGAAAACAAAAACGCTCAAAAAGAACAAGGTAAATGTAGTTACTTTGGGTTGTTCAAAGAATCTTTTTGATTCTGAGGTGATGATGGCACAGTTGAAGGCGAACAACTTCAATGTTGAGCATGAATCGCTTGAAGATGATGCTGAAATTGTGATCATCAACACGTGTGGATTTATTGATAATGCTAAACAAGAATCGATTGATACCATTTTGCGCTATGCAGAAGCAAAGTCGGAAGGTTTGGTTGATAAAGTTTACGTGACAGGTTGTTTGTCTGAGCGCTACAAAGATGACTTGGAAAAGGAAATTCCGGAAGTTGATGCTTATTTTGGAACAAGGGATCTTCCACGTTTATTGAAAACACTCAAGGCAGATTACAAGCATGAATTGGTGGGAGAGCGTTTGTTGACGACGCCAAATCATTATGCATACCTTAAAATTGCAGAAGGTTGTGATCGACCATGCTCATTTTGCGCAATTCCTTTGATGCGCGGTAAGCATGCCTCAACATCTATTGAGGATTTAGTGACACAAACCAAAGGATTAGCGGCAAAAGGTGTAAAAGAAATTATGCTGATAGCTCAAGATCTTACCTATTACGGGTTGGATCTATATAAAAAGAGAGCATTGAGTGATTTGGTGAATCGTTTGGCTGATGTAGAAGGTATGGATTGGATCCGTTTGCATTATGCTTTTCCGGCTGGATTCCCAATGGATGTTTTGGATGTAATGCATGAACGGGATAATGTGTGCAATTACTTGGATATGCCGTTGCAACATGGATCAACAAAGATTCTCCAGGCTATGAGAAGAGGAATCACGCGCGAAAAAACGGAAGACTTAATAGCTGAAATCCGCGAAAGAGTTCCCGGAATTGCGCTACGAACAACCTTGATTGCAGGTTATCCGGGAGAAACTGAAGCCGATTTTCAGGAAATGTACGATTTTGTAGAGCGCAGTCGTTTCGATCGATTGGGGATTTTCACTTATTCACACGAAGAAAATACCCACGCATTCAACTTTGAAGATGATGTCCCTGCGAAGATTAAGAAAGAACGTGCTGATGCGATCATGGAGCTGCAATCCGGAATATCATATGAAATGAATCAGCAAAAGGTTGGAAAAGAGTTCAAAGTACTGTTCGACCGTGTGGAAGGTGATTATTTTATCGGTCGAACTGAATTCGATTCACCTGAGGTGGATAATGAAGTGCTGTTGAAAAAAACCGATGGATTTGTAAGAATTGGCGACTTTGCCGATGTACGCATTCGCAAGGCGGATCACTATGATCTCTATGCAGACTTGATTTGAAGATTACAGATTCGAAGATTCGAAGATTTTGACTTGATTAAGAGTCACAGTGGATTCATCTGACGACTGAGTGATCAAAGGACGAGATTGTACCTTAGGCGACAGTCGAATTAATAAATCTTCAAATTCAAGTTCAATGCTCAATATTTCTGGGGTGAAAACTCACAATAGCATCACGTAAGAAGCGCTGATCCAAGTGAGTGTAGATC
>DAISYB010000030.1:0-40972 GCA_036825545.1 Crocinitomicaceae bacterium | reverse complement strand
CGGTGCTTGGGTTTACTTTAAAAAGTCGGCACGCCGCCAAGCCCGCTGCCGTTATGCGCAATAAGCGCAACCCGAAAGCCAAGCCCCCATTTTTTTACGATTGGATAGGATCAATAAAAAGATCGATATTCACCCATTTTAAGGAAGGGATCAATATGATTCCTAACTTTTAAAGTCTGTTACGGAAATACCGTGCAAATCATCGCGCAGCGTGTTTGTGACGTAGAGACGTCAGACAGACTTTAGAGTGAAGTTAATGGAAAAATTTGATAATGTCAAACAATCATAATTTGATATGGAACTTCAAAATGGGTGAATGAAGAGATTAAAAGAATTGATCCTACCCACTCTATCAATCCGTCAAACTATCGTCTACATACATGTAAACGCAATTCAACAGGATTGAAAAAACTGGGGGCTTAATTTGTCTTTCGGGTTGGCTTACTACGATTTTTTTTTCTTAATATTGATTCAGCGGATTGAAAAAAATCTGCGCATAACACGGTGTAAGCAAAAGCAGCACGTACATACTCGAATATGCTGCCTTCGCTTACACCGGGAACGTTAGCACTCATTTTAAAAGACAGACATAATGCAAGATATACTTGACGGAGCAAAACAACTTTTAAGAGAATCAACTGAAATTATTGACGGAGCAGTTTCGGACATAATATTTGTTGGTGGTTGGGGACCGTATATTAGACATACAGACCGACACCCAGGAACAAGAGACGTTGACCTGTTATTTCCGGTAAAATATTCCAAATCCGATATGGAAGAAATTTTAAATCGCTTTTTAAAATATGGATACTTCATTAGTGCTAAACACGATTTTCAATTATGTAGAGCAATTAAGTTAGGAAGTCAAACATACATATACAACGTTGACCTCTTACACCCGACAGAAGGCAAAATGAATAAAGTTGACTTTGTAGAAATTATGGATTTGGATGTGACAGACGGCATTCGAGTAAAACCAATTCTTTCAATAAATATCCAATACGGTAACGAAATTTATTCAAATGAACTATTCGAGACAGTGACATTTGATGGAAACACTTTTAATGTTCTTGACGGGGCAGGAATAATAATTTCAAAATTGAACTCTGCTCATAACAAAAAACGTTTACGTGACATTTTTGACATTTATCTTTCATTGGAAGAAAAGGGTTCATTAGAAAAGCTTTTACAACTTGGTAGCTGCAACCCAACTGTTCAAAAAAACATAGAAGACTTTAACCAAAAAGTTTCAGATAATTGGGAGTTCTATGAAGGTTCACTAAAGAAATTTGGAATTGAGAACCCGATTCAACAACATTTAATAATTGAAAAGAAATAATGGAATTGTTTTCTCAAATAGCTGTTCCGATATTACTTCTCATTTTAGGTGGGATTGGTTGGTTATATCGACACGAAAAAGAGCGGAGACTTCAAATTGAAAAACAATTATCTGACAAGAAATATGAAGTTTATATCAAACTACTAACAGTGTTTTTTGACATTTTGAAACAAGTCAAAAAGGGTCAACCGACAAATGCTTCAAAATTGATTGACAAAATGCTTGATATAAAAAAGGAGTTAATAATCTTCGGTAATGACAATGTTCTATTTGCTTTTTTCCGTTGGGAGAAAGACTCTCAAACAAAAAGTAATTTGAAAGCACTAGCAGAACTTGTAATTGAAGTAAGAAAGGATATGGGAAATCCAAAAACTGCGGTGACAACTCAAAACTTTTTAAAATCTTTAGTATCAACAGAGCAAGACTTTAATGAACTTAAAGAACAGGGTTATGAGCTTGACTGACAGAGAAAACGAAAGAAAAACGAGTGCTAACAGGCGTTTGGCTCAATGGCGGGTGCAGTGGTTAATTGAACATTGTACCTCGCATCAACTTTTGTGGTGTATTGACAGTTTTGTGCTCCGAAATCCGCCACTGCGCCAAGCGCCAAACCGTTACCAGCAATAACCACCACCCATGAGCAGTACAGATTGCCCATATCATGTGTGAAATGAAGAAAATAGAAAGGATCAATTATTGATAAGATTACAATATGAAATATTTATTACTTCCATTTTTTGTGGTTAGCGTGACAATATCATACGCACAAAATGTTCAAAAAAATGAAGATTCTTTAATTGTTTTGTATCAATGTCCGGCTGAATTTATTGGTGGTCATCAAGAAATGTTGAAGTATTTAATGTCAAATTTTGATTACTCAATGATTGACTACGATCAATTCGGATTCGGTAAAATGTATATAACTTTTGTAGTGGAACAGGATGGCAGCGTAACTGAACAAATGATAACAAATAGAGAAGGTCAAAATATATTGTTTGAGGATAAGGTACCTTTTCCGAATATGCCAAAATGGAAGCCTGCTTGTGACGAAAATGGTTCACCAATTAAAGAATTAATTCGCATTCCGATAAACATTGATCCAAAATAGTATGCTGGTAACAGTGCCTCAAGCGCCAGCCCAAGATCTTTCTTCGAAACAACAATAATTTTGAATCAAAAAACTTAACTTCGGAACAACAATTTATTTAAAAAGTTGGGCCGAGCGCCTAGGCACAAAACGTTGTATGCCATTGAGAATAACACTGAAATGAAAACAAAAAACCTAAAAAAAGAAACTATTCACTATCTGAATTATTATTCAAAATATTATTGCAGACAATTAATTGAATGCGAAAATTTATTTGAATGTAAAAAGGGGCATATAGCACTATTTAATATTTTGGCTTTGTTTGAAAATGTCATGAAATCTAGCCTAAATGATTTTGACGAAACTTTTTATAACCTGAACATTAGATTAAGAAAAGAAAATTTTATTAACGAGTTAGAATTAGAGTTTCTGAACAATAAAGAAAAGGGAATCAGAAGATTAAGAAACATTTTAGCACATGCTAATTTATCTAAATACGATCTTGTGATTGATGGGAACGAAGTAACTTTTCCATTTTCTGAAAATGAAACATGTTTAATTCTATATGAACGAATGTCAAATATTATTTGTGGTATTATTCTTAAAATCTTGAATGAATCATTGGAATCGAATTATGAGGTTGACATTGATAGCGAAATCAAGAATTTAGATTTTACATTCATCACCAGAACTCCAGAAGAATTAATGAGTTTCAAAGGTGTCATTTTAGATTCAGAGTGGGAGAAACTAGATGAATCCACAAAGTATAGGTTGGTTGAAAATTCACCAGATGTAAATTTGCTTTCGGAGATATTAAAAGGACTGAAATTATAAAACTTACAAGATGATTGAACAAAATGCAGTTATAGGTAGTTTATTGGAGAATTTAGATCAAATTGAAATAATTTACAAAGAAACCTACTCGCCTTTTCAAAATGATAGAGGAAATACAGGTGAATCGAAAGAGTACTCTATACAGGAGTTTATTGCGGCCTATTTAACAAATGAATATCGAATTGAAAAAGGATGTATTTATAGCCAACAAGATCATTCGCAAAACATTGATTGCGTTGTTTTAGCTCCAAATCATCCTATGTTAACAACTCCTAAAAGAAAATTAATCTTGGCAGAAGGTGTTTATGCTGCAATTGAAGTTAAACCGGATATTAAGAATAAGGACGAGTTTGAAAGAGCATTAATTCAGGTTAAATCAATTAAAAAATTAAATAGAAGGAACTATGTTCCAGATTTTTCTAAACTTTTAAAGAAAAGACCAAGACCAGATTTTCACAATAAAATTCCATCAATAATTTTTTCTGCCAAATCATTATCTCCAAATGATCTTGTGAAATTTCTGAAAGATAAGATTTCAGCTAATGTTATTACAATAGAGGATTTACCTGATATAATATTAACTCTTGACAATGGGCTTTTTGTATTTGCTCCAGATATTTCATATTTGCCGTTTGGTCAATTTTTCCTAGAAAAGAACTCCGATTTTTCTAAAACAACATTGTTACAATTTTGTGAAACTGAAAAATCTGAAACTTTAGCCTTATTTCTGTTGCATTTTCTGAATTTACCAAGTCCAATTCTAAAAAATCAGGATTTTATAATTAACGAATACTTAAAATCGATTACAGGATTTAAAATTTGTGGTTATGATTTTGGCAAATAAACGTCATACAACATGCACTAAGCAAAATGGCGCAACAATTACACTCAAGAGAATGCGCCACATTGCCTAGTGCAGGACCGTTATAGACGACCAAGCGACTAACCAAATCAAGCAAAATGCTCACTGCAAAAAAAGAAGAATTGAGCGTTGAAAATACAATGTGATCAAATACTGATGATAAAATGCCACAGTTTAATTATTCTTAAAGTGAAAGAAACAGTTTTGATCAAAAGGAATAATTAAACCGTATTCACTAAAATTAACACGTTTATGAAACTATTAAAATTTAGCATTAGGATTGTTTCTTTGTTCATTTTGATTTCTACACTTTTTGGCTGCATTAAACAAAAACGGTGCTACTTCGTATTTAAAGAAATGCCAATAAAAACTTCTTATAAAATTCACTTTGGAAAATCCGGAACTAAAAAACTATCAAGGGATCAAAACGGTGATTACACGGTTGTATTTGACTCGTTTGATATAGTCACATCGAGTAGCCATGATGAAATAGCAAATACAATATCTTATTTCTGCATAAATAACAAAAAACAATGCTTAACTGCAGAAGAATTCCAAGCAAAATTCAACCTTGAAATCATAGAAAATACAGGAGGAACAACAAATGCCCAAGGCTGGATGATTCCTCAATATATAGAAGTAAGTTTTGAATAATTCTTCTTTTTATGAAAACCCTGATTTTCCTTCGATTGAAGGATTAGGCTGTCTATAACAGCAGTAACCGTTGCACAACTCCTCCTTCAAAACCAAAAACATCTTCATTTAAGGTTTTATGAGTGCATCAAATTTTCGTCTCCAATCTGAGCAAGTTAAAATTTGAGTGGTTCTAATCTCACGATTTGAGTCAATAATTGGTCAATATTATTGCTTATTGTTTGTTTTAATCCTCCGATCTTGCTTTTTGCTTCTTTTGCAATGAATTTGAGGTACTTTTTCAGGTTGTAGGCTGTTCCTGCCATGATCATTACTTTGTTTGCTTGACGGATACCTATTGTATTTACCTTTCGCATTCCAAAGTATTGGGTCAGCGAACCAAAGACAGGTTCAACGGTGCTTTGCCTCTTTGATTTTAGTTGCTTCCCCAGGGTTGTTTGTAGTCTGTCTATTGTTCTTTCATATTCCTCACGATAATACGTTATATCAAATCGCTTCTCCAGTAATTTACCCAAACAAGCAGATTTTATTGGACAATCCCGACAGTCTTTTCGCTGTGTAGCATACTGTTTCTTTTTATTTCCGTGCTCAATAAATGTTTTCCTGAAGCGAGCATGTTTTTGCTCTGGACAAACCCAATAATCACCCTCTTCATTGTATGTAAATCCTTCCGGACCTCCCTTGTATTGCCCATGAGGAGGAATGTAGGCGCTTAAACCTTGATCCTCCAAAAATGCGTAATTATCTCCGCTGCTATAACCTGTATCGGCTAGAATATTATGGATTAAAACACCTTGTTTGTTCAAGCGGTTTTTCAATCGATGAACTACATCTTGCAAACATTGACTGTCTTTCTTGTCTGCATAATCAGCACCAATATCCGTGATGACATGGTGAGCCGTATCAACACTTAATTGACTTAAATAGTTCAATTTTCTGGCTTTTCCCGGCTTTACACTTATGCGTGCGTCAGGATCTGTTGGACTGTAATGGGTTTTATTACTCGTAAATCGTGCATTTTTGACTCCGTTGCCGGGTCGACGTTTTTGCTTTTAATCCCAGTTCTTGTTGCGATTCTCAATGGCCTTTAAGTCCGATTCACTTGCAGTAAGAGTGCGTTGATCTCCACTTGATTTATCACCCTTTGATTTTCTTCGTGGTTCATCCGATTCATTAGCTTCACGTGTCTTTCGAATATGTTCTTCAAGCTTATCTTCAGCAACTTTTAACTCTAGACTGTCCATGCTTGCATTGGCTTTCACAGGTGCAGAATCTATTACTTGCGTATGCCCACTCACCATTCCTTTGTCAATGCACATCTTCAATACCTGTGTGAAAACTTCTTCAAAAAATGACTCAGGAAACAACTGTCTGGTTCTGCTGACTGTGCTATGCCAAGGTAAAGGTTCATCAATGTCGTAACCCAAAAAGAAGAGAATATCCATACGCATTGAACAATGATCAATTAGTTTACGATCACTGATGATATTCTCCAGATACCCAACCAAACACATCTTGTAAAACACCACAGGATCAATGGATTTTTGTCCACATTCACCATAGTAGGCTTTGGTACGTTTATATAAAAATGTCAAATCCAACACTTCGGATAAACGACGATAAAAGTTCTCCTTCGGAACTCTTTCACTTAGCTGAAAACTAGCAAAAAGCTTTTCCTGATAATCCTTTTTTCCTTGCATAATTGAAGATACAAAGAAGATATTCTTGTTTTACTTTGATAATTCGGAGTTTATCCACAATTTAGTTGTGCAACAGGCACAGCACCTACCCAAAAGTGGCGGTTCAGTGGTTAAATCAAACTTTGTGCATCTATCAAAGTTTCTGCATGGTTGACAGTGAATCGCTTCGAAATCGCCACCTTCGGGTAGGTGCAAAACGTTAGCGGTAATGACAATGACACTCAACAAAGCAATATTTAGTTTAATACTTTTCCTTTTCGCTGGATGCGGAACCGTTAATAATATTTGTAATGAATATGACAAATCGGTCGAAAATGTAATGTCGATTAATTTGAGATCAAAAAGCTTAAAACAATTTCCTAGCTGTGTTTTGTCGTATACAAATTTGAGATCACTAGATATATCGGAAAATAATATCTCAGAGATTCCAATTGAAATAAATGAACTTAAAATGCTAGGTTTTTTGGAATGTGAACGAAATAATATTACTGAACTACCATCAACGATACTCGATTTGCAAAAAATAGTAAATCTAAAAGTCAATGACAATAGGTTAAAATCATTACCGGAGGGATTTTCAAAGTTGAAGAACTTAAAGAGTCTGAATGTAAACAATAATCAAATAAGCCAATTCCCAACTGATATATTTGAATTAGAAAATTTGGAAGAACTTCTGGCTTATTCAAATCCGATTAATACGTTTCCTGATTGTACTAAGCAAAACACCAAACTATTTTGGATTGCAATTTCTGATGGTTCAATTTCCGAAATACCAAAAAATATTTATCAATTAGAGTCTCTAGAATATCTCAATTTAAAGAACAATCAAATCAAACGATTACCAGATGAAATTGGATTGCTCAAAAAATTAACATCTTTAAATTTGTCTGGCAATCCAATAGGAGAAACGGAAAAGGAAAAAATAAAAAAACTTCTGCCAAATACTGTTATCACATTTTGAATACCGCTAACAGCCAGCAAGCTACAGCCCGGTTCTTTCAAAGAAAACAAAAGAAATTTTGAAACCAAAAAACTTTAACTTCGAAAACTAAACTTTTTTAAAACGGCGGGCCGATCGCCTGCTGGCAAAACGTTAGTGGCAACCGCCCACACCCAACCACTGTTAAATCAGCCTTAAATATTTCCTTTTTAGGAAACTTTACTCTATCTTTGCATTATAATGTTATTGAATGAAGAAAAATTTTGATGTCGAACTATTAGAAGAAGCCCAATTGTTTTTGGAAAGTCTCGGTGAAAAAGAACGCTACAAGATTTATTACAACATACGAAAGGCGCAGCACATCAATGATAATGAACTCTTCAAGAAATTAAACGATAACATTTGGGAGTTTAGGACGTTGTACAATTCTAAAGCATACCGACTTTTCGCTTTTTGGGATAAGTCAAAAAAGAATAACACCGTAGTCATTTCCACACATGGAATTCTGAAGAAAACACAGAAAACACCAACCAAGGAAATTGAGAAGGCGGAAAATATCAGAATAGAATTTTTAAAAAATAAAGGTGATGAAAAAAGAAAATAAAATGAAAACGGTAAGTCTTGATGATATGATTGACAAACATGTCGGGAAGATTGGAACGCCTGAAAGGGACGCTTTCGAATATGAATTAAGCATTGACTTGATCGGGCATGCAATTAAACAAGCCAGAAAAGAACGTAACTTGACTCAAGAAGAATTGGGTAAGTTGGTTGGCGTTCAAAAAGCGCAGATCTCAAAAATTGAGAACAGTATTAAAAATGCTCGACTTGATACGATTATGAAAATATTTAAGGCTCTGGGTGCTACGGTAAATTTCAATGTAGAACTTGATCCCAAAAAATTAGCGTATTAAGTTGGGCAGCCACTAATCGAGTAGACGGCTCCGCCAGATAAACTGACGGAGTGCGCCTCTCACACCACGACTTTTTCCTTGAAAAAGTGCGTACGGTTCACGTACACGGCGGTTCGTTGGGCATACCGAATAAGCTCTTTTCACCTTGTTCGGCTTTGTTGTAGTTTAAGATAAGGCTATACCGAAGTATTCCTTATCGAATTTTTAACTACCCACGTTCAGCCCTTCCCTTGCTTGTAAGACCTCCAACCTTTTCTTCACTCTTCAGTTGGCTCGTTGCCACAAAGTACTATGACTTCTGACTTCGGCGTGAGCTCAGTCGAACGCTGACTTCTCCGTTCTGCCAACTCGTGACTACGAAGACCTCCCCTGGTAAGAACACTTTCCTTCATCCAATCCCCGGTACATCTACTACAAAATACCTTTTGTATTCTTCGGACGTTACGTTGCTGTGGACGCTTATCCCTATTTTGCAGCCTCTTATGTACTTCCTGTTCGTCGGAACCAACTTTTGCAGTCTCATCCCGGCACTAACTTTTGGTCTTCAAAAGCAGTGCTTTTTCTCCTTCACTGCTTGGATCACTCCAAACCAGCTTGCGACTTGCTAACGTTTCGGGTTGTTAATCCGCACGCAAGGGACTTACACCCTCTGGAAAATTAACACACTTGGTTTTCTCGTCAATAATTTGCAATTTCAAACTTTTTGTAGAGCTTTACTAAGCGTGTTGCTCTGCTCATGCAGGGCACACACAGCCAGCAAGCTACAGCCCGGTTCATTCTTCGAAAAAAAGGAAAATTTGAAACCAAAAAACTTTAACTTCGAAAACTGAACTTTTATAAAACTGCGGGTCGATCGCCTGCTGGCAAACCGTTATATGGGATTGCCTATACCCGAAAAACATCCAAAATATATTTTGATATAATACCAATATTTGGTATGTTTACAAAAAGAAATTGTTATGAGTAAGAACACATCAATTACTTTGGGTAGCTATTTTGATCAATTTATTCAAAGTATTTTAAGAGAAGGGCGTTATAAAAATGCAAGTGAAGTGGTTCGAGCAGGATTACGATTACTTGAAGAGGAAGAGCAGAAAATAATTGCTTTGCGTCATGCAATTGATGAAGGAATTAACAGTGGTTTAGCCGAAGATTTTGATCCAGACGAGCATTTAAAAATGTTAAAAGCAAAGAGAAAATAAATGGCAAAGTTTAAGTTGACAAACAATGCCGTTAAGGATTTAACCGACATTTGGAATTACACATTTGATGCCTGGTCTGAAAGTCAAGCAGACAAATATTACAAGTTAATTCTCAATGCATGTGCTGCAATCGCCAAGAAACCGCAACAAGGTAAAGTGTATGAAGAAATTTATCCAGACTTGAAGGGTAGAAAAGCTTCAAAGCATATTATTTTCTATCGAATTATGGAAGATAAATCAATCGAGATTACGAGAATCCTGCATGAGAGAATGGATTTGAAGAATAAATTGAAAAAATGACCCCCACATTACAGCAAGCAAGCGCCAGCCCAGCTCTTACTTCGAAACAAAAAATAGTTTTTAAAGATTAAGTTTTATCTTCGGCTTTGCTTCGCTGAGTCCTTCACCAAAGGATGTGTCCGCAGGTGAAAGCTACGCGAAAGCAAGATCAACGATTTATTTAAAGAGACGGGCCGAGCGCCAGTAGCAAACCGTTAGTAACAATTGAAAAGCACAATACTCATATCGTTATTCGTAGTAATTGGAAAGCTCGCATTCTGCCAACTCGGGGATATCAAGATTATTGACTCGGCTAATTACAATGTCAACTTAAGATTTCTGGATGATAAGTATGCACTATTCATTTATAATTGGTCTGTATACGATTGGACTAAATCAAAGGAACATCATTTATTGACCTACACCACATCCGGCGATACTATTACGCTGGTTGATTCAGAAGATGAAATCGTACTATCAACCGATGTGCTATATGATTATAACGAAGCAGTTGGTGATGGTTTAATAATGTTTCAAACCGTTTTCTTGAACGTATACGAAGACGGGTTTATGTCTGGCGATGGGTTCGAATATGACAGCCCCTGTGGAGATGAAATTCCTGTTGATAGCAATGATTATTATCATACAGTTGTTACATCATGCAACCTTTCTAAATTCACATTAACGATTCACATGAATATACTAGACGATATAAATCTTGACATCGATATACCAGATGGACTTAATCATGTTAAAATCTATTGGAATGGTATATTCTCAACTTACTATTCATCAATAATGGAAGAAAGCTACTTCCCAATGACTAGAAAAATAAACAATGAGAATAAAGTTATAATCTTTAAGTGGGAATAGATTGTTACTAACAGCACCTAAGCAAAAGGCGGGGTTTCGTGCTCCTCAGACAGTTTTGTGGAAGCCGAAAGTTCAGTTCTCCGAATGAAGTTTAGTGCTAAAAGTCCCGCCCTTCGGGTTGCTGTAAACTAAAGGCAAGACGTTCTACAACTTATCCATCACCATTCCTCAAACATTCCCTATCTTTCGACCATGAAAGTTGTGTTTATCGATACGGTACATCCGGTATTGGAAGAACGGCTCAGTTCAGCAGGTTTTCATTGTTTCGATGCGTCGAACATGTCGAGGGAAGAATGCCTTCGTGAACTGACAGATGCGCATGGAATTGTGATCCGATCCCGATTTACGATGGATGAAACATTTTTAAAAGACGCATTGCAGCTGAAGTTCATTGCGCGTTCCGGCGCCGGGATGGAAAACATCGATGAAGCCTATTGTGAGAAACGCGGGATTGTCCTTTACAATGCCCCGGAGGGTAACCGAAATGCGGTTGGTGAACATGCGCTAGGCATGTTGCTTTCGTTGATGAATAAACTCCATACGGCAGATCGGGAGGTGCGATCAGGAAAATGGGATCGTGAAGGAAATCGCGGTGTTGAACTGGATGGAAAAACAGTTGGGATCATTGGTTATGGTAACAACGGAAGTACTTTTGCCAAGAAACTTCTGGGTTTTGATGTGACCTGTCTGGCTTACGACAAATACAAAAGTGGTTTTGGAGATGCCTTCGTTCGCGAAAGTACGTTGGAAGAGCTTCTCGAACAGTCGGATGTGATCAGTTTTCATATTCCGCAGAATGAGGAGACCCTTTGGATGTTCAATTCAGCATTCGTGGAACGTTTAGCCAAACCCATTTGGTTACTCAATCTGTCGAGAGGAAAAATCGTTGAAACCAAAGCGCTGGTGGGTGGACTGAAGAACGGAAAGATCCTTGGTGCCGGATTGGACGTACTGGAATACGAAAAAAGCAGTTTCGAATCCTTCTTTGAGCAAGAATTACCGGCCGATTTCAAGTACTTGCTGGAATCTGATAAAGTCATCCTCACACCACACGTAGGCGGCTGGACACATGAAAGTTATTATAAACTAAGTGCTGTTCTGGCGGACAAGATCCTGGCAGATCATTAATCATCCAAATCGTCCCCCATTTCTTGAACGCGCAATAAATTGCCGTAATAGAGATCTTTGCCTGTGGTTGTCTTCATCCAAAGTTCTTTCACTTCCACCTTGCGATCCGGAAAGTACATTTCTGACAAGGACATGATCATCGGGACATCCAAAGTTGGCGAATAGGTATTCATGATCAGGAAACCATCTTTTTCGAGAACTGCTGCCGCAGCTGCCAACAATTCATCGATCTTTTCTTCCAGTTTCCATTTCTCACCTTTCGCCCCAATTCCCCATGCCGGTGGATCCATGATAATCCCCTTATACTTGTTTCCACGCTTTTGCTCTCGCAGAACAAATTTCAATGCATCCTCCAGTACCCATTTGATATTCAAGAGGCGACTTTCTTCCATATTGTTGCGTGCCCACGAGATCAATTGCTTGACTGAATCAACGTGGATGGTTTCTGCGCCCGTAATTCTCGCCACACACGATGCTGCACCTGTATAGGCAAAAAGGTTGAGGAACTTGTCATCCGAACCCAGATGATTCTTAATAAAATCCCAATTGATGCGCTGTTCCGGGAAAAGTCCGACATGCTTGAATTTTGTCAGCTCCAATTTAAACGACAGCTTATTAAAAGAGATCGTCCACTCACGAGGAGCATCTTTCTTGAGTTGTTTCCAAACGCCATTTTGACCACCTTTCGGAATAAATTCCCAATGCGCCATTTTGGCCCATTCTGTAAATGGCATTTCGGATTTGAAATAGGCTTGAAGTTCCGGACGAATGGTAATGATTTTTCCCCAACGTTCCAGTTTTTTTCCGCCGCCGGCATCGATTAGCTCATAGTCTGCCCATCCATTGGCGTATAATCGTTCAGTACTCATGAATCAGATTACTTCGAGCGCGGCATTTTTTTGCGCCCACCCATCATTTGCGCCATGCGCATCTGGTTCTTTGATGGAGCCATTTTCAATTGACCAAGCATCATGTTGATCTGCTCCTTCATCATTCCTGAGTTATCCAATTTTTTCGCTTCAGCCAACAGTTTTTCTGCTTCTGCTTTACGTCCTGTCTGTGCACAAATTCCAGCTAAATGCATACGTGCAACGGCGTTATCCTGACCTGTTCTCAGTCCGATTCCAATTGCTTTTCGCAGCATCTGTTCTGTTTTTGTAAAGCCAAACTCTTGTGTGTTTAAAACAGCTTGAAGGAACAAAACATAAGCATGTTGTCTTTTTGGCATCAATTGCGGATGAGAAATCCGGTTGATGTACTTCTTCGCTTTTTCCGTATCACCCAAACGCATTTGATTGAGCGCAAGGATCATGTTCTCGTTACGGAAGAAAGAAAGAATGACGATCGCCAACGGCAAGATCATCGTGATTCCCCACCCCCAGTGACCGGAAGCAAATAATAAAACGGTTGAAACAAGTAAACCTGCCGCTACCAACGAGCGAATAATAAATGTTATCATATCTTAATCAATTGTTGCAATACACTTTAATTCAATGGCAATTGGCGTTGGAAGTGAGTTGATCTCCACCGTTGTGCGACAAGGTTGATTGTCCTTGAAATACTCCGCATACACTCTGTTGTAGGTGTGAAAATCACGTTTCATGTTCACCAGAAAAACGGTCACGTCCACCAATTGGTCCCACGACGATCCGGATTCTTCGAGGATGATTCGCACGTTGTCAAAAACGTTTCGGCACTGCGCCTCGAAATCAAACTCCACAAAATTTCCGTTTTTATCCAACACCAATCCGGGAACACCAGAGTCGATGGAATCAGAACCGGCCACACGGGGTCCAACACCCGACAAAAACAACAAGTTGCCTACTTTTCTGGCATGTGGATATAAACCAACCGGCTTAGGTGCTTTTGAAGTTGAAATTCTGGATTGATCTGCCATGTCTCAATTTTTCTGCAAATATAGTTCTAAAATTGGGAATCCCCCAGAAAGTCATCCATCAAGAAGACCGAAAACGGATTACACAGAATAACATTTCACAAAATAATCGTGGTATTGTTTTTGAAAGGCGCAATCGTCTAAATTTGTGGTATGAAAATGCGGTCACTTTTACTTCTTTCAACTGTATTGTTATTCCTGAGTTCATGCATTGAAATCATTGATGATGTGCAAGTGAACAACGATGGCAGTGGAACCTTTAAGTACACGATCAATTTGAGTGCAAGTAAAGTTAAGATCAATTCGATTCTGGCTTTAGATAGTCTGGAAGGTCAAAAAGTGCCATCCCGCACTGAAATAACCGATCGTATTGCAGCTATTTCCAAAAAGTTATCTGCAAAACAAGGCATCTCCAACGTGAGTATTGATGCCAATATGACCGATTATATTTTCAAATTGAATTGTGATTTTTCATCCATTTCCGCGCTACAAAATGCACTGAAAGAAATTGTGAAGGAAGAAAGTAAAGAGCAACAATTGAAGGAACTTGATCACAACTGGATGGTTTGGGATGGTACAAGGCTAGTCCGTTCGATACCGGACATTACAGTGGAGCAGACGAAAAAACTAAAAAGTGAAGACATCGAACTATTGAAACAAGGCAACTACACATCAATTACCCGATTTGAGCGACAAGTGGATCGTTTTGAGAACGATAATGCTGTTTTATCCAAGAACAAAATGGCTGTAATGATAAAAACCAATCCGTATTTATTGTCTCAGAACTATAATTTGCTGGAAAACACAATTTATCTCGTCCCGAACAAGTAAGGCTGGCTGAATTTTGCATAATTTCGCAATGTATTTCAATCAGGGTCAGGCATGAAATTTTTTACCAGCATACTATTCCTCTTAACACTGCAATTCACTTTTGGACAACAATCAGAAGCCCTGATACCCAAAGATGCTGTTACTGTTTTCAGTTTGAATAACATGCAATTGCTGCAAAAGATCTCCTTGGATGATCTGATCCGTTATGAATTCATGGCCGAATTGCAACAAGAATTATTTGACGGTTCAACACGAGGAAAAACGCTGAAAGACTCAGGCATTGACTTCGATAAAAAATTGAACGTTTTTTACGGAAAAGGGGATGATTTTGAATTGTCCGGTTTTACCTTTGGCATCAAAAACAAAGAACAGTTATTTACTGTTTTTGATGATTTCGAGCAAAGTAAAAGTCCTTATGCAGGTACAGAGCTTTATGTTTCCTTCTTCAATAATTTAATCATCAGTGGAAACAATGCCTTATTGATCCGAGTTGATCCGACACCAGAGCGTGTTGATGACATTACGGATTCTATCTGGTATTCCCGTGGTTATGAGAATCCATGGATCAATGAGTATTTCGATGAAAGCATGTATGACGATCCGGAATTCGATGGCGAATATGAAGGTCCGGGCAAATTGCTGTACGATGAAAATGATCCGAATCAAAAGAACTATTTTGAACTAAGGGATAGCGTTCTCGCCGTTTACCAAAAAGTCTATTTCAACCAAGTGTGCGAGGAATTGTTTGTCAAGAATTATAACTTATTGCAGCATGATCTGCGCTTCGCTGAACAAATCAAACACGAATCGGAAGGGACATTCTACCTCGACAATTCACGCAGTTTGCAAAAAGCTCAGAATCTGTGGTATATCCAAACCATGTTCCCGACATTGTATAAGGACATCCGTGAAATCTACACCGGAAACGTCATTCTTGGTGATCTGTTCCTGAAGGATAAAACCATTGAATTTCATGTCGAGGCACGTTATGGAGAGCAGTTGGGATCGATTTATCAACGCATGAATCAAACAAAGTTTGATAAAAACATCTTGAAGTATATCCACGAGGATAACACGGCTTACTTCACCTACAACGTGAACTTACGTGAAGCCTACGAGCAAGCATACAAGGTAATTGTGCCGATCTTGAGCAATGAAAAGAATGTACAAGTGGCATACAATCTTCTTCTTCTGGAATTGATGAACGAGTTTGTGAATAAGGATGCCTTGTTCTCCACCTACAAAGGAACGATGTTCGGAACATTCAATGGAATCAAGAATATCAAAACAAAGAAAATAGAATTCACCTACGATGAAAACACATTTGAATATGACGAGCGTGAAGTGGAAGCCGAAGAGGACATGCCTATCTTTACGGTTGGATTTTCAACTGATCGCGGAGATATCCCGGAAAAGATCTTGAAGCATTTGTCCAGATTAACTTCCCGCTTTAAGAACATGGGGAACTATTGGGTGTATGAAGAAGCTATTCTGGATGCAGCTCCGCTCTATATGATCCATAAAAACGGTTTATTTATTTTCACCAATGATATAGATCTTGCAAAAAATCATGCCTTGGGTTATGGAAAAGAGTCACTTTCAAAAGCCAAAGCCAAGAAAGCGCGAAAAAGTGGATTTATGTATAGTTACATTGACTGGGACAATACTATTTCCCATTTCCCGCGTGATTTCTTCAATGCCGAACAAAACGACATGATCGATGCAATGCGCGGCAAAACAGGAGTAATGGAGTTGACTTCTTCCAAAACGACAACAGAAAAAACCACATTCAAGTTGGTTTACAATTTTGAAGGAGCAAAGGATGCACCTGGCAAACATCTGTTGGACCTGATCAATACGCTTTACGTGATTTCCAGATAAAGTGCAATAGGCTGGTATATGCTCAAAAAGATTACCCTGATCATTTTTCTTGCACTTGCTCTGGCAGCATTCCTGATCCTTAGACCTTATATTTTTAAGAAGGAAGCTCCCCCAAGGATGGAGGATCGTCTTCCTGAGGCAGACTTTCTAGGAAGAGCATACTTATTGGATGTAGCCAAAGAAACGAGTGCCATGCTCTATTACCACAAAATTCCGTCTCGTGACTTTTTTGCACAAGAGTTTATTCTCGCACAATCTAAAATGTACGGATTGAACTTGCAACAGCCGGTTTATTTCTTTGCAAATGAAGGTGGTGATTGGGGCGCATTGATCCATGTGAGTGATAGCAGTAAAATCAGTCAGGGCATCGAGCGTTTGCGCAAAATGATTGACATTAAAGACAGTGTCATGCAAGGAGGAACTGTCTATTGCTATCCCAAAGAAGATAGTTACCTGTATTATGACAAAGGCTTTATGCTTCTTTACAAGGGTAATGATTTTGGACGTGTTTTTAACAGGGTAATTTATTGCAAAAATGGAGACATCGCTCCGGCATGGCGCAGCTTCTTGCGCATGAAACACTTTAAAGATGAGAAACTGGTCATCTATTCCAACTGGGCGAAACTAAAAGAAAATGGTATCGAGACAGCCTTGTTCGCACACGATAGTGATTCCGTTAGTTTTTCACTTATGGCCTACTTGAAGAATAAGCAACCGTTGAATGTTTCACTTAAAGATTCAGGAAGGAGTTTGATATCAGGTGACTACACCGCTAAAATGTTGAATATTCACATGGACATAAGCAAGCTGAGAGATAAACCGGATGATCCCTTGTATCAACTTCTCGTTAAACTGGGTAAAAAGATCAGTTTTCCCACTGCTGAATTCCTCAATGCCTGGGAAGGCGATCTTTCATTTCGTCAAGGTGGAATTCAAACGGTAAGAGAAACGTACATTGAATCCGAATTGGACGACGATTTTAACGTCACTGAAGTCCGGAAGGAACGGGAGGTGAAAGTTCCCGGTTTCTCTATTTTGTTTTCAGTCAATTCCAACGGCCCCGCATTCATTCAACGTTTGATAACGAAGGGAATACTTACGCAAGAAGAAGAAAAATACCGCTTCCTCTATTCTCCTCCACTTCACATGAAGCGGATTAAAAATTATTACGTATTTCATTCGGGTCATCACACACCTAAGCAAGAAGAAAATGCTTCCAATGGGGCAATTTGGACCGAAAAAGGTACCCGAATTGAATTTAAACTGGATAGTATGAACAGAAAGGAAGTCTTCGGCTCAATCTACATTCCGGTTGAACGAATTATTTCACGAAATCGCTTTTTCTAGTCAACACAGCTAATTTCACCGTGAGGCAGGAGCAATTTATCCTGCTAACATTTCAATGTAAATAACTATACATTCTTTTTCGTATCGAAGTCTTGGATTAACTGCTATATTGAGGAAAAATTCTCATGTATGTCGAAAAAGCAGAAGATCTTTGTGTTGGACACCTCAGTCCTCCTTCACGACCATCAGGCGATCACCAACTTCCAAAAGAATGATGTCGCTATTCCCATCACCGTTCTTGAAGAATTGGATAAATTTAAGATCGGGAATGACACCAAGAACTTTTCTGCGCGTGAAGTTATCCGATTCATCGATAAACTCTCAGGAAACAGTAGTCTTCAAGAATGGATCAACCTAGGTGCGGGACTGGGAAAATTCAAAGTGGTGTTGGAAAGCAATCCAAAAGAAGTGAATGCTGAATACATTTATTCTGTTGGAAAAAATGACCATAAGATCATTAATTCAGCGCTCTACTTAAAAGAAAATGAAAGTAAGCGGGAAGTAATACTGATCACAAAAGACATCAACCTCCGAATCAAAGCAAAAGCACTTGGCATTGCAGCTGAAGACTACGAAACCGGAAAAGTGAGTAATGTAGAGCTGGATCAAGCCAGTTCTTACACAATAGATGGGATCGATTCGGAAGTGATACGTCACATATTCACGAAAGGAAAAGTGGAAGAAGAAGGAATTCTCGGAACGAAAAAAGCAACAAATGGATACTATATCCTTAAAAATGGAAAATCCTCGTCTTTGGCCTACTACAACCATGTAACGGATCACATTGAGCGCATAGAAAAAGAGTTTGTTTACGGTATTAAACCAAAAAATGCAGAACAAGCTTTTGCTTTTCATGCCTTGCTCAATCCACATGTAAAATTGGTTGCCCTTCAAGGCGTTGCCGGGACAGGAAAAACCTTACTCGCCTTAGCTTCTGCCCTAGAACAAAGTAAAAATTTCAATCAGATCATTCTTGCGCGACCTATAATTCCTTTGTCCAACCGTGACATAGGTTACCTTCCGGGCGATGCCAACGACAAGATCGGTCCGTATATGGAGCCACTTTGGGATAACCTCAAATTCATCAAATCGCAATTTGGAGAGAATGAGAAGAAACACCGGGCCATTCTTGACATGGAACAAGCGGGGAAGATTATTATTACACCCTTAGCATTCATCCGCGGGCGTAGTTTGTCCAACATCATGTTCATTGTTGATGAGGCACAAAATCTCACTCCACACGAAGTAAAAACTATCATTACCCGTGCCGGGGAGAATACAAAGATCATATTTACCGGTGATGTTCACCAGATCGACACGCCTTATTTGGATGAGAATTCAAATGGACTCGCCTATTTGATCGACAAACTAAAAGGACAAGATCTTTTCAGCAATGTAAAACTGGAGAAAGGTGAACGATCTGAACTGGCAAATTTGGCAAACGAATTATTGTGATCTGACCGTATGAGCGTCTGTTCCTACTTAATCCGTACTCACGCCAAAATGGCACTTATGGCCGACTTCAGATCAGTGTGATTGAATTTAAACCCGGTAGAGCATATTTTCTGATTGCTTGCAGCTGCCCCTTTAAGTAACAGATCTGACATTTCTCCAAATACCATTTTTAATGCGAAAGCGGGTACATTTGGGAAAAAGAAAGGTTTATTGGTCACTGTTGCCAGCGTTCGCATGAATTCTGCGTTGCTTACATTGCCACCAACTGCATTGAACGGACCTTCCAATTGCTGATTGATACAATGCTCAAATAAAGCGATTAGATCATCGCTGTGTATCCATGACATAATCTGCCGGCCATTCCCTAAAGCTGATCCTATTCCAAATTGGATTGGTGTTAACATTCGTTTTAAAGCACCACCTTCTCTGGAAAGTACCACAGCCGTACGTATTTTGCACACCCTGTACTTTGATTGAAAAAGGTTTGCACTTTCTTCCCAAGAACGAACAAGTTGTGACACGAAATCATCTCCAAAAGGGTCAGACTCTGTGAACAATTTATCGTCGGTACTATACCCATACGCACTGATACCTGATGAACAAATAAACTGTTCCAAGGAATTCATTTCATCAACCCGACTATACAAGAAATGATTTGTGCCGACACGCGAATCAATAAGCTCCTTTTTTCTTGCTTTTGTCCATCTTGAATCGGCGATCCCCGCACCGCTTAAATTGATTAGTATCTGTACTTCCGATAAATAAGGATAGTCCAATACGCCAATCTGGGGGTCCCATCGAAATTCGTCAGCATTTTTAGGATTACGTGTAAGAATATCAACCTTATGCCCTTTTGAACGTAGATGCTGCGTTAACTGTTTTCCAATCAACCCGGTCCCTCCAGCTATTAATATCCTTTTCTTCATACATCTGTAACAATCTGAGTTGATAAAGGTTCACTAATCAAAAAAGAAGCGACCATTGATCCATTCCGGATCCAACGCAGCGTTTTTCTTGCGGTAAAAGTTCAACGCGGGTTCATTCCAATCCAACACTTGCCAGTCCATTCGACGCACTCCACGTTCTTTCGCAATGTCAACAACAGCATCAAAGAGAGCCGAACCAATACCATCACGCCGATACTCCGGCAAAACAAAGAAATCTTCGAGGTACAAACACTTTCCTTTCCAAGTCGAATAATTGGTGTAGTATAAAGCAAAACCAATAATCTTGGATTCTACTTCCGCCACCAATGCACCACAAATCTGCTCATCGAAAAGATGTTTCCCTAGATCCACGGCTGTATTGCAAACCTGTTCAGGTGCCTTTTCATACAAGGCCAGCGCCTTGATCAATTCCATTATGGCCAATTCATCGCCTCTTTGTGCACTGCGAATACTAAACATTACTGAACACCTGCAAGATTGAAACGTAAACGAATTCCACAACTCATGTTACCTGTTGGATAAGCTGTCGCTACTTTAGGTGTGTTGATTACTTGATCGTAATACAATTGCACGACCAAATTCTGTGATACATTATAATCCGCTGACGTCTTAATCGAAATAACACGTTGCCCCGCCGTCGCTTGATTTGTATTTTCAACAATTTTACGAATTACGGTCAAGTTATCACGGAATGACATGTCAAATCGAATGTTTACATCACTTTCCGGTATCTTTTGAATCAGCTTAACTTTTGTAAAACGGTATCCTGAACCAATCACCCATTCAGTACCCAAAATCTCGGTAACCTGATTGTTACTCATTGCCAAGGTTGCATTTCGATCTTTTTTAAATTCAAACTTCGTAATTAATCCTTGCGCCTGACCTTTACTCTTAATGTTCCAAGTTGCATCAATACCGATCAGAGGTGAAAAACGCTCTGAAATGGTTACATTCATTATTTGGCGGTCAGCGATATAATTATTATTCAAATCCAAAGCAGTCGGGTTCCCATCCTGATCAAATTGAGCCAATAAGTTAGTTTGTAGCCCTGAAACACTTACTGTAGAAGAATAGGCGTGACGAACAACGAAATTGCGCACATGTTTCTTCATGAACTCAAACTTGTTCAATCCGTTGTAATTGATCGACCAGTTCGGAAGTGGCAAGTTTTTGACAGGATTAATGTTCTTCTCACTGATATCCCTATTCGTATAGGATGTCAAAAATGCACCTACCACGACTTCCTGTTGAGAACCACCATATCCGTTGTAATACCCAGATGGTAACTGATTCGAATTCGGATTCGCTCCACCTAACAATTGAGACACTTCAACACGATTTGCTAACAATTGATTGAACGTTTCGGACTCGTATTCACGGGTCAACAAAGCAAATGCTGAATTGATCGAGACATTTGAATAAGTCAAGGTCCCGGTTTGTACTCGGCTCTGACTTTCAAAGGTGTTGGTCGTCTCATTCCAACGGTAAAACTCATTGGAATTGTTACCGAAATTGCGTGTTGCTGTTAACTCAACCGTCAAATCTTTCATTGGTTCCAAACTCGCACGCAAGTTCAAGTTTTTTGTATGTGTCATAGTATACTGACGATTCAGGTTTTCGTTTTGCACCAACCAGCCATTCTGTCCAGCTGTTTCAGCAATATTATACCCTGTCTCACGTCCCCAGATATCATAACGTTGTTGACCGAAAACAAATCCTCCTAACGGAGCGCTAAAATTATTATTGAATCCGAGAATACTTGTTTCCTGATTATACCCTGGTAACATCGTACCATCATTCAGTGCATACGTACCAGATACATTTCGTACTGTCATTAACAACCGTGCAAAGAAACCAGCCACCGGATGAACCTTACCATTTCGTTTCTTCTCGGCTTCTTGCCGTTTCTTCTTGCGCTCCTCTTTCTTCTTCAGCTTTTCCCATTGACGCAATTCCTTAGGCGTCATTTCCTCAATTGGTTTAGGCGGCTCCAACGGTTTAGCTTCCGGTTGTGGAGTAGCCGGTTTTCCTGTAATTCCTCTTCCTTGTGCATCTTTAGCACCAGCAACACCACGTGGATTTTTCCCATCAGAAGTGACCTTCTTCAAATACGGAACTTTGTTATACAAATTCAAGAAATTCATCTGACCGGTCATATTAATCTGACGGTTGTTCTGAATGGTATTTCCGAAATCACTCATTCCTAATGGAGCTCGCTGCCAATTGTAGGTACCTGAATATTTTACATTGGCACTCATCCAATTGGTCGCCGGAATTTTATCCAAAGGCAATGTATAATTCAGACTGTAATTGTGGCCGTAATCAAGTGTACGTCCAAATGTGCTCATTTGTGAGTAGATGGAATCCTTAAATACTTGATAACCGACAGGATCATTCTTACGATCCACTCTTCCATCTCCCTCTTCAAAAATAGCTCTGTTTGTTGCGGAAAATGTGAACTTCAGGTTTTTAGTTAAGTCGTAACCTAAATTGTAATTCCTGTTCCAATTGAAACGCTTAAGGTACAAAGGATCGAACTCGTAATCAGGGACAAGGTTATTTCTTACTTGTCTCTCATTGTAAATACGCGTAACATCATTAGTAAAAGAAATATTCTTTGGGGTCAGGAAGAAATTCATATCGCGCACGATAGCTAGCCATTTTGACTTTTCTATTGGTTTGAATTTCTTAAACGGTTCTATTGCTTTGGCCTGGAAAGAATAATTGTAATTTAATCCACCATTCCATGTCTTGGTTCGATCATAGTTGGTATTAAAATCTCTCCTTAAATCTTCCGCAAAAGAATAACTGGCCGACCAATTGGCTATTCGATAGAATTGAGGTTTAGCACCGGCCTTCATTTCCTTTCTCACTCCTGTAAAGTTGTACGAACGACGTTGTGTGTAATCTTGTCCTGCACGGGCTTTCTCACGGCGTGAAGCGTCATCGTAATCAGCTAATCGAACATCCGGATTATACGGATCAAACTCTGGATTGATAACTCCAACTGAATAACCATAGAAGAATGGCAATGTCACGCGTGCTTGACGTCCAAAGAACTGACCTAACTGAACATTAGCGTTCATATCAAATCCCATTCGTTCATTTCGTTGTCTTTCTTGAACGCGACTTTCAACGCTACCCCAGTTAATACCTGAATAATTACCAGACATTGATACGTTCGCAAAATCGGCCATTTGCACTTGCATTTGAGCAATGGCAGCTGATCCTCCTTCACTGACGAAATCAGTCAAACGTAACTCATTGATCCAAACAATGGCACACTTGGCCAATCCATCATCAGGTTGCCAATTGTTATCCGGATGATTTTTTGATGGATTCCGAACACCAACCATAATTGTTCGCAATCCTTGAAGGTTAGGACTACCTTTCACTTTTATGAGACGCTTACCGTTTTTGGGGTCTATCTTAACATACTCCAGTGAAAAAGCAACATTACCTGCTCCGGATTCAAGAAGTGCATTTCTTTCCTTTTTCAAATTAAGCAGGTCATCAAACACAATCTCCATATTATTGATCTCCGGCCAAATATCTTCCGGCAAAGTTGCACCCCATTGCGTCAGGTATAGCGGTAATTCATACTCGTAGTAATTGTCCTTGAAATCAGTCCCTAAACGAACGAATAAAGTAAGGTCTTCATTGTTCAATGTATTTGGAATTACCTCCTCAGCATGCACAAACATTTTCAGTTTTCGGTATGCACGAACATCGAACTGTACGTTTCTGTATGCTGCACGAGCATCCCCGTCTTGCAAATTACACACGTCCAAAACAAGCGATTGTTCATTCAATTGACGCTGGAAAGTTTGAGAAGGATCAACTTCACGCAAAATTCCGGGTGGAATCTCGTATTTGATTGGCTCTCGCTGATCATTTTCTTCGACATTAACAGCACCAATATTGAAGGTTGTTAAATTCGGATCCACCTGAATACTCTCCCCTGGTTGAGTCAAATCCTCTAAATAACGGCGCCATTCACCACGAATAAATTCTAGGCGTGCAAAGCGCAAGAGAACTTCTTCGTCAAAATCTTTCATGAACATTCGCATGAATCGAATCGAACGGAAATCAGTAATACCATTTACCTTGCGTTCGTAATCCTGAACCGGTATTTTAAATTGGTACCAGCGTTCTGTTTTATTTCCATTTTGGTATACCTGTACGTTTGTGATGAAATTTTTACCTACTTGCATGTCATTTGGTCGCAAGCTCACACGGTATTGGAAGTAATTCTCTGTCTCAGTTAAGTTGTTATCCTGATTGATATCCTCAATATCAGGGGCATTTGTAGCCAAAGTAGGATAACCTTCTGTATTGATTGCGGCGGACATTTCCGGAGTTGGTGAGTTACCCTCCATGCCATTGTATTTCTTGTAGCGCTGAAGGATATTTAATTCAGCTTGATCGTATCGATCATCACGGTAAAAAGTATAATCATCATTCGATGGATCGGCAATCATTGCTGCTTTGGCCTCGGCACTAAGAGTAGGGTTATTATTTACCCAGTTGACGAAGTTTTGATAGTGGATCTGTTCATCCGTGCTTTTCCATCCATCGAGTCCAACATCTTGATTCGCTCTGGCTTCGGGGTCGTTATCAAAAGCATTGACAACAACTTGTTGAGTGGAAACCCTCGCCCAAAGTGTCGTGTCTAAATTATCTGTAACCGATATTCCAAATGGTGGCAAGCCATTCTCAAAACTCTTGCGTGAATCCGGCAAAATGTCCTCTGAAATATTCCCTAAATTGAAATACAAATCTCCTCCATTATGAGGTGCATTCGGATTCACATTTTCTGCATCCTCGTTAAAAGGGTCAAGCACCCAAAACTGAATAAACTCGATGTTTGCTTGCTCAAAATCATAAGTTGTCAATGCGCGCATGATACCTCCCCATCGGTTCTCCGGGTTCATAAATGTCCCATCCGGATTGTAGGTGTTTGTCGTATCGTAGTTGTACATCCCACGTTCTCTAGGATAGTAGGCTAACTCAAGAATAGGAATGTTCGGTATAGAACCGTATTGTTGCTGAAGGTTCGGAAAGATATCTGTTTGATTCACCAAACGCATACGACTATCCGATAACATTTCCGGATTGTCCTTAATGTGTTGTGGAGTTAATGCATTATTCTGATAGAACAATGGATCAATCAAATACCAAGCGGTTTTCGCTCGCTTAAAACCTGCGGAGAGGTCTTTTATGGTTGCTTCAGGAAACAGATCCGGTTGACCTTGAGGTATTGAAGCCAATCTCCAGGCAGAAACTGAACGCAAATCAATTGCACTTTGAGCTCCCTCAAAATCATCAATGTAAGAAGTACCATCCTTGTTTATCGCCTTTGGTTGACCAGGAATCAAATGGGCAAACTCACCTGTAAATGATATCGTTGAGGGTGCATTTGTCGAAATCACCGGCAACATATCCACTAATTTTGTCAAAAACGGAACATTCGCTTTAAATTGAAGATCCACCCCAACAATATTGTTTTTGAATGGTTCACTTCCAATATCCACTTTCTGGGTTACCGGTCGCTCCATCATTCTCATCCACGTTCCTCCGATATTAAATCGGTCATTTACTCGATAACTATAACGCGCTCCCATTAAGGATCTTGCTTGGAAACCAAACACGGAATTACTTTCAATCGCAATTTTGATTGGTGTATTTGATTCAAGGATCCCGGTATTCAAGATCTTTACACGACCAAGATTGTAATCAACAGTGTAATCAACCCCTTCAGTCAATCGAATTCCACCCGCAGTTACAGTTACAGCTCCTTGCGGAACGTTGAGGGCATTAAGCGGTATGTCTGAACTTATGGATGATTGATACTCTCCTTTGAATGTGAATCGATTTTTTGCCGGTATCTGCTGTGCTGCGGTTTTCGTTGAGTCATACAACTCTGTAAATGCTACCTGATTCACAATTACATCAGGAATTCCTGCTTCTTGAAGCTTTTTGGAAAGTGTTTTACCGAAAGGTTCGACCGTTGAGAAATAGATTCGTCCATTTCTGCGATTAATCGTTCCTCCATTCTCGGCTCGGTTCCCTACGAACTCTATTGGAACAAAATCAAATACTCCATCCGAGAATGGTTGGTTCATTTGATTCAATTTGTCCATGTCCAACAAGGTCACTAACTGCTTACCATCAACACCCGGCATAGGGAAGAAAGGCACAGGTAATGAAGTCTCCGGATTGTTGTACAAAAGATCTATTCTAAAACCATTTTGATCAACTTGATATGCACCGATGGAATAGACGTTTTTCATCATCAAATCCCAAACTTTATTCTTAGGATTGGTAATAGTTGGCTTCAACAACTTTAAAATCAACGCTTCTTGTCCATTCGTACCATCTGTAGAAAACTCCCCCACCTGATAGGTTTCCCCACGGTAGGTGTACTCGTAAGAAACAGCAAGCACTTCATCGTTATTTAGCGGTAAATTCAATGAGACATAACCTAAAAGCGCATTGTAGGTAAATTCTTGCTCAGTCAATTTGCGCGCATTCTCTACTTTCTCATAATGGACCGCTTGATCAAATGGACCAGGCGCTGCAACTTGTGTTGACAAGGCAGAAACTGAATTCACGAAACCTCTTACTAGGGGTTGGGTTGAAGCCCATGCATATAAGTTATTGGCATCATTCTTCGGCAAGTCACTCGTTGAAGCACCCCCTGGATTACCTTCCCAGTTCTCAGGTTTCGCTTCTCCTAAATCGGCAAATGCAAGAACATTTCGTGTGTTTTCAGTGTTGTTGGTTCTATTTGTAACCCAAACCTCAATACGTGTAATGTAACGCGTTGAACTTACAATTGGCAAGGTAGCCATCGCCTCATCATAGTTCTCGTGATGGTACAAATTCAAGAAGTAGTGTCTATTTACCTCGTAATTATCTGCTCCCAGTTCAAAACGCTGAATTTGCGCCTTACCTGTGATATTGATTTCCTGACGTTTACCTCTTGACGATGCAGCAATAAGATCAACCGTAGAACGACCAAATTTGAGTTGCGTTTTCGCTCCAAAAAGTGTTTGAGATCCCTGAATTAAAGAGGTGGGAAGAGTCATTGCAACGTTCCCCAGTTCGATTTTCTGCATGATCTGATCCTCATTGCCGGTATATTCCAGTTTTGAGATATTGTCAAAATCAAAAGCAGCTTGTGTATTGTAACTTGTACCGATTTTTAGTTTTGTTCCAATCTGACCAACCAGATTCATTTGAATTTGTTGGTTAAAATCAAATCGGGTTATTTTTCGCTGCCTAACCGGTAAAATAGGATTTTCATAGCGTGAAGAGTTGATCCCAAAGGAAAGTTCTACTTGTCCCTGTGGGCGAATAGTAATCTCATCCGAACCAAAGAAATTTTCAAATACCTTGCTTCCAATTTTAATTGGAAACTCCATAGGTTGATTCTGTGCAGTCTGTTCGTCAATTCTTTCTTTCCAATTATCTCTCAATGACTTTTGACGCTCATACTCCAGATATTCTTCCAAAGTCATCATTGAAGGATTTCTGAAATCTAAACTACCAATTGTCTCCTTAAACACATAAGTACCGGTAACCGGATCATAAACGATCGTTTGTTTAACTGAGGTCGGATCTCCCAAGTCAAAACTCTGTGTTTGTGTTTGCGTAGGATCAATGTTGTTTTGTATCGGAAAGATCAGGGTATCGGGCTGAGCAGCTAACGGAAAAATAAAGAAAAGCATGAGAATAATTCCCCAGGCTGTAGTCACATTAGTAAGTAGTTTACCGGTCTTTTTCAATTTACAAAATTTTCAGTGCTTCTTTGATCAGGTACTCCACCGAATCATCTCCAACACTCACTTTATCAATGGTTTTCTCTGCCGCTTTTTTATCAAAGCCCAAAGAAACCAATGCAGTTAACGCATCAAAGCGATTCGTATTGTTTTGAGTAAAAATATTTTCGCTGCTGAAGGTCATTTTTAACACTTTGTCCTTTAAATCGAGGATTACACGCTGTGCTGTTTTAGCTCCTATACCTTTAATACTTTGAATAGTTCGAACATCATCCGTTTGAATGGCTTGAGCAATCTGATCGGGTGTTAGTGATGACAACATGATCATCGCTGTATTCGGTCCTATTCCAGAAACTGAGGTTAATTGAACAAACATATCCCGCTCTTCAGTTGTGGCAAAGCCAAATAATAGATGTGCGTCTTCCCTTACAATTAAGCGCGTATAAATGCGAATGGATTCATCATTTCCTAAAGAGGAAAATGTATTCAATGAAATCTTCACATCGTACCCAACGCCACCGCATTCAACAACGATAGAAGTTGGATTTTTTTCAATAAGACGTCCGTTTAGATGATAGATCATTATTACTTATTTTGAGCATCTACAACTGCAACTTTCACCATATTGACGATTTCCCTTACCGAAGAGCCCATTTGAAGTACATGCACCGCCTTCTTAAGTCCAACCAAAACAGGTCCTATGGCATCCCCTTCGGTCATCTGTTGCAATAATTTGTAAGCGATGTTTCCTGAAGAAAGGTTGGGGAAAATCAAAGTGTTTACTTGTTTATTCGCCAATTGTGAAAAAGCAAACTTTTCCATCATCAACTCATTATTCAATGCAAAATTGGCTTGAACCTCTCCATCTACAACAAGATTGGGATGCTGCTCGTGCAACAATTCAACAGCTTTAGCCATTTTCTCTGCATCCGGACCGGGAGAAGAACCAAAATTGGAGTAGCTTAACAAAGCTATACGTGGTGTCACTTTAAATTTACGGATTGTCTTTGCTACATTTACCGTGATTTCAGCTATTTCTTCCGCTGTCGGATCTAAATTGATCGTAGTATCTGCCAGAAAAAGAGGCCCTCTCTTCGTAACCAACATGTACATTCCTGCCACTGTATTCACATCCTTCTGCAAGCCAATACTTTGAATTGCTGGTCGAACTACATCGCGATAATTTCTGGTTAATCCGGAAATCATGGCATCTGCATCGCCCAAATCAACCATCATGGCACCAAAGTGATTTCGCTCGCGCATAACTTGAGTGGATTCGAATTCAGTAAATCCTTTTCGCATTCGCTTTTCAAAAAACGCTTTACCGTAGCTCATTCTTCTTGCCTCTTCCTCTTCTGATTTGGGATCGATGATCATTACATCAGAGAATTCGACGTTATACTCGTTCATCAAGCGTTCGATCTTGGCTTTCTTCCCCAATAGTATTGGGAACGCAACCCCGTCTTCTTGCGCTATTTGAGCTGCTTTTAAAATTTTTATGTTATCTGCCTCAGCAAAAACCACGCGTTTAGGATTGCTTTGCGCCTTTTCTGTAATGGTGCGAATCAATTTATTGTCAAGTCCTAAGCGGTTCTTCAGTTCCATTTCATACGCATCCCAATCTTTGATGGGATTGCGCGCAACACCTGACTCCATCGCAGCTCTTGCCACAGCCGGAGCTACGTAATAGATCAATCGTGGATCCAATGGTTTTGGAATGATCTGATCACGCCCAAATGAAATACTTTTCTCACCATAAGCCTCAACAACTTCTTCAGGTATTGTTTCTTTAGCTAATGAGGCAATCGCTTTCACTGCCGCCAGCTTCATTTCCTCATTAATTTTAGTTGCGCGCACATCTAGTGCCCCTCTAAAAATATATGGAAATCCGAGAACATTATTGACCTGATTAGGGTGATCAGAACGCCCGGTAGCCATAATGATATCCTTCCTAACAGAGGTAGCATCTTTGTACGAAATTTCAGGTTCAGGATTGGCCAATGCAAACACAATTGGGTCCTTCGCCATTGATGCAATCATTTCTTTGGAAACAATATTGCCTTTTGAGAGTCCCAGAAACACATCTGACTTCTTCAAAGCTTCGTCTAGTGAAACTTCTTTTTTGTGATTCGAATAAATCACTTTACTTTCATCCAGGTCTGATCTCCCTTGCCAAATCAACCCTTTTGAATCAAACATCCATATATTCTCCACTTTTGCGCCGAGTGCACAGTAAAGTTTTACACATGACATTGCTGCTGCACCAGCGCCGGAAACAACAATTTTGATTCGATCGATTTTTTTCCTTGCCAATTCTAAAGCATTGACAAGTGCCGCTGAGGATATAATGGCAGTACCATGCTGGTCATCGTGCATTATCGGAATATCCAATTCTTCCTTCAATCTTCTTTCGATCTCAAAAGCCTCAGGAGCTTTGATATCTTCTAAGTTAATCCCTCCGAAAGTTGGAGCAATCGCTTTTACTGTTTGAATGAATAATTCGGGATCACTCGCATCTACTTCAATGTCAAAAACATCAATATCAGCAAAAATCTTGAATAATAGACCTTTACCTTCCATTACGGGTTTGGAGGCGAGTGGACCAATATCACCAAGACCTAGTACTGCTGTTCCATTCGAAATAACCGCAACTAAATTGGCTTTACTAGTATACTTATATACATCTTCCGGATTCTCAGCAATCTTTAAGCAGGGCTCAGCAACTCCCGGAGAATACGCCAGTGACAGGTCTCTTTGTGACGAATACGGCTTAGTTGGGACCACCTCAATCTTTCCCGGTTTTCCGGAAGAATGATAATCCAGCGCATCTTGTTTTTTGATTTTAGCCATATACTATTTTTGAAGCTGGTAAAGATATGAAAATCGAATGAAATAAAGCTTTTCGTACTACAATTCAAAACAAAAAAAGCCCGATCCTTAGGACCGGGCTTTCTGTTTATTTTGAGTAGCTTATCTTACTACTACATTTTGTGTTTTAGTATAGCCATTTGACGCGATATTCACGATATAGCTTCCTTTTGCCAATTCGTTAACTGCAAACTCTACAATTTGAGTTCCTGATTGACCGTTAGCTGTTTGCGTTGCCACAACACGACCTTGAAGATCAAGAAGTGTAACTACAGCTGTTTCGCTTGTTTCAAATGCAACATTCAATACATCTGAAGCTGGGTTAGGATATACATTGAATTCTTTGATGTGTAATTCATCCAAACCAACTACTCCAGACTTAATCAAGCCTCCAGAAGTGAAAGTAAACTCACCACCTGAAAGAAGAGTGTTTCCAGCTGCATCTGTTACGGAGTATGATCCAGCTCCATAAGCACAACAAATTCCATCTCCATAAGAATCATAAATTGTAAACTTATAGCACTGATCAGGAACAAGTCCGCTAACAGTAACCGGAGGACGAACAGTTGTGCCATTTGCACTAAGATTTGACCAAGGTCCACCTGAAGCGATCACAGTACCAGCAGAATTTGTTACTTCCCAAGTTGTTTCCGATGCGTAACGATCTGTTGTTACATTAACATAAATGCTATTAGACACAGCTGCTGCAGGATTGTTATTCACTGTAACTATTTTGTTCATAGAACCATTTGCAGCATTCGCATCTCCAGTTGTTGTAACGGTTGCTACTAAAGTTCCACCACTAAAACCTGAAATCGTAGAACAAGTGACAGTAGCTAGACCATAAGTTGCCAAATTACCTGTATAAGTTCCTGTAGAAACAGTATTACCTCCGAGGGTAATCGTTACTGTAGCATTAGTAAGGTTAGCAGTACCATTGTTTTGAATTTTAACAATCGGAGTGTAGTCACCAGGACAAATTTCAGTTTCTCCTTCGAATGCCATCATTGCTACATCAGCAGGTGCAGATGCAGGGGGTGGACACTGACCACACTGTGTGTATAGGTTTGAAGCAGACAACTGACCAACCAACTTAATTGTTCTGTTAGGACAGATACGGTAAATTGTTGGGAAATAACCAATATTGTAACCATTGTTGATAGCATTTGCCTGTGTTGAAGCAGGGTTTGCCATAGGGAACGGAATCTGACCTAAGGTAGCATTTGGTTCAATCCAGTTACCAATCGAACCTGCTCCATCCAACATTGTTGCGTCAGCAGTTGTTCCATCACCTTCAATCCAAATAACCATGGCGTTATCGGTAGTTGTTCCACTAACACCATAGTGTCCTGAAGGACCATGGTCAATATAAAGGTCATCAAGTGCTCCAGTCAAGTGATAGTTCCAACATGGACCACACCAAGTTGCTGACACATCAAGAATTACAGGATAACCCGCATCAAGATAAGAATACAAATTATACGTTCCATTGTTATTCATTCCTTGAGCAGACAACCAGGGTTGATAAGCGGTCACCGTGAAGTCCGGTGCAATGCTTCCATCAGCCAACTGCGCGTTTGTTGCTAACGGCAATCCACTTAAAAGAAGTGCAGAGAATAATACTTTTTTCATAGACGAAATTTTAGTTTTACGAATTTTGAAGTAAATGTAAATGAATGAGTTTATATTTCAATGTTTTTTAAACAGAAATATTGGAATCCTAAACCAATTTAGTAATTTAACGTGTGATGCAAAAAAATGGTCAACACATTGTGGTATTTTCCGGTGCAGGCATGAGCGCAGAATCGGGTATTCAAACATTCAGAGATGGCGATGGGCTTTGGGAAAACTACCGGGTCGAGGAAGTCGCCACTCCGGAAGCCTGGCAAAGAAATCCGGAATTGGTTCAGCAGTTCTATAATTCCAGACGAAAACAAATCATCAATGCACAACCCAATTTGGCGCATCTGAAAATTGCCGTATTAGAAAAAGATTATCAGGTATCTATTATCACACAAAACATTGATGATCTGCATGAAAGGGCAGGGAGCACAAACGTCATTCACTTACATGGGAATATACGATTGGCAAAGAGTTCAGGACCACATCCTGACAAAAAATACTATCCTATTGAAGGGTGGCAATTAACAGAGAGGGACGTGTGTGATGATGGCTACTTACTTCGACCACATGTAGTTTGGTTCGGAGAAGCCGTTCCGATGTACGAAGTTGCGATGGAGATAATTCAACAGGCTGACATACTACTCGTAATCGGGACTTCTCTAAATGTTTATCCTGCTGCGGGATTAATTCACTACGCCAAAAAGGCAAAACAAAAAATGCTCATCGATCCAAAGGCAAATACTATGAATTTACCAAAAGAATTTGAACTAATTAACTCAAGTGCTGAAGCGGGAATTCACCAATTTATATCCAAAATAACCAAGTTAACCTAAGTTTACTGTAAATTCAGGTAGTTACTTCTTTTTAAGTTGGTCTTTTACAAACAATTCAATTGCGCCAGTCATTGAAGGGGCATTTGGCTGCGGAGCATGAACATCGAGTCGCAAATTATTCTTCAGCACGGCACTGGCTGTCGTAGGGCCAAACGCAGCGATTAAAGTACCATTCTGTTTGAAGTTTGGAAAATTCTTAAGTAGTGATTCAATACCCCCGGGACTAAAGAAAACCAACATATCGTATTTCACTTCTTCTAAGTCAGAAAGATCAGAAGCCACTGTGCGGTAGAGAATAGCTTTCGAGAAATTAATATTATACTCTTCGAGCGTCATTGGAATCTTGTCTCGCAATATATCCGTACACGGCAACAAGAATTTCTCCCCTTTGTGCTTCTTCATTACTTCCACTAGCTCTTCTATCGTTTGTTTTCCAAAGAAGATCTTTCTTTTTCTGTAGGTTACGTACTTCTGCAAGTAATAGGCAACTGCTTCACTAATACAGAAATACTTCATCGTGTCCGGAACCTCAAACCGCATCTCTTCAGCTATGCGAAAGAAATGATCAACCGCCGTTTTGGATGTTAGAATGATTGCAGTATGCTCCGCGATATTCACTTTCTGTTGCCTAAATTCCTGCGCAGGAATTCCTTCGACGTGAATAAACGGACGGAAGTCGATCTTCAGTTTATATTTTTCCGCCAAATCATAATATGGCGACTTGTCTCCTTCAGGCTTTGGTTGAGAAACCAAAATAGTTTTAATAGCCAATTGTCAACAATTTTAGAATCAACACTCAACTCATGAAATTCGTACTGAAAACGTAGTAAGCCACGAATAGCGGTAGAATTTCGAGGGTGCAAAGATACAACAATAAGTAATACCATGACACACCTCCAACTAAAAGTAGGTAAGAATTTTTCACAAATCGTACGGCCTGTGAAATAATCACAAGCAGGATAAACAAGGTAAGCATTAGATTGGACATTTCCGGATTCAATGTCCAAACCACCGAAAGAACAATGAAAAAGGCGCCCATGATCTGATATCCAGAAAAAGTGTTTGCTGTAGTATTGGCAAGTGGCAATACTGCTCCGGAAACAAAGGCAATTAAATAGGTTGGTACAATTTGTAGGACAAATATTCCAATCGGAATTGCCAATGCAAAGTAAATTCTAGTTTCACCTTGCAAAATTTCCCATGAATTCAGCCCTAAGTATAGCAGGATAAAGGTGGTTATGAAGTAATTCAAAATTAACAATAGGGAGGCTGAAGAAGAAAGTCGCATCAACTCCTTGTATTTTTGATCTGTTTGTAAGGCAGTCAAAAACAATTTAGGCAGAACAATTGGTATGCGTTGGTTTGACCTTACAGCTAATGAAATGAAAAGAATTGACAGAGCAATTAAAACTCCAATCATAAAAATACCCTCACCCCCACGAACATCTAAATGTTCTGGAAGATTGGCATGATAATACCCGAAAAACTCTTCGTTTTCCATCTAGTTAATTCACAATATTCCGCAAAGGTAAGACTACTGTTTCATCGATATTGGAAATCATCAAAAATATTTACCTTTGACACCTAAATTTTTTAAAATGAGAACGGACCAATACATTCACCCCGATTATTACAATTTAGATGACCTGTTGACGGATGAACACAAACTTGTTCGTGATGCTGCAAGAGCTTGGGTTAAGAAAGAAGTTTCTCCTATTATTGATGAACATTATGAAAATGCAACTTTCCCAAACCACATCATACCTGGTCTTGGTGAAATAGGTGCATTTGGACCCTACATCCCAGAAGAATATGGTGGTCCCGGTCTAGATCAAATATCATACGGACTGATCATGCAGGAATTGGAGCGTTGTGACTCCGGACTTCGTTCCACTGCTTCTGTTCAATCCTCATTGGTCATGTATCCAATTTGGAAATACGGATCTGAAGAGCAAAAGAAAAAATTCTTGCCGAAGTTAGCTTCCGGTGAAATGATTGGTTGTTTTGGTTTGACTGAACCTGATCATGGTTCAAATCCAGCTGGAATGATAACCAATTTTAAAGATGCCGGAGACCATGTCATCTTAAATGGAGCTAAAATGTGGATTTCCAACGCTCCATTTGCTGATATCGCCGTAGTGTGGGCAAAAGATGAGAGTGGACGTATTCACGGGATGATTGTTGAAAGAGGAATGGAAGGATTTACCACTCCGGAAATGCATGGTAAACTTTCACTTCGTGCATCTGCAACTGGTGAATTGATCTTCGTTGATGTTAAAGTCCCTAAATCGAACCTCCTTCCGGGAAGAACAGGTTTGGGAGCCCCATTGAGCTGCTTAGACTCTGCGCGATTTGGAATTGCATGGGGAGCACTTGGCGCTGCAATGGATTGTTACGATCAGGCATTGCGCTACTCTAAAGAGCGAGAACAATTCGGTGTTCCAATTGGAGCATTTCAATTGGTTCAAAAGAAATTGGCTGAAATGATCACTGAAATTACAAAAGCGCAATTGCTAACTTTCCGACTTGGTCAATTGCGAAACGAAGGAAGAGCAACATCCGCTCAGATCTCCATGGCGAAACGTAACAATGTAGAAATTGCGTTAAATATCGCACGTGAAGCCCGTCAAATCCATGGAGGAATGGGAATTACCAGCGAATACTCAATTATGCGCCACATGGCGAATCTTGAATCAGTTGTAACTTATGAAGGTACACATGACATTCACTTGTTAATCACAGGAATGGATATTACCGGAATTCCAGCTTTCACACGTGAAATGCCGGAAAATAAATAAACTATCAAATAGATTCTATTTTTAAAAGGTCAGCTAAATAGTTGACCTTTTTATTTTTACGTACATTTGATCGTTATGATTAAGCTATTTACTACGTTTTTTCTGCTCTTTTCGTCTGTTTGCCTTATTGCACAAAGTGAGGACGTTAAAAAAGAATTAGAGCAACTGAAAAAAGAAATCAGGCAAAGTACTTATTACGATTCCAGCGCTGTTTTTAAAAAAGGTGAAAAAGCGATAGACATTGCCCGAAAACATAAGCTTCCTAGCGAAGAAAGCTTAATCTATCAATATTATGGTAATTTCTATTATTTCTCCTATCAAATCGAAAAAGCGAAGAAAGCCTATCAAAAATCCATTACAATAGCCCAATCTGCTCAAGACTTTAAACTAGTCAATTCGACAAAAATTCGTTTGGCATTCATTTCCGCAGGATCGGATGTCCTTGATGGAGAAAAACAATTCAGAGAGCTGTTAATTGAAGCAAAAAAGAACAAATACATCGTTAACCAAATTGAAATTTACAATGGACTAGGCAACATATACTCTGATAGGGTGATTATTGATTCTGCTTTGAATTTGTACCTCAAAGGATTGCAAATTGCGGAAAAAAATGGTGAAAAATATCACCAGGCTATGATGCTAAATAATATTGGATTACTCAAGTTTAATAACAAACAGGTTGAGGATGCAGAAAAAGATTTTGTTCGAGCGGTAAAATTACTAGAGGGCACACAGGAAGATCGACTTATGCTTAATTTAAATAATAATCTTGGTCTTGTCAGTAAGCAATTGGGAAATTATAAGGAATCTGTTAAATATTATCACAACACCGTTACTTATGCAAGTAAATTAGGCTTCCCTCAAGGAAGGAGTGTAGCCTATTTGAACCTTGCCGACTCTTATCAAAAAAATGGAGACTTAACCCGAGCCTCTCATTATGCCGATTCTGCTATTAGCATGTTGCGATCGGTAAAAGATTATCATTTTCTTAGCATGGGTTATTTGATCAAATCAAGCATACAATTAGACAAAAAAGAGTTCAAATTAGCAAAAATTTATGCTGATAGCATTATACACTTCAGTCAATATATTTCAAATCCAAACCACGTGGTTTCGTATCATGAACAACTATCTTCAATCTACGAAAAACAAGGCGACTACAAGTTAGCTCTCGAACATAAAAACCGTTTCCACATTCTAAAAGATAGTATAGCTGAAAACACAAATAAAGATAAACTTTCTGAGCTACAAGTCATCTACGGTAAAGAGCGAATGGAAAATGAATTGGAAAATGAACGAAATAAAAACTCTTTGTTGAATGCAGAAAACAACTTGCGAAAGGCAAGACTGAATCTGATAATATTAATCTCAGCCGGACTTTTTATCCTTGTGATCGGAGCCATTTTCATTCGACAAGCAACTATTACAAAAAAACAGCAAGCTTACTTCACACAAAAGTTAATTGAGAATACAGATGAAGAACGGTCTCGAATTTCTCGTGATCTTCATGATGACATTGGTCAAAGTCTTTCCATCATCAAATCCAAACTAAATCTTTTCAATTCCGGAAAGATTTCCCAATTAGAAGGTTTAGACAAAGAGGTGGGAGATGTGATAGAACAAACAAGAAATATTTCTCATTCTCTGCACCCTTCTGCCATAGAAAAACTAGGATTAGAGCGTTCAGTAGTATCACTTTTGGAGAAAACACAAAATAATACAGGAATCGTTTGTAGTATATACAATACCAAATCACTTGATGATTTACCACTTGAAATTAAATCTCAAACCTATAGAATCATTCAAGAATGTGTGAACAATACACTCAAGCATGCAAATGCAACCGCCTTGAAGGTTTCATTTAAGAGAGATAGTGGATCATTGGTGATGAAATATAGAGACAATGGAATAGGAATAAATGGGAAAAAACAAGAGGGAATTGGAATGCAAACTATTCGAGAACGTGCACGTCTGATTAGTGGAAAAATAAACATACTCACTTCAGATAAAGGATTTCAATTAATTTTATCCATTCCGTTTCAATAAATATGGAAGTATACATTGCAGATGATCATCCTATCTTTAGAAGTGGTTTAAAATTCCTTCTGGAAACCTCTTTTGACAACATTCATATTGCATCATTCGACAATGGATTAAATCTTATGGATGCTCTTTCACTTAAAAATCCAGATATCGTTATTGCAGATATTGATATGCCCGGTATCAATGGATTGGATTTATGCAAAGTCATCACCGAAACCAGATCTGATATCAAGGTAATTATATTAACAATGTATAACGATCCTGAAATGCTGAAGCTTGCCTTCTTTAATGGTGCAAAAGGATATCTGGTAAAGGACAATACTTCTGAAGAACTAGTTGACTGTATAAATTACGTTTTGGACGGTAAAACTTACGTTGCAAAAAGTATCCGTGAACAACAAAAACTTTTTGAAGGAGAGGATCATGACAAACTGCAAATTGCTGAACTATTGAATAACCTCACTCGAACAGAACTAAAAACACTGAAGTTAGTCGCACAAAAGTTATCCAGTAAAGAAATTGCTGACCTTCTCTTCGTTTCTGTAAAGTCTGTGGAAAATTACCGTTCCAGAATTTGTAAGAAACTCAACCTAGATGCCAGAAACAACAGCCTACTTCTTTGGGCAGTTGACAATAAGCGAATTTTAGAGTCAATTCAGTAATAAATTTTATATCCTCTTGAAATTGAGGGGGCAGCCCCTCTAAAAACCATTTATCGTTGTCGTAATTTTGCCTAACTATTTGTTAAATTACTAACATGACACGAAAAAGATTAACCGCTTTATTGGCATCAGTACTTATCGTATTATCTATAAACGGGCAAACAACCAATGCATTCAGAATAAATTATGATGTCGCTTTATTTGATATTCCCATCAAATCTACTGAGGCATTAACGAATGGAAACTATATCTTCTCAGGGTTTCATACCAATTTCTTACCCATCGTTTCTAGTTTATCTGAAATTAACAGTGATGGTACTGTAGTTTGGGCAAAAAGATATTCAGGAGGTATCAGCTACATGTTTGGTGACTTCAAAAAAGACCCGGTTCTCAATCGATATTATGTTTGTGGAGGAAGTGGAAACGGACCTGCCTTTTTAATGTTCGTTGATGCAGCTGGAAACTTCATTTCAGGTCGAAATTTTTCAATTGCACAAGCTGATGGTGCATTTTTCAATAGGGTAACAAAAACAAGTGATGGGGGCTACATCTGCGTTGGTTATGTCAATGGTTATGATCCTGATGGCGCTGGACCTGAAATCAAATTTAATCCTCAAACATATACAACAGGGGATTGCAGTAAAACAGAAACAATATATTCTCCGGTTATTGTAAAATTTGATGCTGCAGGCAACCACTTGTGGCATCATGTATTTCGTTATTATGTTACATCTGCAGTACCCGCAAATCGCATCTACAATAGTGCAAGTTTTGTTGATGTCGTAGAAGTATCAGATGGATACCTCGCAGTGGGAAGTTATGATGTTAACAATGTTTTCTCCTCAGTAAATTCAGATTGTGACGATACGACACCTACTGACGCAATTTTTCTGAAAACTACCACAGGCGGGGCAATTACTTATCATCGACAAATTGATAATCCGAGTAATAGTACCACTCAGTCCAGCAAGTCATTTGCCTCTGCATCACTAACATCCACAGGTTTACCTTTGCTAGCAGGATCAGATGGTAGTGGGATGCCAGCTATGTTCATGAGGCTACCCGGTTCTGGCGGTTGGGTTAACCCAACTTGGAGCAGAAAATATGGTGCAGGATCAATCTTCTTCGGGAGTTACTATCCTTTCATTCCAAGTAGAATATTTGAAACGAGCGATGGAAATTATGGGGTATGGCTCAACTATATACCACTTTTTAGTTTTACTAATGTTTTACTAAAAGTAAATCCAAGCAATAATGCTGTTCTTTTTGCAAAACAGCATACATTCAATTTTGCTTCCATTTTACCACACGGTGAGCAAGTATCTGATGGGGGTTATGTTGGGGTGTCCTACACACTTTCAGGTGCAGGTCATGACATGCATTTCATTAAAACTGACACCAATGGAGATGCACCAGGAGCATGTGCGGCAGGAAATTTATCCGTAACCAGTGAAGCACCATCCTATACATACGGAACACCGATTTATAATAGTTGGAATGCCAATACAGTAACAAATACAACAATCACTCCTACTGTTACAAACATTACCCCTGGAACAAGCGTTCAATGTTTATTCGTTGCTTGTACACCACCAACCATTAACACTCAACCAACTAACGTCACGATTTGCTCCACTGGAACAGCGAACGTTTCAGTTGCTGCAAGTGCAGGGCCATACCAATGGCAATACAACAATGGTGGTACTTGGACCAACGTAACTAACGGCACACCGGCAGGCTTCAGTTATGTAAACGGTACTACGAACAATATGACGATCAATACCTCCGGAGCGGCTCAAGGAACTTATCAATTCCGCGTTCTCGTTGGTGATGCAGCTTGTCAGACTATTTCTGACGTAATTACTGTCACTGTTCCGGGAGCAACTCGCCTTGCACCTTTGGGTGCTCAGTGTAGTGGCACACAATTGAACTTTGAAGCATTTCCAGCAACTGGTGCAACTTACGCTTGGACAGTTACCCCACCTGGAGGGACGAGTGCAACACCAACAAGTGGTAGCGGCCAAACATTCTCATTTGTTCCAACAAACACGACCGGTTCAAGTGTTTCCTTCCCAGTTTCGGTTCAGATCACCCACAATAGTGTAACATGTACTGTTAACTTCACTCCTACAATACTTCCAACACCATCCGCACCAATAGTTGGTACAATCACACAACCGACTTGTACAACACC
>DAISYB010000029.1:0-41068 GCA_036825545.1 Crocinitomicaceae bacterium | reverse complement strand
ATTAAAAAGGAATATTTATATTTAATCACTGTCCGAAAAGAGGGAAGGCTTCAAACAGAAAAGGTAAAAAAAAGAGTAAGCAATAGTTAAATCCATTTATTAGGAAAGAACAAGAAAGAAAAATAAATTTAATCGTTGTAGGTCATTGACCTGCTAATTCCCCTTTAATCAGATTTATGTTTGGAATATATAGAATGTTAACAATCGTGATCAATAGTTTTCTATTTATTGGTGTGTTAGTAACAATTTATGAAATAATCATTGGAGGTTATTCCGATACGGAGGAATCGTTATTATTTTCCATGATTTGTCTCTATATTATTTTATCAACCTCATATTTTGTTTGGAAAACAAGAAATGTTTCAAAAAAACGTATTAACGATAATACAATCGATGATGATGACATAGAGATATTCAAATTGGACCATTTTCGATTTGCGAAGATTACTGGAATTTCGAATTTAACTATTGGAGTATTGATTTTAGGCATGGCTGTATACATTCTAATTTTCTTTCCGATTAGGTTTGTTTTAATTGAAGAATTATTGCGACTGTTTATTCTTGTTTTTAGCATTTTTTATGGAGGTCTAAAAATGTATTATTCAATATTTATTCTTAAAAGGATTAATCTTCAATCCAATATCAACTAAATGCCAAGGGCTGAACAACCATATTTCAGATGCCTGCATCTCCAAGTTGAGAACACGTAACTGACATACCCCACACTTGTTTAACTAACTATTAATTAAGAACTTCGTGTTTATGAATATCAAACAATACATAGAGATCAACCCGGAAAAGTGATTTGGCAAACCTGTTGTCAGGGGTACTCGGATTTCTGTGGCTGATGTTTTGAATTGGTTGGCAAACGGAATGTCCCGCGAAGAAATCATTTCAGATTTTCCTGAATTAGGTAATGAACAAATTAATGCATGCATATTTTTTGCTGCATCCAAAGAAGGTCATCTTGGAATAGCATCATGAAACTGCTATTTGATCAAAATATTTCACATCGCTTATTAAATCATATTCAGGATATTTTACCTGAATCAAGACAAGTTAGACAATTAGGACTTGAAAAGTTTTCAGACAAACAGATATGGGAATATGCAAAGGAAAATGACTACATTATTGTGACATTTGATGCAGGCTTTTATGGCTTTTCTCTGGTATGGGGTCATCCTCCAAAGATCATCTGGATTAGAACATATAATCAAACAACAAAAAACGCAGAGGAAATTCTTCGCAAGTATATGATCACTATGCAAGAATTTCTAGAAGAAAACAATCTCGCTTGCTTGGAAATAATAAATGTAAGCTAGCAGAAAAATCACCCTCCAAATCTCAATTTTTCTCCTTATCTTCATGTAAACCACTTTTTACATGAAAATGAACCGTAGTATCAAACACTGGGCGGAAGATGATCGTCCACGAGAAAAAATGATCCTCAAAGGCAGACATGTTTTGTCAGATGCCGAGTTGTTAGCCATTATTTTGGGATCGGGATCAAGAGATAAATCAGCGTTGGAACTGGCAAAGGAATTATTAGGGCACGCCGACAATGATCTCACGCGTTTCTCGAAATACAACCTGAAAGAAATGTGCAAATTCAAAGGTGTCGGTCCGGCTAAAGCGGTGGCCGTTGTAGCAGCGCTAGAGTTGGGAAGGAGACGGCGCGATACCGAACCGGTCAAAGTTCCAAAGATCACCTCGTCACAAATGGTGTATGAATATATTCGTCCCTATTTACAAGATTTGCAACACGAGGAGTTTTTTGTGCTGCTGCTGAATCGCGCCAATGAAATTCTCCGCACGGAACGCATTTCAGTAGGTGGGATGTCCGGAACAGTAGCCGATGGAAAAGTGATCTTCCGCTCTGCGATCGAGCAAAGTGCTCATGGATTGATCCTGATCCACAATCATCCCAGCGGACAGTTGCAACCCAGTGACAATGATAAGTCACTCACCCGAAAAATGGTCGAGTTTGGCAAATACATCGAACTTCCTGTTCTGGATCATGTGATCTACACAGATCGGGGCTATTACAGTTTTGCGGATCAGGGACTCCTGTAGGAGAACATTTCTCGTTATCTTAGTACCCTCAATTGGAGTGAATGAAAAAGATACTTACCATCGTTGGTGCACGTCCGCAGATCATCAAATCCTCAGCCATTAACCGGGCGATTCAGAATCAGTTCAGCAGGCAGTTGCAAGAGGTGATCGTACACACCGGACAGCATTACGATGAAAACATGTCAAAAGTTTTTTTCGAGGAGATGAACATTCCCGAGCCGCATTACAATTTGAACGTGGGGAGTGGTTCGCACGGAGCCATGACAGCCAGAATGCTCGAAGGATTGGAGAAGATCTATCTTTCAGAACAACCGGATGCCGTTTTAGTCTATGGTGATACCAACTCAACGATTGCCGGTGCACTGGCTGCGATCAAGATCCACATTCCGGTGATCCACGTGGAGGCCGGATTGAGAAGTTTTAATAAATCAATGCCGGAAGAGGTGAATCGCATTGCCTGTGATCACATGTCAACCTTGTTGTTTACACCAACTAAAGCCGGATTACACAATTTGCAGAAAGAAGGTTTTGACCTGAATGCAACAGGGAAAGCTTCGGCTGACAATCCAAAAGTTTTGTTGTGTGGCGACATCATGTTGGATAACAGTTTGCATTTTTCGGCTGTTTCGGATGAAGGTTCATCGCTGCTTCACGACTTGGATTTAAGTCCGGAGTCGTACATTCTGGTAACGATCCATCGCGATTCGAATACCGATGTGGCAGAGAACATGAAACAGATCTTTTCGGCTTTATTGGCTATTCGCGAAAAAAGCGGACTTAAGATCGTTCTACCGATTCACCCGCGGACTAAAAGCAAGTTGGAACAACAATTACCGGCCTCTTTGTATTCGTTATTGGCAGCCGATCCTGGTTTTTTGGTGATACCACCTGCCGGATTCCTGGATATAATTGCACTCGAGAAAAATGCCCGAATGATCATTACGGACAGTGGCGGTTTGCAAAAGGAAGCATTTTTCTTCCAAAAACCATGTGTGATCCTTCGTCCGCAAACAGAATGGGTGGAAATCGTTGAAAATGGAAATGCCATTTTAGCTGATGCCTCGGAAGAGCGAATTGAAAAAGCATTTGATCAGTTGATCACTAAGAATGATTTCACCTATCCACCCTTATTTGGTGATGGAAAAGCAGCAGCGTTTATTTGTCAGACCATTGTGAATGAATTGGAATAGATGATTAAGATCTTTGTTGAGCAGATATCGGAACGGTTGATCTACACATTGGACTTTGTGTTCAATGAGCGTGGATTGAAGTACGAACTCACCAATGATCCAAGTCGTTTCCAAGCCGATCAAGGTCCGAAACTCAACTATTCAGAACGCTATTTTGATGAAGTACATCAATTGCTTCCCTCTACCTTGCTTTTCGACGAAGAGGTGTTGATCTATGATGTGCATTCCGGTCGTTTCGAAAATGCCGATTGCCTCGCTTTTAATCGCGTAGTCGATCCTTTGGCGAGTATATTTTATGTCCTTAGTCGCATGGAAGAATACACCACGACCTTGGAAGATGAACACGGACGTTTTCCTGCAAAAGCCAGCGTGCTTTCGAAATACGGCTGGTTGGATCACGCAGTGTGTGATCGCTGGGCGGTAGAATTCCTTCGGTTTCTGGCAAAGAAAGATCTTTTGAAATTCCGAAATTATTCAGGTGAAGCCAGGGTTTGTCCGACCTTCGATATTGATAATGTGTATGCTTATCAGTGGAAAGATGGACTGCGCAAATGGATGTCTACAGCAAGAGATTTCATTAAAGGAGATAAATTGCGCTTGAATGAAAGAAGTCAAGTGTTGACCGGGGCAAGAATGGATCCCTATGATACCTTTGATTACATTTTGTCCTTGCCGGACAGAGGATTTGCTGTGAATGTTTTTTGGTTATTGGGCGACTACGCCAAGTATGACCGCAATGTTTCCTTCCGCGATCTGCGTCATCAGCGTCTGATCCGTAAAATGGGGTTGAAAACAACAGTAGGAATTCATCCTAGTTATAAGTCGAACAGCTACAATTTTCAGATTGAAGCGGAAAAACAACGATTGGAGCAGATCCTTGGAAAAGACGTAATCCATTCCAGACAACACTTTTTGAAAATGAAGTTGCCGCAAACGTATCGCGCGCTTCTATCTTCCGGAATTCAGCACGATTATACAATGGGTTATGCCGAAGTAACGGGTTTTAGAATCGGAACTGCGCGCTCCATATATTGGTTTGACCTGCAGAAGAATCATAAAACGGATTTACGCATTCATCCCTTTGTCTACATGGATGGAACACTGAATGAATATTTGAAATTAGGGATTCCGGAAGCCAAGACGAGAATTGAGAAACTTTATAAGGAAGTCAAACAGTTTGGAGGCGATTTTCGCTTTATCTGGCACAATGAAACGATTGGTAATTACGGACATTGGGCAGGGTGGAAGGAAGTCCTGGAATTCAGTTTAAATTTGGGAAAAGACCATGAATAGAGCAATCGTTTTAACCGCAATACTGACGATCTTACTGGCTATCGTATTGGGTGCTTTTGGAGCTCATGCCTTGAAAGAATTGATTTCAGGAGAAAAATTGATCTCTTTTGAAACCGGTGTGCGCTATCAGATGTATAGCGGAATTGCCTTATTGGTAATTGGGTTAAATGCCGATCGTTTTGGATTTAATCTACGAACATTTTTCAATTTGAATTTTACAGGACTCTGTTTGTTTTCGGTATCGATCTATCTACTGGCTCTGCAAGATGTGTTTGGTGTGTCCCTGCGTTTTTTAGGACCGGTAACACCAGTTGGTGGACTTTTAATGATCATTTCCTGGTCTTATCTATTGATTAAATTAGTGAAATCAAGCAAGTAAGTTGTCAAATCAGAGCAGACATAGCGTCAAAGTAACAATCTTGGGTTCCGGTACTTCGCAAGGAATTCCGGTGATCGCTTGTGATTGTGAGGTTTGTGCCTCTGCTGATCCAAAAGATGATCGCACGAGGGCTTCGATCATGATCTCGATCAATGGACAAAATTACGTGATCGATTCAGGTCCCGATTTCAGAACACAGATGTTGCGCCACAAGGTTAAAAGTCTGCGCGCAATTGTGTACACGCATGAGCACAAGGACCATCTGGCGGGAATGGATGATGTGCGTGCCTTCAATTACCGCGAGCAGCGCGATATGGAATTGTTTTGCACACCAAGAGTTGCTGATGCCTTGAAACGCGAATACCATTATGTATTTAGTCAGGAACGGTATCCGGGAATTCCAACGGTGAATTTGAATCTGATCGGATTGGAGCCTTTCCAATTACCGGAAGGTCCCACATTAATTCCGATTGAGGTCATGCATTACAGATTGCCAGTACTTGGTTTTCGATTGGGAGATTTCACGTACATTACGGATGCCAAAACAATAAGATCGGAGGAGAAAGAGAAAGTGAAAGGAACCCGAATTTTGATCGTTAATGCCCTGCATCGTTCGGAACACATTTCGCATTTCAATTTGGAGGAGGCGCTGGCGTTTATTGATGAAATCCAACCTGAACAGGCCTATTTAACACATATTTCCCATTTATTTGGATGTCACAAAGAGATTTCAAAATTCTTACCTTCCAATGTAGCGATCGCGTATGACGGACTTGAATTGAATTTCGAAGTGGGGGATGATGTTTATCAATTGAATAGAACACGATGAACTGGAGTGAGATCGACATATGGCCTTTATTAGCCGGACTGGGACTTTTCCTTTTCGGTATGCACATGTTGGAGGAAGCCCTAAAGAATCTGATCGGTCGCTCATTTAAAAAGTTCTTGAGGAAATACACGACCCATCCCGTTCAAGCGGTTTTAGCTGGGGCAGGGGTGACGGCAATTCTTCAGAGTAGTTCGATGGTGAGTTTGTTAGTGATGTCCTTCGCAGGTGCGGGAATAATTGGATTGGAGAATGGAATAGGGATGATCATGGGGGCCAATTTAGGCACAACTGCAACAGGTTGGTTGGTCTCTTTATTGGGTTTCAAATTGAACATTGGTGCAGCCATTTTGCCATTTATCGCTTTGGGTGGATTGGGAATTATTTTCCTCAAAAGTGAGCGCTTGTCAAATTTCTCTAAGTTTTTGATGGGATTTTCGTTTATGTTCCTTGGCTTGGATTACATGAAAAATGGTTTCGAGGAATTTGCAACTCATTTGGATCTCTCTTTTTTAGTGGGTAAACACGGTGTGTTTTTCCTGTTAATCGGTGCTTTGTTGTCGGCTGCAATTCAGTCTTCTTCAGCAGCAATGATGATAATTCTTTCTTCAATAGCAGCTGGAATGATTTCGATCGAACAAGGATTTTATCTGGTAATTGGTAGTGATGTAGGAACAACCATCACGGCTATCATTGGTACGGTGGGAGGAAACTCGATACGTAAGAAGGTCGGTTGGTCGCAGTTCACTTTCAATTTTGTCAACGCTATTGTTGCTTTGCTGCTTTTTCAATTTTATTCCATGTTTGTATTGGATGTATTGAAATTTCGTGAACCGACAGTTGCTATTGTAGCTTTTCACACCACTTTGAATCTAACCGGAATTATAATTATGTTGCCTTTAATTCGGCAATTCAAGCAGATTTTGAATACGATTGTTAAAACAGAGGAGGTGAGACATGTGCAATTCCTGACCTTGGCAAATCCATCAGAATCACATGCAGCATTAGAGGCTTTGGAAAAAGAGGCATCTAATTTTTTGAATTTGGCGGTGAATATGAATCAGCAGCATTTCAAAGCGATCTACAAGAATTCAGATAAGGATATTGAGAATTATTTTGATCTAAAAAAGTACGAAGCTGAAGTGGTCAATTTTTACATGCAACTTCAAGAACAGCAATTGGTAAAAGAGGAAGTTGTTGTCCTCAATCACTTAATTGCGTGTTTTCGTAATGCAACACTTTCATCAAAGGACCTGAAAGACGTTCAGCACAATTTAGATCAGTTGCGCAATTCAGCATCGGATCATTTGTTCCAATTTTACAATGAGGTCTGCTCGAATCAACAACGATTTTATGCTGAGTTACAAATCCATTTGAACCATTTGGAAAATGTCAATTCACAGGATGTGGAACTCTTGGATCAACTACAGAAAGGATGTTATCAGCGCGAATCAGCATTGATTCAAAAAGTGCACGCAGAAAGTAAACACGCTGACGTCGATGTGCCGACGTTGATGAATATGCTGCGCGAAATCAACAACTCAAATGAGTCCTTGATGCGCGCATTCAGACATTTGGTGGAGAAAACAATAGAGAATTAATTCTTCACCCGAATTCCAATCACATTCGGCAATTGCCAAAAATCTGGGTTTCGGTCATGGGCATACGTTTGAGAGACGTAACTACCGATCTTTTCGATGCAGTGTTCACCAAGATCGATATACAGACTGGTTTCCGGTCCACCTTCCAGATATATAGCGGAGTGAATCTTTTCCGGAAATGAACCCATGAAAGAGATCATTTGATTGTGAGTATATGGCGATCTGCAAAAAATAAAGTAAATCCGATCCTGTTCGTCTTTTGCTGCAACCAGCATACTGCACGACTGTTTTTTCTTGTTCCAGCTTAAAGGTTCACCCTTGCAATCGATCATACGCATGCCTTGTGCGTAGCAATTGTACTTCCGATTGATAGCGGTCCAATCCGCACATTTCAAATCGACAATATCAAACTTCGGTTGAGTGGAATCTTTTGGTTGAAAAACGATCATAGAATTGTATGCCGGATTCAGCTCCCGGTTGTTGAAGTGAGTTCCATTTTTCATGTAACCACGGTGAATCAGGCCATTCGCCAGATCATACATGCCTGCATTCATCACAATCTGCAACTTGAAACTGTCTGCCCATTGAGGTGCTGTGAGTCGCATTTTATTGTGTTGAGTTGCGTTGATCATGAAAAACTCCAGGAATTCAGGTTCCAAACGAAGAATACTCAATTTTGAATCACCAAGAATCGAAGTGTCAGGTGCTGCAATCTCACGGTATTCAACTCCTCTGGCGAGTTGTGTCCATGCTGCGTACATGGATACCTCAGGAACAAGGTCGGCGGAAAGTCTTTCTTTATCCACTTGTGTACAAGCGGAAATAGGTAAAAGAAGGATGAATAGTAATTTGTTAAACTTCCTCATTCCAGTCGAATTTTTTCGTTTGGATCGGGAAGAGATCAAAAAGTTCGCCGGAATAATAGAACTGATAGGCGATTGCCCCGAAAGTATAGGGTTTATCGTAAATTTTTATCGTTGAACCACCAACTCGTGGGTTTTGCTTCGGATTTGACTGAGGGAATCCTACATTGAATAAAGTGGCAAGAATTTCAGGTCGGTGATCAATAGGGTAGCCTGCACGTTCCCATTGAACCTTAACTTGCTTCAGAAAAACAGCTGCATACATGTAGGAATAAAAGTGATTGCGGTAGGATGTCAATCGATCCATTCGTTCTGTTGTCGGATCCTCTGTTCTAAAGTCCAACAAATGTTCATATTCTTTTCCGAGGTAATAGACACTTGTTGGATCCTTCAGGAACTTTTCGATCTTAATCGCTGTGTGCTCCTTGATCCCGGTTACACCGTAAGAAAACTGTGTTTCCACCGATAAGATCTTTAGTGGACCGATCCAGTTCTTATACGCTTCTCGATTTGAGTTAAATAAACGGATTTGCTCTCCAACCAAACAAGCAACGATAAGCCTGGACTCCACTCCGGTAACCTTTGCAACGGAATCAATGTGATGTTTGTCTTTGGCTACTGCAATTTTAAAATCCTGCCATTCAGCGATATTCATCCAGTCAAAAACACTTGTAGTATGTACATTAGGTCGTTGACTCAGCTTGTTTTTCAATGCACGTTGACGTTTACTGTACTTTTTGTCGTGCTTCAACTGAAGATCGGCAGCATCCAACATGCGCATGATTTCGGCATCATCTTCCGAATTCTTGTAAGCATGAAGAATGTATTGTGCGTTTTTTGGATAATGGTCATTCAGTAAAAGAATACGCTGCAGCGCCGCATAATTGTGATACATTAATCCGGTTGTATCCAACTGAAAAGATTGATTGTATTTGTCTTTGATTTCCTGAAAATAGCGATTATTCACATCGACCGATCCCTTCTCATTGGTTAATCCCAGCTTAATTGCAGCATAACTTCCCGTTAGGAAAAATCCGATAAGTGCAAATCCAAAAAGGAAAAAATAGAATGGTACTTTAAACCATTTGCTCTTAAAAAAACGCTTCACAGTATCCTAGTTAATTGAGTGCGAAATTACACAAATATTGTTTGTCTGATAATGGTATTCAAAGACTTGAAATTGAATATAAAATGGAGAATGCATAATGTGTTGTGGATAACCTGAAATGATGTGTAAAAGGTCCGACCGAGATTTTACTAACTTTGTCTCAAATTGTAGAAGTTATGGCAAACAATCTTTTAAAAGGAAAAAGAGGAATTATATTTGGCGCATTAAACAGTCAGTCTATTGCATGGCATGTTGCTGAGAAGGCACATGAGCAAGGCGCACAGTTCGTACTGACCAACGCACCGATTGCAATGCGTATGGGTGAAATCAATGCATTGGCAGAAAAGACAGGATCGAAAATTATTCCTGCTGATGCTACAAGCGTTGAGGACCTGGAGAAATTGATCAGTGAATCAATGGAGATACTTGGTGGCAAAATCGACTTTATTTTGCATTCAATAGGTATGTCAGTGAATGTTAGAAAGGGCAATCACTACACCAACGAAAATTACGATTATACAATGAAAGGCTTGGATGTTTCAGCACTTTCTTTTCATAAAGTGATGCAAACAGCAAAAAAACTGGATGCCATGAATGAATGGGGATCGATCGTGGCCTTGACATATATAGCAGCGCAACGTGTTTTCCCTGATTACAATGATATGGCGGATAACAAATCGTATTTGGAGTCTATCGCAAGAAGTTTCGGTTACCATTACGGCGTTGAGAAAAAAGTTCGTGTGAATACAATTTCTCAATCTCCGACAATGACAACAGCAGGAAGCGGAGTTAAAGGTTTCAGTGAGTTCATTACCTTCTCTGATATGATGTCGCCACTTGGAAATGCGGATGCTTCAGCATGTGCCGATTATTGTATCACCTTGTTCTCTGATCTGACACGTTATGTGACAATGCAGAACCTTTTCCACGATGGTGGATTCTCGAATACAGGTGTTACGCAACAAGTGATTGAGCGGTTTTCAGAGAAATAATCTTCTTTTTTTATAATGGAATAGGGGCTGTCTCAATTGAGATGGCTCTTTTTGTTTGAATGGTTTATTGAAGCGACACCAATACCGAAAAAACGCCATCAATCACTTTTGACATTCTGTGAAAATCCAGCGTTTCCATCGTATCTGATTTTTGGTGGTAGTTTCGGTTTCTGAAAAAAGCAGTATCCGTTACCATAACTGCACTGAAACCAAATTTCCAATAATTCAAATGATCGGAAAAATCAATTCCCTGAATCGATTGAGGTCCTGTGAATCGCTTGGTTCTGATCATTTTTTTCTTCTTGTAAGATGAAGAGAACTTCCGCGCAAACTTTCCGGCATTTGTCTTTTTGATCATTGTAATGTAGTTCCCCTTCTTTCCGTAGAATAGGGACATGATGCCGATTGGATATTCCTGACTTCTCGGTTTATCTGAAAAGTATCCGATCATTTCTAGGCAAACCATTCCGTAGACGTCTGTTTTGTTTTGATCCAGTGACTGTGCGTGAATGAAAGATCCCATGTATTCAGAGCGAAAGAAGGGAGGTTCTTCAAGTGTGTAGGCCACTAACTCAATTCGGTAATTCAGTTGTTGATCTTTCAGGAGTCGCGCTAATTCCAATAACCCTACAACCCCACTCGCATTGTCATCAGCTCCTTCCTGATCTAGACAAACATCATAATGCGCTCCGACCACCACAGTTCTGGCTTCCTTTGGTCCAAAGCTACAAATGACATTTTTGTAAATACGATCAGCTACTTTGTATTCTTGAAAATAGGCGCTATCCGAATAGGTGGAGAATTCTTTCAAAATATAGCCTGCTATGGCATTCAACTGATCTAACTCTTTGTAATTTCTCGGTTTTTCTGTTTTTGTGATCTGTGTCATGTGTTTTATAATGCGCGTTGTGTCGGCAAATTGTGCCGTCGAAGTAAAGGAAGCACACAAAAAACTGAACAATAGGAAACGAAGGGTGAAAAACATGTTTCAAATTTAGTGATAGCTAAAATAATCTTTATCCAAGGATATCTCAATAAATTCAAAAGCTTGAATCGGGGAAATAAAAAAGTCCCTCCGAAATCGAAGGGACCTTTTCATATTAACTTGTTTGGCTTGTATTTACTTAACAATATCCATTTCATTGATGATATGTGTCGCTCCTGAGAACTTGTCTACCACCCAAAGTACGTAGCGGATGTCAACGTTGATCGTACGTTGTAATTTTTTATCAAAGATCACATCACCGGCCATTGCTTCGATGTTTCCATCAAATGCCAGTCCGATCAATTCACCTTTTCCATTCAGTACAGGAGAACCTGAGTTACCCCCTGTAATGTCGTTATCTGTAAGGAAGTTGATTGGCATGTGTCCAGCTTTATCGGCATAAACACCATAATCTTTGTTCTTCGCCAACTCCATCAAACGTGCAGGAAGATCGAATTCAGCATCACCTGCTTTGTACTTCTTCAACATACCGTCCATTGTTGTGTAGTTGTTGATCTTCGCATCATTGCGCTTATCAGCAGGAAGAGCGCGAACTTTTCCGTATGTCAAACGAAGCGTTGAATTAGCGTCAGGATATTGGATCGGAGCCAATTTTGATTCACGTAAACCTTCTACCAACAGGCGGAAAGCAGCACTGAATTCATCCTGTGCTTTTGCAATCTCATCTGACTTCGTGTTCAAATGCGTGATCAAATCATTTGAAAGAATATAAAGAGGGTCATTTGTGACCATTCCTTCAGATGGAACATCCAAGAAAGCCAACATTTTCTCTTCGGATGTGAAAATGCTCAATGTAAATAATGAATTCACATAGCTGTCGTATTTTCCATCGATAGCCAGTACTGCAGGAGCAACTGGGTAACCCGTTGATTTGCTTGCGTACAATGCTAATTGCGCCTTCAAGATGTCCTTTTCTGCCGGAAGATAGATTTCAGAGAAGAACCCTTTGATCATTTCTTCCATGTCAGGACGCATTGTAGCGCGTTTTTCAGCATCTGCTTTGGCATAGTTTGTCAACTGACGAGCCAGCGTTCTTGATACAATTCCAAAAGACGAAGTGCGAAGCAATTGCTGTAAGTAATTGTCGTGACGCGCTTTTTCATTTGTCAGTGAGTAGTAACGGTTGATCGTTGTAACAACGTGTCCGTACTTCTCTTTGTTCTTTGGTGAATTCGCCCATTTGTCAAATTTTGCTTCCTGTGCGGCTTTCGTTTTTGCTGTTTGGAACTGTGTCAAAGCGTCAATCATACCTTGACGGTTCTTCCAGTAATTGGCAACACTTGCGTACTTCGATGCATACATCAGATTGACTGCTTCGTCTTTCTCCATGTATTTTTTCATCTGATCCATACCTGCTTTCGAACCTTCAACCCAGGCCGGATAAGCGAATTTCACATTCTGCTCAATTCCACCTGCAGGCATCCAACGGTTTGTTCTACCCGGATAACCAAGGATCATCGCAAAATCACCTTCTTTAACTCCACCAATATTTACTTTCAAGTGACGCTTTGGTGTCAAAGGAACGTTGTCAGCAGAATATTCAGCTGGATTTCCGTCTTTATCAGCATACACACGGAACATAGAGAAATCTCCTGTGTGGCGCGGCCACTCCCAGTTGTCAGTGTCTCCACCAAATTTCCCGATGTTTTCAGGTGGTGTACCTACCAAACGAACGTCTTTGTAATCCTGGTAAACGAAATAGTAGAATTCATTTCCCTGGAAGAATGAACGAACTGAAACGGTGTATTTTCCACCTTCGTTGTTTTCTTTTTCGATCAATGCGATCTCCTGGTTGATTGCTTTCTCACGCTCTGCTTCTGACATGGAAGGGTTTACCTTCGACAAAATACGTTGAGATACATCGTCCATGCGAACGAAAAAACGAACATAAAGACTTTTTGGCTTCAATTCCTCTTTTTTCGTTGCTGCCCAGAACCCATTTTTAAGGTAGTTTGCTTCTGGACTTGAAAGTTCCGCAATCGCATCGTAACCGCAGTGGTGGTTTGTTAAAACCAATCCTTCTTTCGAGATCAATTCAGCTGTACATCCACCATTGAACTGCACAATAGCATCTTTCAGTGAGTGATTGTTGATCGAGTAAATCTCTTCTGCTGTCAATTGAAGTCCCATTTTTTGCATGTCACGCTGGTTAAGGCGATCGATAAACATAAGGAACCACATTCCTTCATCAGCTCGTGCAAATGAGCTCATAATGAGCACAACGGCTAATAACCTAATTTTAAACTGTTTCATCTGTTTAATTTTTGTTTGTGAAAAATGCCTTAGATCTATATCCGGACAGATTTCCATTTGATTGTTTTTGTTGGTGGCGTAAAAATACCAACAATTTTAAAGTTGAAGTGTACCGTTCAACTTCAAAAATCGGTCATTCATCGAAAAATCAGCTCATCTGTGAATAACCACGTGTCGTTTCCTGCACCAAGATGCCATGTTGGACATTTGCCATGGTTTTTAGCTGTAACTCTGAATTTATGAACCGGTTTTGAAGGCTCTATGGTCCTGAAGAATTCCTGATGGGTTGGACCGACATAATCTGAAAAGAAAGGAATTTGATCGGGTTTAGTTTGCTCATGGGTGACTGTCTTTGTTGTTTTGATCACAGACAGCTTTTCAAAATTTGTACCATCATAGGAAACTTCGATCAGGATCTCAGAAGGGTAGAAGATCCATGACTTCATGTCCTGCAAACATTTTATTCCCAATTCTTTCAATTCTCTTGGAGCATCGAACGAAACTTCTGCAACAAGATCCTGTGCCCAGAAACCTTGATAATCACCTGTTCTGAATTCAATTCCACCTTTGACACCATCGATCAGTGTGTTAGGTCCTGCCGCAGCATATTGATTCGAATACTCGCTGCTCAACTTCAAATGAACGGATGGATCTCGTTGGGTAAATTCAGCACTGACCCATGGACTGTAGACCGTGACTTCCGGACCTTCATGACCTTGATAAACTTCGCCCGGATAAGAAACGATCGAACGCACGTCGAATTTGGAAGTGTATTCGAGCAAAATGGGCTTTTCATAAGGTTGTACCTTTTTTGAAACCGTTGATTCTCTGTATTCGATCAATGTGTTTTCACCGAGAATTGATGGTTGGTGACTAAAACTCACTTTGATTTTATCATCAAAGATTCGCTCCTCATTCAGGCTGAAAGGTGCTGCAGCAAAACCAAATGCACGTAAGTGTTCTTTTTTGAGGTAAGAACCGGGATGATTAAGTGGTGAGGAACTTGGTTTTGATCCCATCACGAACTCCAATTCACCACCTTTCATGAGCTCATCATGACTGATTCCATTTGTGCCCCATGATTTTCCATTCCACGAAACAGATTGGATGTATTTGTTATCCGAAGAATTGTTTTTTGTTTTGATTGTCAATGTGTTGTCGTTTTCCAATTTCAGTGTTGCTTGATCTGCAATTGGTCGACCAAAATCATAAAATGGATGTCCGGGTGCGATCTGATACAAGCCCAAAGCACTCAATACATACCAGGATGACATCTGTCCACAATCTTCGTTGCCGGAGAGTCCGTCTGGCGCAGTCGTGTACATTTCCTTTTGGATCCGATCAATGTAATGTTGGGTTTTGTGGGCTGCATTGGTGTAGTTATACAAATACGCCATGTGGTGAGAAGGTTCGTTCCCGTGGGCATATTGTCCGATCAATCCCGTAATATCGACCTGATGGCGGCCACTCAATTGCATTTCTGTGGTAAACAAGCGATCCAACCAGCTTTCAAGGGAATCTTTTCCTCCCATTAATCCACTCAGAATATCAACAGCATGTGGAGCATAAAGTGAATATTGCCAGCTGTTAGCTTCGGTATAATTGAAATTCACTTCAGAAGGATCGAAAGGAGTGTACCACATCGCATCGCGGCGTGCACGCATGAATTTCGTTTTCGGGTCATAAATATTGATGAAATTCAAGCTGCTTTTGTTGTATTCATTCAATAGCGGAGAGAACTTCGCAGAATTGCTTTTTTCAATCATACTGGCGATGCAGAAATCATTGTAGGCGTATTCAAGTGTCTTTGATACAGACTCAGGCTCATCTCCTGAACTGATAAATCCTTTTTCCCGGAAGAATTTTTTTCCCAATTCATCCACTTTCGAAGTATGGATCATCGCTTCAAGCAGTTTTTCGGTATCATAATCGCGCAATCCTTTGGCATAAGCATCTGAGATCACAGAAACACTGTGGTAGCCGATCATGCATTCCGTTTCGTTTCCTGCCAGTTCCCATACCGGTAGATCGCCACCTTGCTGATGCTGTCGCAAGAAGGTGTGAATGAATTCATTGGTCCTTTTTTGCTGAACGATCGTGTACAAGGGGTGTGTTGCCCGATAGGTGTCCCACAAAGAGAAAACTGTGTATTGAGGAATACCATTTTCGATCATGTGAACTTGCTCATCCCGTCCGCGGTAACGTCCATCCACATCACTGAAAACATTAGGCTGCAGGAAAGAATGGTACAGTGCCGTATAAAAAATGATCATGGTAGAAGGATCCTTGGATTGAAACTGGATCTTGTTGAGTTCCGTTTCCCATTTCTTTACCACTTTCGCACGCACAGCGTTAAAATCGAAGTCGGGAATTTCCGCGTTCAAGTTGGATTTAGCACCATTTTCATCAACTGCTGACATTCCGACGCGGACCATAATCTTTTCAGATGTATTCGGAAAAGTGAGGAGCAACTTGTTCTTCCCATTTTTCGTAATCTGTTTGGCTTGTGTAAATGGCACTGACGTCTCTAAATGAAAATAGAAGTGTTGACGAGTGGCCCACGCATTTGAGATTCGGAATCCTGAAACAGCATTTTTTCCATGGGTTTTCGTTCCTGCTGACAAAACCTGATCACGGTGATCGAGGTCGATCAAAATGTACTTCTTCCCTTTTGGATTGAGGAAGGTATATTCATGCAATCCTGCGCGCTCGCTAACAGTAAGACGAACATTGATCTGTTGGTTGAGTAGTTTTACTTCGTAGAATCCGGGGGATGCATTTTCCTGATCATGACTGAAACGATCAACGTATCCATTCTTCGCGTCAAAATAACCCGGAGTCGTTTTGGGAGCTCCGCTCTGAGGAACCAGCAAGAGATCGCAATAATCGGGAACACCGGTACCACTTAAGTGCGTGTGACTAAAACCGTAGATAACAGAATCGGAATAATGGTAGCCGGAGCAGCCATCCCAACCTTCATAGCGTGTGTCCGGACTCAATTGCATCATTCCAAATGGGGACGTTGCACCCGGGTAGGTGTGTCCGTGGCCACCTGTACCAATAAACGGATCGACGTACAAAGTTTTCGAGATGTTCGCTTGCGAGACTGTTCCTTCGCGGTTGATGTGCGTTTTTCGGATCTCCTGTACTTCGCGTAATTTCTGAACGCTTTTATTTTGGGCAATCAATCCGTTTGAAAAAACGAAGGCTGCCAAAAAGCAAAAGGTAAAACTCCATTTCTGGGTACGTTGGACGAGTGATCCGCCTCCAACCTCGATACAGTCCGCAAAAGCGGACCACTCGGTCGTCGGGCGGATTGTACCGAGACCAGCGTACTGTTCTATCCGCTTTGCTGTTATCTGAAATCGATCTGACGCAGACATAACTTCATTCATTCATTCATTCTTTAATTCCCTAATTCCTGAAACGCTAAACTTCCTGCTCCCAACACTGCTGCATTCTGATCATGCAAAGAAGAAATCCGAATCTCCACTTTGTCCTTAAAAATGATCAGCATATTCTCTTCCATGTAATGCTTTACCCGCTTAGCAAATTCAGGTCCGCTCTGTGCGAGTCCTCCAAAAAGAACATACGCTTTCGGACTGGAGAAACAGGTGTAGTCAGCCAAAGCAGAACCAAGGATCTGAGCCGTATATTCAAATATTTCTGTTGCGAAAAGATCCCCCTCTTTGACCAGATCGAATACATCTTTGGCCTTTGGATCGTCCATGTTCGCCAGTACAGAAAAAGGTTTGTTTTCAGAATCCAATTCCCTGATGCTGCGTGCAACGCCGGTTGAAGAGGCATAAGTTTCAAGGCAGCCTTTTCTACCGCAACCGCATGATCGTCCATTTGGAACAACGCGAATGTGACCGTATTCACCGGCAAATCCGTCGTGGCCATAAACGAGTTGACCGTTCACGATTACACCACTACCTAAACCCGTTCCAAGAGTGATTGTAACGAAATCCTTTAAGTCTTTAGCATTGCCAAAGATCATCTCACCAACCGCTGCTGAATTGGCATCATTTGTCAACAAGGTTGGCTTACCAAATTTTTCTTCGAACATTCGCGCAAGGGGAATAATTCCTTTCCAATGCAGGTTTGGAGCGAATTCGATGGTGCCATTGAAGTAGTTTCCGTTTGGGGCACCAATTCCGATTCCAATAATTTTATCCAATTCCAGTTGAATCTTCTCGTCATTAAAGATCTTTTCGACTAGGTCTTCTGCCTGTTCGAAATCACGGGTAGGGTAGTCTTTCTCGTAAATGACTTTACCATCACGTGTAACCAAACCGTATTCAATTCCCGTTCCTCCAATGTCAATTCCCAGACTGTATTGCTGCTCCATGTTGCGTTTCTACTTTTTAGCGTTCCATTCGCTATAAAACTGATCCAGAAAGCGTTCCATGAATTCATGACGTTCTTCACCAATTTTTCTAGCAGTAGCGGTGTTTAATCGATTTTTTAAAAGTAGTAATTTTTCATAGAAATGATTCACTGTGTGACTTTGCGCTTTTGCGTATTCCTCAAAACTGTTGTGCATTTCGGGTGATTGTTCCGGTTCGTATAGAGGTCGGTTTCGACTCCCGCCATAGGCAAAAGCACGTGCGATCCCTATTGCACCGATTGCATCTAGGCGGTCAGCGTCTTGAACGATCTTTCCTTCAAGCGAATCCATTTGATCCTGCACATGGGCTCCTTTGTAGGAGACGCCATCAACGATCTTGGCAATCAGTTCCGTTTTATCCTTATCGTAGTTAAAGGCTTGTAAGATTTTTCGTGCTTCATCTTCTCCGGCATTCAATTTCCCACCGTTCAGTTTGTGATCGGAAATGTCGTGCAACAGTGCCGCTAATTCAACGATCTCTCGGTCGCCACCTTCTTTTTCCTGTATCGCACAGGCCATTTTGTACACGCGTTCGATATGGAGCCAGTCGTGACCGCTTCCTTCACCTGAGAATTTTTCTTTGATGAGCTGTTTTATTGAAGATATGACCATGATTTTAATTAAGAATTAGGAATTGATGAAATGTTATTTTTTCTGTAGATAGTTTTTGTTTTGTCGCCTTCTTTGGTGAAAAGACCAAGTTCAACACCTCGTTTTAAATCACGGCTTGCGGTTGCGCTTGAGATTTCTTGGAATGTTTTCATGTAATCTTTGCGACTGAATATGGATTCACAGTTTTCCGAAAAATAGTTCAAACGATCTTCTGTACTTATTATTCGCCCTTTGAAATTCAATATTTCGAAGAGTGAGTTATTGATTGCGCCGAGCATGTAGGTAATGAAAGGTGTTGAGTTTCCGGACTTATCGCTATCGGATAGAGCTTGATAATATTCACTTTGGGTTCTCCGAATCACATTTTCGAAAGGAATGTATTCAAATAGGGGATATTCCTTCATGAGGATCAAGGTTTGCCACAAACGCCCCATTCTTCCGTTTCCGTCGATAAAGGGATGGATGAATTCCATTTCATAGTGAAAAACACAACTTTTTATGAGTGCGATCTCGTTTGAGTTTTTGAGATAATCAAACAGATCATTCATTAAATGCGGCACATTTTCGGCAGGTGGAGCCATATGAGCAATTCGATCACCTGCAATGATTCCGACTCCTTTTTTACGGAATTTACCATTATCAGGAACCAAGCCTTGCATAAGGATTTGATGAGCTTTGAGAAATGATTTTGAACTTACAGTGTCAAATAAATGCATTTGTTCATAGGCGTTAATGGCATTCAGTACCTCATTGACATCTTTTTCAGGACCAATTACTCGTTTATTTTCGATCAATGCAGTGATTTGCTCTTCTGTGAGTGTATTTCCCTCGATGCTCAGAGATGATTGTATCGTTTTAATCCGGTTTTCTTTTCTGAGTCGAGGAGAAGGTTTGTCCAGAAATTTGGCGTGAATCTGACCAATTTTCTCAGAAATGGAGGCGATCAGTTTTATTATTTCCGGTGTGATCTGATAAGGAGGATTCATATCGTGATACTATCATTTGATACTATCAAAGATAGAACAAATTTGAAATGAACTTGAATTTGTCTATGATGCTTATTGACATTAATCAAAATTCTTTTACTTCCTCACCAACTCCATCACTTTCACCTGCCCATCTTTCATCGTGGCGTACAATTGATCCTCATCGGCGCACATGGTGAAGAAGTTGCCGTCCGCAAAAGCGATCCAGGTGTCTCCTTTGTCGAAAGAGATGTCAATTCCCGTGGTACCGCAGCTATAAAGGATTCCGTTGGCTTCGATGACACATGAGCGGTAGCCGCGAGGTTGTTTGCTGGAATTCATCCAGAATTTCCCTCCGTCATCAGTGATGTACGCAACATTCAAATTCATGTCGGGATTGGCGAAATCTCCTCCAACGATAACACCGTATTTATTGTCTAACATCAGGACAGAGAACGCTCCACTCGTTGTGCTGGTTAAATAAGGCAAGGAAGTGATGCTCCAGGTTTTCCCACGGTCGTTACTGCGGAAGAAGCGACTCTTTTTTCCACCGGAAACGAAAATGAATGTGCTGTCATTAAGTACTTGTACGTTTGTTCCGCTGGCTGCAAATCCTGCTTCATCCGGAAAATGCTCTACCTTTCCTTCGCAGGCATTCCAGGTATTCCCACAATCGGTTGAAAATGCCAAGGTGAAAAATCCATTTTTTGGATCGCCCATGGCGAAACCGATACTGTCATAAAAGGCCATTCCATCAAGGAAAACGCCATGCCATACATTATTGCTGCCCAGAACAAAATCAACAAATTGGTTACCATCTGTCTTTGCTAAAACGCCGTATGAACCGCTCTGCATTCCGAAGAGATGATCACCACAGAATTCAATGTCGCGCATTTCCTCAAACTTCTTGTTGATCATTAAATTTCTGGAGGTTCCGTTGCGCAGGTCGTAGGCATATAAAGCACCATTTGAATTTCCCGTGTAAAGAACACTATCGCGGACCTTAACGCTTCTCGAATAACACTTGTCAGTGGTATATTGAATGACCGGCGCTCCATTGTTCTTTTTCTGGTACTTGTTTTCCTTCTGACTGAAAAAAGAAAAGGGTAAGAACAAGATGATCAGACTAATAGCCGAAATGCGCATTGAATTTTTCATGTTGTTCTTTTTTAAGCGTTTCAAGATCATCCGGAATTTCTCGTTTCCAGCGTTTGTGCGACCAGATCCAGTTTTCAGGAGATTTTTCTATTTCATGTTCTAAAAGTCGTGTGTGGGATTCCGTTATTGCTCCCCATGGTTGTTTGCGCGGATCCTCCGTGATCAGCTTCAATTCCATTTCGTAATAACCGCGTTTGATCTTTCGGACAGCGAAAAATACAACAGCCATATCATAAGTGTGAGCCATTTGTTCGGTACCAAAAAGTACAGCCGTTGGTTGATTCAAAAAATCCATCCAATAACTTTTTTTAGAGTCGCCGGGAGATTGGTCACTAAGGGTCAGAATGGCAACGGGTTCTTTCATGGCTTTAATTTCTGCTTTGAAATTGCCGGAGTGTACAACCTTCATTCCAAAGCGCTGACGTCGCTCATTGACTTTTTTATCCCAGAATTTGCTGCTCATTGGCATACCGATTCCCATTGCCTGATGTGGAAAGAGGAATTGTTGTGCACTAATGAGCCATTCCCAATTGTTGTAGTGTCCCGAAACCAAAATGACCGATTTTTTCTTGTCGTACAATTCCTGCATCACTTCGGGATTGATCACTTTGAATCGTTTGTTGAGTTCGGATTGACTCATGGAGAGATTGGCAATGCCTTCGATCAGAATGTCTGCAAAATGGCAGTAGAATTTTTTGCGGATCGTTAGATGTTCGGCTGCACTCAATTTGGGAAAAGATCGACGGATATTCTCGTCAATTACTGATTTCCGGTAAGGAAAAACGCTAATGAGAAGCAAGTAAAATAGATCCGAAAAGCGGTATAAGATGAACAAAGGGAGCATCGATAATGGTCGCACGATCAGGTAATATGCCAATGCAGCTCCCATTACTTGTATTTATCGCCCCAAAGTTGATTGATCGTCTCCTGAATTTCCTGCTCGCGCTTACTGCTGCCTGCTTGATAAAAAGCCTTTCCTTTCAATTCATCCGGTAAGAAATCCTGAGCTGCGAAGTTTCCCGGAAAATCGTGTGAGTACAAATAACCCTTGCCATACCCAAGATCTTTCATCAATGCAGTTGGTGCATTACGCAATGGGAGAGGTACACCGAGATTTCCGCTTCGACGTACTTCATCTTGCGCTTGATTGATCGCCATATAAGCGGCGTTTCCTTTTGGAGAAGAAGCGAGATAGATCGTGCATTGTGCTAGAATGATTCGCGACTCCGGCCAACCGACTGCTTGAACAGCCTGAAAGCAATTGTTCGCCATTAACAAGGCATTGGGATTGGCTAAGCCGATATCTTCCGAAGCGGAGATCAGTAATCGGCGTGCAATGAATTTCGGATCTTCACCACCTTCTACCATGCGCGCCAGCCAATAAACGGCTGCATTGGGATCACTGCCCCGGATCGATTTAATAAAGGCCGAAATGATATCGTAGTGCATTTCACCATCCTTATCATACATGGCCAGACTCTGCTGAGCCGTACTCAATACAATTTCATCGGTAATTTCGATCGATTCTGCATCGCCAAAAGTGCCAACAATGATCTCAAATACATTCAGTAATTTACGGGCATCACCACCGGATATGGCCAGTAAAGCACTGGTTTCTGTGAGTTTTATTTTTTTATTCGAAAGATGTTTGTCTTCCCGAATCGCTCTCTCAAGAAGACCCAATAGATCTTCTTTCGTGTGATTGGCTAGTGTATATACCTGACAGCGGGAAAGCAAAGCCGAAATCACTTCAAAAGATGGATTTTCAGTCGTAGCACCAATCAATGTAACCGTACCTTTTTCAACTGCTCCAAGTAAGGAGTCTTGCTGTGCTTTTGAAAATCGATGGATCTCATCAATAAACAGGATCGTGCCACCTTGCTGGAACATGCCTCCTTGTTCAACCCGCTGAATGATATCGCGTACATCTTTGACTCCCGAAGAAATAGCCGAAAGTGTATGGAACGGACGTTTCAGGTGATCCGCGATCAATTGTGCGAGGGTTGTTTTCCCAACTCCCGGTGGACCCCAAAAGATCATTGAAGGGATCAGTCCTGAATCCAGCGCTCGACGTAAAGATGCACCTTCTTTCAAAAGATGTTCCTGCCCGATGTATTGATCGAGCGTTTTTGGACGCATGCGTTCAGCAAGAGGAGCTTGATGGATCATTGAAAAATTGAATCAGATTCAAAGATAAGCTTAATGTTCAAAAGAAATTCTTCATTTATTAGGTTCTCTTTTCATTTCGTGCAGTGTAACTAGAATGAGTAGAGAAATTACAGCTACTAATTCAGTTATAATACCAATTTTTCGATAGGCAATCGAGTCAAGGAAAAAATCATCAAAAAGCATGAGGAAAGGAAAAGCAGAATTAAACCATACAATTATAAGAAGGACTTTTCCGTATTTACTTTTGCGCAATTCCAAAAGCCAAAGGGTGACCAATAAGAATGTGAATCCTCCTGAAAATAAAATGGATAAGTCACCTATATTTGGTGGGTTTGAGAAAATAGCGGCATTGAAAATAAATCCAATGGCTATCAATAACATGGCTATTCGAAAACGTATGTTTTCAAGAAAAAAATCAAAATCCAAATAAAGAGTTCTTAATTAAAAAAGAAAAAGAAGAAAATGGCTGCGTCTTCTCCACGAACACCTTCGTAGTAACCTATGGTTGAACGCGAACCATTCAATACTTTACCATCTTCAATGTAGCCAATAGTTGAGCGTGAACCATTCAAAACTTTCCCATTTTCGATGTAGCCTATCGTTGAGCGTGAACCATTCAATACTTTCCCATTTTCAACATAACCAATTGTTGATCGAGATCCGTTTAAGACTTTTCCATTTTCAATGTAGCCAATTGTTGAACGTGAACTATTCATTACTTTACCACTTTCAATGTAGCCAACTGTACTTCTGGACCCATTCATTAATTTTTGTCCAAATGACACGAAAGTCAATGAAGTCATCGCAATCAAAATCAATACTAATCTTTTCATATTTCAGGTTTTCCCCGAAATTAGTAAAAATCGTTCACATTCACAGAGGAGGCCTTCTTCTGTCTCGCTTCTCGTCTCTGGCTTCTCGTCTCTGGCTTCTCGTCTCTCGCTTCTCACCCCCTAAACTCCTCCCGTCCATCTGAGTGTCGCGCAAAGCGTCCCAGTTCACGGGCATGCACATGATCGTACTTCGGCCATGGCCAGCCACCGAATTGAGTACGGTGATAGTCGTTGAATGCTTCTTGGATCTCTTGACGTGTGTTCATAACGAAAGGTCCGTGTTGAACAACCGGTTCATTGATCGGTCTTCCTTGCAAAATCAAGATCTTTGAAGTTTCTGTTCCATTTTTGAAATGCAGTTCTTCCGTTTCGATCACTTCTGCGGCATGGTAATGAGGGATTTCCGTACCATCTATTGCCAAAGCATTTCCTTCGTAGTAAAAAACAGTGCGATTGATGCCTTTTGCAGTAGCCGGTAACTTGAATTCAGCATTTGGTTCCAGATGAATATTGTAGATTGCTACGGCATTCAATGGATCTGCAGCCCATGAATCAGGCGGTGCAGCCGAAGCAGTTTTCTCACCTAATTTACCAACCAGAACTTCAACATGAACTTCATTTCCATTTGCATCTTCTTCGGTATATTTCGGAACCTCTTCCGCCCAAATCATTTTAAAATGCGGCTCAACCATTTTACTTTTCTTTGGCAGATTGAGCCAGATCTGGAACAATTCAAGTGGATTCACATCATCCGCTTTGATAAGTGGAAACATTTCCGAGTGTTGAACACCTTTTCCGGCTGTCATCCATTGCACATCTCCGTTTCCATAGCGTCCGGCAGCACCTGTTGAATCACAATGATCCACCAAACCTTTGCGTACAACGGTAATGGTTTCAAATCCACGGTGCGGATGTCCGGGAAAACCGGGCACGGTCATTCCATGATACATTCGGAAGCCATCCTTGACAATAAAATCTTGTCCCATGTGTCTTCCTTCTAACGATGCTTTGGGTCCCATCAATTCGTTCCCCGCCGGAAAATTGTCCTCGTGATGCACACAAAACAAAAATGGATCAGAGGTCTCCCATTGGAAACCTAAAGCACGAATTTTTTTGATTTTTTTCTTTTTTTCTTCCATGGTTGTACTGTTTTCCTCGTTGTTATCTCTGCCTAACCCGATGAGTGGAATTGCTGCTAAAGCAGATAATCCCACAGTCATTCTTCCTAAAAAACTTCTGCGTTCGATCTTTTTCATGGGACTTTGTTTTTGTCAAAAATAACACATCATTTGACTAAAAGTTCTTGACCTGTGTTAAGAAGTTCACGAAATCTATTGGCATCAATTGCACGAAAAACTGTTTATTTGCGTTCAAGTGTTAAGCACTAAATCAATAAACATGAGACTACTCGCAGTATTTATCCTGATGGCATTAGGGGCAATGGCTCAGGACTTGAAAATCAAAAACACGGAAGGCGGACTTGTAAGTCTTGGTGTTCGTACAACAATCAGTACATTTAATCATGGTGAGTTTGACAATACCGGAATGGGTGTTGGGGGACAATGTCGCGTGCAATTTGCCGATCGATTGAATTCAGATTGGTTTTTCGATTATATAACGGGAAACGTTGAGGATTTTGCGTATCGAACAGATTACCACATTGGTTGGAGCGTGATCTTTTATCCGACGAAATCTAGTGATGTGAAATTAAGACCCTATATCCTTGCGGGGCATTGTTTTGATTACACGCGATTAACAGATAACTCAGACAGAGGTAATTTCTATGAGCGTTGGAGCTCGGCAATTCAAGGTGGTGGCGGGGTTCACTACAATTTGACACGAAGAATGGATCTTTCTTTTGTTGGGCAGTATATGATCCATTTAGGAAATCATGTTCATGCGCACAAACACGGAAATTTAGTTGAGTTTCATGAGAAAAAAGGATCTAGTCTAGAGGGACATCTTTTGTTTCATATTGGTATTAATTATAAAATTGGTGACTTATGGTAAGGTTTGTTTTTAGTGCAATTGTCCTTTTAAACGTGAGTTCATTTTATTCACAACAAGAACAATACATTCGTCCCGGTACAATCAAGGCATCATCAACGATTTCACCTTCCTTGATGTTGAATCATGATATCCAAAACATTTACCTCAACGGATTCATATCCTATCAGTTTGACCGTAAAGTCAGTTTACGAGGTGAAAGTTTTTTGTATATCAAAAATGCAGCGTCGAAGCCAACGGATATCGGATATTCAGGTGGTGTGCACACGTATTTTGGTGCTTTCAGACACCTGACTAAAGGGAATTGGGATAATTACCTTGGGTTCCAACCGGGAGTTAGTATCGTACAGACAATTCATAATCCAGGTCTTTCAGTTTGTCCTTCTTTTGCATTAAAAGCAGGATCGGCATTTTACGTTTGGAAGATCTTCCACTTTTTTGCAGAAGTAACTTATACCAATACATCTGTTCGAGGAATTACAAGTGGTCCATATAGGGCGGATGAATTGATTTTATCTGCGGGCCTTGGCTATCAGGTTAATACGAAACGTTTGAAGAAGAACACAGCGACACCCCAATAGTAATGAAAGGCTTGCTGTTGTTCTTTTTTTGTATCGGTGGATTTTTAGCCATTTGTCAAGCAGCTTATCCGGATTCGATTCGATTGAATGATATTCGGGTTATCGCTTCACATAACAGTTATAAAAAACGACCTGATCCGAAAGTAATCCGCTTTCTAAGTAAATTCAAAAAACGTTTAGGAGAGGACATGGATCCCAAACGTTTGGATTATAGTCATTTGACGCTCACAGAACAATTCAATGATTATGGAGTCCGTGGAATTGAATTGGATGTTTACTATGATCCGAAAGGTGGTAAATTCAGAAAGCGACGTGTTAATTTCTTTATTCCGGGAGTAAAACAGCGACTGAAAGATGTTGAAATGCGTCAGCCCGGATTTAAAATGTTGCATATAGCTGATATTGATTACGAGACCCATTATTTGACCTTCATTTCAGCTTTGAAAGAGATCAAGGTGTGGAGCGATGCGCATCCCGATCATACGCCATTGTTCATCAATATCGAACCGAAAGGCGATAGTCCCGGTGATTATTCGCGTGTATTAAGGTGGATGGGCTTTCGTAGAGCACTCAAATACGACAGCGTGGCTTATGAGGCTCTCGATCAGGAAATCTGGTCGGTTTTTACCAACAGGAATCAGGTGTATCGTCCGGAAAACTTGAAAGGATCATTTACTTCAGTTTCCGAGCGATTAAAAACAGAAAACTGGCCGACACTAAATGAATGTCTGGGGAAAGTGATCTTTATTGTGGATGGCGATAGAGGAGGGAAATACCGTCAATTTTTAGAGAATGGTGAAGATAGACCGATGTTTGTGTACAGTGAACCGGAATCGGAGTCCACAGCATTTGTAAAGCGCAATGAGCCCATCGGACAAGAGGATGCGATCAGTGAATTGACAGAACTGTATATTGTTCGAACACGAACAGATGTTGAAACTATACAGGCCAGAAACAATGACTATTCAATGTATGAAGCAGCAATTGCATCTCAGGCACAGATTCTGTCTACAGATTTTTATGCTTCTGATGAACGTTTTGGTTCGTTCAAAATCACGCTGGATCCATTCAAAAGCGATCGTTCGAAACCATTTATCCTTCGAAAGAGAGATTGATTATTTGATCAATACTAGATCGTCATTATTAGATCATTTTATATTTAACTATGATTCTTCGTTTCAAAAGTTTTGAAAATTATTGAAAAGAACTTTATTAATTCGAAGGGTCTAGGTCTCGATTGGCGAAGAGAAGAAGAAGAAAATTTAGCCCGAATTTTGTCGAATTTTAATAATCTATTTCCATTTCAACATCCTCCAGGCAACTAATCCACCGAGCAAAACTGCCCCAATATCTGCTATCTTAAACCAGGTTGGATGTGGGTAAGCCAAGGCATTTGTTGCTGTGGTGACGAACATGAGCAGGAAAATCACTAAAAAACCGATAATTGACGTTTTTTCGATTCGATTTGCTACAATTCCACCGAAAAGAACGCCAAGACCATGGCCAATGGCAACAGAAATAAATGTGCCGATCGGGAAAGTCGCCATTATCGCCTCCCACTCCTCGATGTTTGTTGGTTTAGGATGTTTGGGAATAGGGAATAGTTTCAAGCCGATCCATTCTAATGCAAATACGGTGGCGAATGATACCAGTAATCCTACTGCTGTTGCGAGAAAAGTTTTTCCTTTCATATGAAAATAATTGATTTTTCAATAGCCATATGGAATTGCAAAAGAGATTTATTTTTAAGTGTTTTAATGGAAATCTCTTTATGCTTATTTCATATCAATTATTGGTGAAAAATAATGCGTTGACGAAAAATAGTTTACCATTGTCCCAAAATCCCCTGAACAACGGATTATCTACCATATAAATCAAGGCTCCATTTCCGTGATTTTCGATGCCGAAAACCAGCGACTCAGCTTGTTTGGGTAGTGCTTTACAACCGGCAAAACCGGATACCGGAGCAGCACCTTTTTCGAGGTAAACGACATTACCACCATTTTCCATCCATTCGTAGGCATTGGCATTCAGTTTTAAAGTGAAATAAGTGTCTGAATAACCAAAAGCAAGTGGATTCGACGTTTCTACCTTTGCTTTAAAAATGGCTCCGGTGATTATCTCTTTTACCATTTCGCGTTCTTGAGCGTCATAAGCTGTGTGCGCATGCTCGTGACGACTTGCTTTCTCTTCGTCTTCTTTGTTATTTTCTTTGGCTTTCAACCCATAACCGTTCTCTGTGGTAAAGGCTGCTAAAGCATCACCAATTGCGATGATCTTACCGCCTTTGCTGATCCATGATTTTACTTCCGAACCCAGATCGCTGTACCAGCCTTCAGGAATGATCAATACATCAATGTTTGAAAGTGTGCGCTCAGTTAGATTTCCAGCGTCAAGCATGGATACAGGATAGTTGAGTTCTTTTTCGAAAAAATGCCAGATCTCACCCACGTTGAGCGAGTTGGTTTGCTCTCCGGAAAGCATTGCGACACGTTGTCTTCGGATTAATTTTACTGCAGAAGAACCAAAATCTTTACCTGTATCAACCATTCCTGTATGTGTCGTTTCAAAGCGAATACCTCTTTTACGAGCTTCTTCAAGTACAAAACCTTCATCTTCTGCTTTATTCTCTGCTTTGACAATGATCAAGGTGCCCGGTGCGAATTTGCGTTCTCCAAAGCTAAAAGATTGTTCAGCGTAACGAATGCGCATTCCTCGCTGCAAAAGTGCACTCAGAAAAGAAGCGTCCGTCATACTTTCCCAGTGGATCAGGTAAGCATAGATTTCTGATATTTCGTTTTGCTTGATCTCCGCTTGCGCCTTATCAGCTCCTTTCAATTCTACTTCTGAAGCAATACAGTTTAAGCCGTAAGCATATGGGAGTGACCACGCCGTGATATCGTATGTCATCGAGTCGCTTAACTTTGTTTTGGGTTCGAATAGGACATTAACAAGCGTTCCTTTCTTTTGTTTGGTAGAAATGATCAAATGTTCCGTTCCGGTTTTGATACTTCCTTGTTTGCTTGTGGAATAATCAAATCCTTTTGCGGTCAATCCATTTCCAAAGCTGTAGGTGATCTCATGTAGATCGAGCAAAGCACGTAAACGGTCAACTTTTTCTTGGTTTCCGCCAACCACGTAGGATTTGTATTTGTAGTTTTTTTCGTTGTTGAATTTATTGAACTCACTGATCAATTTGTCTTTCTGTTGGGCTGAATATTCAACAGTAGATAATCCGCTGATGTGGTGATGCATCAAGCGATCTTTCAAGGTCAAAGTATCTCCTTCGGCATTGATAACGCCAAGTCCACCGCGACCACTACCACCTTGCTCGTAAGTCATACCGATTGCTCCGTTGTAGGTCGGGTAGGTGTCACCATAACTAGGATAAAGCAAGTCAAAAATCTCTCTGGTGAAATAGAACCAGCCGTTTCGGTCGAAGTATTTGGCGTGATTTCGTCCCAATCCATTTTGAAATTCACGTTGCCAGTTGGTGATCACTTCGTGAAAAGGTTCAGCAGCAGGAGCGAAATAATAGGGATCATTCATGCCTTGTTCGTGAAAATCGACGTGTACGTGAGGTAACCATCGGTTGTATAATTTTATACGCTGTTGCGATTCAACTTGAGTCAACCAAGCCCAATCGCGGTTTAGATCGAACAAGTAATGGTTCGGTCGTCCAGACGGCCATGGCTCATTGTGCTCAACAGTGTGGGCACTTGGATTGAAAGGAATGTTCATTTTCTGGTTGTACCAGTTGACGTAGCGGTCACGACCATCCGGATTGATGCACGGATCCATGATCACAAGCACGTTTTTCAGCCAGTCTTGTTTTTGTGAGATCAATTCATACGCCGTAAGCAATGCCGCCTCTGTACCGGCACTTTCGTTCCCATGAACGTTATAGCTCATCCAAACGATCGCTACTTGCTCACTTTTTCCATCTTCGTGATTCTTTCTGATGTCTTCTAATCGCTTTAGGTTTTCCGGAGTCGAAATAAAAGCAACAATGAGTTCACGGTTTTCATTCGTTTTCCCGTAGTGTTGAACCTGAATCTTTCCTGATCCTTCCTTTTCGAGGTGATGGAAATAATCAACGACTTGGTGGTGTCTTGTGAAATAGCTGCCTAGTTCGTAACCCAGGTATTCAGCCGGAGATTGGATTTGTGCATGTATAAAGGTCGCTGCGAAAAGCAAGGACAAAAGAGCGATTTTTCCTTTCATTGGATAAAAAATAGAAACCCAAAGCTAATGAAATTTTGAGGATTTAATGGGATTGATGAAAAGGCGTGATAGGTGGGAATTATTCAAATTTAAACATAAGGGATGAAACTAGTTTCCAAGTTTTGTCTATTCAGTATTAAAGAAGTTAAAAATCACTATTGTTCGATTAAAACTCAGGTTGATGAATAACCACAGATTCACGAATTTCATTTGTGGTAACATTTCAAATTGATTAATCAAATTTCAATTCCTATAATTAGAGTATGTCCTAAACAGATTCGCGTGGCGAATCAAATAATTTGTGAATTTATCAAGTAAAATCGAAATTCGTGAATCTGTGGATAAGCTCACAATGACAAATACTGTAATTGATTCACCATGTTGTTGAACAAAAAAAAAGTAACTATGACTTTTAATTGGAGAATTGAATTCTTCTAAATTATCCCCTTCGTTCTCAAAAATTCATCCAGTGATTCTACATCGGAGAATAGTACCTCACGGGCTTTAGATCCTTGGAATGAACCAATGATACCCATTCCTTCCAATTGATCTACGATTCGTCCGGCACGGTTGTAACCCAATTTTAGTTTTCGCTGTAGCAAACTCGCGGAACCTTGCTGTGAGATCACGACGATGCGTGCTGCTTCAGCGAACATAGAGTCAATATCGTTCATGTCAACATCGCCATTTCCTTCGCCACCTTCACCTACGTATTCAGGAAGTAAGAAGGCATCCGGATAGGCGCGCTGCTCGCCAATGAATTCACAAATCGCTTCTACTTCTGGAGTATCGACAAATCCACACTGTAAACGTTTGAGGTCTGAACCGGTCGATATCAACATATCACCACGCCCAATCAACTGGTCAGCACCGGACGCATCGAGAATGGTACGTGAATCGATCTTGGACAGTACACGGAAAGCGATACGCGCAGGGAAATTCGCTTTGATCATACCGGTGATCACATTCACAGAAGGTCGCTGAGTGGCAACGATCAAGTGAATTCCAATTGCACGAGCCAACTGAGCTAAGCGAGCGATCGGGTGCTCGACTTCTTTGCCTGCCGTCATGATCAAATCTGCGAACTCATCGATCAGTACAACAATGTATGGCATGTACTTGTGTCCTTTCTCAGGATTTAATCTACGCGCAATGAATTTCGCATTGTATTCCTTAATGGTTCGAACACCTGCATCTTTCAATAATTCGTAGCGATCGTCCATTTCGATGCACAATGAATTCAAGGTGTTGACCACTTTTGAGGTATCGGTGATAATGGCGTCTTCTTCTCCCGGTAATTTCGCGAGGAAGTGACGTTCGATCTTGTTGTAAAGGGTTAATTCCACCTTTTTCGGGTCGACAAGGACAAATTTCACTTGTGCCGGGTGTTTTTTGTAGACAATTGAGATCAAAATGGCGTTCAGTCCAACGGATTTACCTTGTCCTGTTGCACCGGCCACCAATAAGTGTGGCATCTTGGTTAAGTCGAAGGTGAAGGTCTCATTGGTAATCGTTTTACCCATTACGATCGGAAGTTCCGCGTCAGAAGTCTGAAATTTTTCCGAAGCGATTAACGAACGCATACTTACCATTTCCGGATTGGAGTTCGGTACCTCGATCCCGATCGTTCCTTTACCCGGAATCGGCGCGATGATTCGAATTCCCAATGCCGATAAACTCAACGCGATATCGTCTTCAAGATTTTTTATCTTGGAGATCCGCACACCCGGTGCCGGAACAATTTCGTAAAGTGTCACGGTCGGACCAACAGTCGCTTTGATTTTCGCTATGTCGATTTTGTAATGCGCCAGTGTTTCAACAATTCGGTTCTTGTTTTCTTCCAATTCACCCTTGATCGTTTCGACAGAAACACTTCCGCCTCCCCAATCGCGCAAAAGATCGATCGGAGGGAGAACGTAGCTTGCCAAGTCAAGTTTTGGATCGTACTCGCCATATTCTTTACGCATTTGATCCAGTTCACTGTCCTCCAGCGCCTCATCTTCTTCGGGAACTTCAACAGTGAATTCTTCGTTGTCAGCGGGTGTTAAATTCGTTGGAAGATCAAAATCCAGGTCTTTCTCCGCTTCCGAATAGGTGATCTCTAGTTCAGATTCACTTTCTTCTTCCTCAAATGTATTTTCATCAAAATCAATGATCTCAGCCTCTTTGTCCTGTTCGATGTCCTCAGCGCGAATCGTGCTCACAACGCGAATGTCTCCAGGATCGGAGGGACGCAAGTAATTATCATCATTTTCCTCTTTTTCATTTCGTCCAAACAAATCGAGAAGTGCTTTGAAGTTGGGATTGAACAGGATAGTTACAACGACGTACAAGAGCACGAGGATCAAAACTAAAGTACCGAAAGTTCCCAAGGTGAGTCCTAGCCAGTGATTGGTGTAAAATCCGAATGCACCTCCGATGAAATTGACCTTATCGGCAAAGAATCCAAGGAATAGTGAACTCCACACCATTAATGTGAGTGTACGGATATACGTTGATTTGATGGGGAGCAAAGTAATATTCATCAAGCGCTTGAGGGCAGACAAGAAGAGTAAGAAAGGAATAGCAAATGAAGCGATACCGAACCAACGGTAGATCAAAAGGTGAGAGGTCCATGCGCCAAATTTACCGAGCCAGTTTTCAACCGGAACATCGCTGTTGTCGAACAAGAATTCGAATAAACCTTTGTGCAAAACGCGATCCTGATCTACTTTCCAAGTGAATAAATAGGCGAAATTGGCCAGAAAAAGGAAAATCGCTAGCAGTAACAAAGTGGAGCCAAAAGAAGTGTTCCATTTCTTCTCGTCGATGTTCTTGAACATTCCCGCAAAAGGATTGGAGATTGCAGTACTTCTCTGTTTCTCCTTGGGTTTTGCTTCTTTTTTAGTCGCTTTTTTCTCCTTTTTTTCTAAAGGAATTTCGACTTCATCGAAGCTATGTTCTTTTGATCTGTATTCGTTTTCTGCCATTATACACCAATGTATCAACGAAAATAAGTACTTCATGCTCACCAATGAAAGAGAAGATAAGAAGCTTTAAACAGGGGAGTGTTAGTTGAGGGGGATTTGGAATGAAGGAATTAAAGAATTAAGGAATTAAAAAATGATGGAATTAAAGAATGCTTGTCCTGAGCCAATTCGAAGGGATGGAATTGGGGAATTGGGGAATGACTTCAGATGCAAAGAATACTGGCTGAGTATCCCGACAATGTAATTTGCGCTGTTCATAAGAGATACAAAATTATGTTGCGGGATCTAGCGAAGCCAACTAGTGTTCTTTTTATGAAAAATTGGATTGTAAATGGAATAAAAGTGACGTGGAATGGTTTTATTTGAAGTGTGATGCGGATGAAAGAAAAAATAGTTGGGAGTCTAATCTTATTTTTGTTAGCGGTGAATTGGGCTGCTGCGCAAATTGATCCGTCGCGGATCGATATTAAATTGTTGGAGCATGAGATCAAGATTTTGGTTGACTCAACCCGAAAAGCGCACCAATTATCACCTTTATTCAACGATTCGATTCTTTATGTGGCTTCGAATCATCATGCCAACTACTTGGTGAATAAAGGTGAGCTGAGTCACGAAGAAAAGGAATTCAAACAGTGGTATTCGCCACAAGACAGAGCGAATTATTTTGGAGCACCTCCTACGTATTTTGTGGGGGAGAATCTTGTTTACACGCCGTATAATGCGCTTGTGAAGGTGAAGGGGAAAACGTTTCAGACAGATACGTACAAAGAAATAGCGCGCTGCTTGGTGTATTCATGGATCAACTCGAAGGGGCATTTTAAAAACATGATCACTCCTGAATACCAGATCACCGGCTTGGCGATTGGTGTCGATCCGAAAACAAACCGCATTTACGCCTGTCAGAAATTTGCCAAAGTACTCTATCAGTATGCATTCGAAGAGAACGAGCAATTCTTTCCATATTCTAAGATTGATTCGGATTCACTTAATCGGATTCATGCGCAATTTCCGGATGAAATAGTCTATCCTCATGGATTGAAAGCGAATAAGTTAGAGAAATGTGAAGAATGCCGTGACTTGTGGGCGAATTATCCGCCACTCTCTGTTCGGTTCCAAAACAACTACTTTATTTTACGGATTGAAGACGCAGAATTTGTTCAGCGCTTGATCGAAAATCGTAACGATGGATTTGCAGTGGAGATCGTTCCTTTTGAACCTTTTGTTTGTGGGAATCCGGCTTACATGGGAGAGCCGAGCAGAAGAAACGGTAAGAAACGCACGTCGGGAACAGTGTTGGCGCCTGTCTACAGAGATGATTTGGTGAAGGGTCTAAAAAAACGGAAGTCCAAAAAGGGAGTCAATTTTGTTTCTCATTTGTTAAAAGCGGATAGTATTTCTTTTTTTCAGCGCTTTGGGACATACAGTCTTGTGCGTTTCGATGCAAAGTATTTTGAGATCAAACTTGGGAAATTGCCGAAAGAATTTCAGCAAACTGCGTGGAATCACAATTTGGTTTTTATTCGTGACCGACAAATTTGTCATTTTGTTTACTTGACGAATTATCCCGGAGAAATTGATCCGGAGTTCTTGGATACGAAGTACTATCCACCGGTGCCAGTAGATAATTACGAATTTGAACTGGAGTATTTCCGCGATACGGTTGACTTATTCTTTGCGCCAGGAGCAACCACCGCTTCAGGTAAGGAGCTGGATCGCTTGTTAAAAAAGTACACGGAAAGCCACGTGACCATTCAAAAGGTGGATCTTGATGCACGTTCGTCCGTGGAGGGAAAAGCATCGGAAAATGAGAAACTTCACGTAAAACGTGGCGAAGCGATATTGAAACAAATGGAAGGTTTGTTGTCACGCGAAGCGGATGTTCAATCGCGATCTTCAGTGGCATGGGATCATTTTTATGCGCAAGTAACCGGACATCCGAAATGGGGTTTCCTGGCTAAACTTTCACGTGAAGAGGTGACGAATTACTTGAATGATCCCAAGAATGAACGTCCATTAGAGATTCTTGCACAAGAAAGGGTGGTACGTGTGGTGATCCATGGTGTTCGGGAAGTGAACCGGTACAATGCAACGTACTACATAAACCGTGACATAAAAAGTTTAGTGTTCAAAGACGATCAGAAACGGATTTTGTGTCGTGACATGGACCGTTTGCGTCGTTTGTACCAACAAGCCTATTACTTAACGTCGATTGATACACTCAGCGAAAAAGAATTTCTGGCCATAAAAATTCCACCATTTACGGGTGGTGTATCTCATGAATTGGAGCATGATCTCGTTTTTTATCGCTACCATTTGCTAAAGGATAAAGTGAGTGCGGAGGAGTTAAGTCAGCTTAAAGCCAAAGCAGAATCCCTGTTCAAGAAATGCGGTGCTGCGGAACACTTATCTTCTGAATTTCAGTACCTGACAGCCAATTGGATGATTGAAAAGTTGAAAAGTAAACGCGGAAGTTTGACACCTGATAACGATTTGATCCAGAAAGTGTTCAATCGTTTGGGGATTTTGTTAGAATGGAACCAAAACGATCCTGATTTTGTTGCGGACATCGCCAAAGCAAATCTGAATGTGGTGAATCTACTCATCGAATCGGTGGATCCCGCTTTGGTTTTTGAATACAGGGATGTTGTGAATAATAGTTTGATTCATTTGGTGGAGTACTACCGGAAAAATGATCAGATGGACGCGGATCGCACCTTAAAAATGAGCAGGTTTCTTTGTTATTTTCAAAATGTGCCGCTAGCAGTTCAGTTGTGTCAAAAGCACCTGGACAATGATGAAGTACTGAAACTCTACCTAGTGCTTTCTTATGTACATTCCTCGTATTTGTCGCCAATGGATGAATTAATCTTTGAAAAGGATTTTCACGCGCTTTTAATGGAAGCACGAGATCGTCTTCCGGCAAATGAATGGTGTTCGCTTTTCTTCGGTGAGGAAGGAATTCCCTTTCAGGTAATGGATAAGATCGAGTTGCGCGAGGCCTTTTGTGCTACGTGTCCCAACCGCATACATGAATTGACCTTTGGAAATGGGAAATAATTTCACAAAATATACGGTTCAACTCAATCGTTCTTCGCAAATTTTTCGAATCAGATTAAGTGGAAGATCTTTGTTGTGTGGAAAATGCAAGCTTGCTTTAGTTCCTTTGCCAAAATAAGGCTCCAGCTCAGATCGGAGTGCAGTGTTTTCGTTAAAAGGATACATGCCAATATGCTTTTGAAAAGCGGCGATATACAAGTATCCTTTCTGGTGTTTGAATCCAATCACGCCGTAACTGATTTTCTCTTGACATTCCGGTTGAACTTGATAGACAATTGAACGCACGACATTCAATCGTTCTTGTATGATGGAATCAAATTGATGGATGTATTGTACTACATCTTGTGGAGCCTCTTTCATAGATCAAGCTTAAGAAGTTGCCCTTTTCGTTTCACCAGATTTTTGTAATCCCATTGGATAACGATGGATTTTTGAAGCCATCTGCGAATCTCATCTTCGTTTATCTCATCCGGTTTAGTGTAAAAGATCGATGCATCTTTGAATTTTTCGCCTCTTACAGCTAAGCCGTCTTCTTCGAAATCAGCGCCACTCCAAAACATCAGACGAACTCCTTTTTTCTGAATACTGAATCCTGTTATCGGATTACCGTTGATGAACCAAACCGGGTGACCGTGCCAAAGTTTGTTTTCGGCTTGCACTAACTCCGCACTGATCAACTCCAAAAGGCGATTACAAATCATGCGATCGTTTTCGTTGAGTTCTTTGATGTAGTGGATTATTCTTTCGTCTATCATACTATTTCAGTTCAGGATTCAACTCAGGTCGTTACACTTTAACCTTTTTCCAGTTTCCTTTTCTAAAGAACCACAAGGCAACCATGGCATGTAAAGAGTGACAGAATGCAATAGTAATGAAAATTCCCATCATGTTCATTTCCAAGAGCGTTGAAAGAAGGTAGGCTAGTGGTATTTCGATCAGAATGAATACTAAAATATTGATTAACATTGGTGTTTTCGTATCTCCAGCTCCATTGAATGCTTGAATCATCACCATTCCCACACCGAAAAACACATAGCCGAGAACGATGACCCGAAGTCCGGTTGCTGTAGTTTCAATCACGTCAGGATCATTAATAAACCAAGAAGCGATCTGTGGTGCAAAAATCAAATAGATGAACGTGACAAAGAACAAGAAGATCACATTGAGACGTGCAGTCAGGTAAACGGCTAATCCGGCACGTTTCATTTTTCCGGCACCCAAACTTTGTCCCACCAAAGTCGATGCTGCACCAGAGAGTCCCCAGGCGGGCATGAGCGTAAACATCAAAATGCGAAAAGTGATAGTTAATCCGGCTACTGCATTGTCGCCAAACTGACTTGCCAAGCGAATTAGAACGATCCAAGCGGCTGAATCGATGAGGAATTGTCCGATACCACCGGCTGAAATTACGATGATGTTCCGAATGATCGACCATTTTAACTCGATGTGTTTACGGGTGACAGCCAGCAAGTGACGTCCGTTAAATAAATGGTACAATTGATAGATCACTCCGATACTGCGTCCGATGGTTGTTGCCCATGCAGCACCTTCCAATCCAAATCCACTGAAATTGCCAATTCCGAAGATCAGAAGAGGATCCAGTACGATATTAATTCCGTTTGAAATCCACAGTGCTCTCATGGCATGATGGGCTTGTCCTGCACCTCTGAAGGCTCCATTGATCAGGAAGAGCAACATGATCGCCATATTTCCTGCAAAAATGATCCGTGTATAAGGCACTCCGATCTCAAGAACCTTTTCACTGGCGCCCATGAGTTGTAGAATGTTATCGGCGAAGATAAAACCGAACAGGGAGATCAGAAGTGAGATTGCGCCACCAAAAGCGATCAATTGAAACGCTGATTTTCCTGCTTCATCGTAGTTCTTTTCACCAAAGCGTCGCGCCACCAATGCAGTTGCGGCCATACTCAAACCTACGCCAATCGAATAAACGATCATAAGCACAGCTTCGGTGAGTCCGACAGTTGCCGTAGCCGATTGTCCCAATTTCCCCACGAAGAAAATATCGACAACTGCGAAAAGGGATTCCATGATCATTTCGAGGATCATTGGAACAGAGAGCAGGAAGATGGCTCTTTTCAGGTTGATCTTCGTGTAATCCTGTTCTTCGCCTTTGAGGGCTTCGAGAAAGAGTTGAAAAAAGTCTTTGATCTTGGTCATGTGTAATTTTCATGTGCTGTATCATCATAAGACAATACTGCGGAATTGTTGATTTGAAATGGTTTTGTTGTAGTTTAGGTTGCTTTTTGGCGAGAACAAAAATAAATTAAAAATGGGAGGTGGGAAGGTAGGGGATAAAAATAAAATTCGAAAATGAATAGGGTAAGATGGGTGATTCGGACCCTGCTGAAATAGTTGTCGGAATTTTATCTAACTTGTTTCGAATAGGTCCTCGATTATGCTCAATATTCATATTCCAATTTCACGTTCTTAGTTTCAGGATTGTAAATCAAAATAAATCGCTCATTATCAAAAAGTCGAAGCGTTATCTTAGCAAGGAGATCTATTTCCTCACTTTCAGGATAAATATCTTCAATTAATCCGTCGTCGTTTGATTCATAATAAACAGAACTCGTAAAGAAAATAAACGGACTTATATTGTTCCAGTAAAAGCATTTCTGGGGTACACCGTATTCCCATTTATCCGTACTAAGTCTTTTAAATTGAGGGAAACAAGCCATATCGACATACCATCCATAGATAGTGTCATTGTTTTCATATTCTAGTCTTATTGATATATTGGGTCTATCCAAAAGTAATTTTTGAATTCTTAAAAAATTCGATTCATAATCCTCATACCAAATTTTCAAGCTGTCATGTTTCAATTTTGAGGCAGGTATGATGTCCAAGCTTGCGCAACATGCCCCTGCAATGCTGTATGAAGAGTCCGGTTTGAAGTTGCAAATTATTCTGTCTTCGGAATTTGCTGACTCGCTTAGAAATCTCAAAGTGTCGAATTGCGGATAATTGGTTTTTATACGAATAGGCTCTTTATTTAAAAAGAATTTCAGTCCATTTATTTCTACCCATAAACTGTCACCAACTTCAGAGTTTAATTTGAAATCATGTTGCCCCACTAAGAAAGTTGGAAAGCATAGTAAGAATATGATTATCAATCTGGTTATCATGGTTTATTTGTACTAGGTCTTTTCAATTAGTAAACGCGGGATTCTCGTCGATGTTAGTCATATTTTCTTTATTTCGTCTATAAACTACAACTGTAAATGCATGAGGGTTCCGTTTTCGAGTGACCAGGTATTCATCATTTAGAAGTAAAATTTCCATTTGTTTTTGTCGTTTTGAATTTTTCTTCCTGGAAGTATGTATGTTACATGTTTTAGAGTCAATCAAGCAGTAATAGGCTTTCGCTTTTTTGGTGTAGGTAAAATACATTGTTAAAACCTCACCGGAATCAAAAGTTAAACTTAAATGCTTGGAATCAATTGTATCTGCCTCTGCTAATAATAAATTTAAATTTACAGGTTCATATTCCATTTGTGAAGTCACGTAATTCCACCTGCCGGCTAACTTTTCTGTTGAGCATACGTTGTTTGGATTTTCCCTTTGACAAAAAATGAATGAAAAGTTAAACAAGTAAAAAGTCATTATCAGAAGTGTTAGTCTCATATAGTATCGTGTTATCGCTGATGGTTTGATTCTAGGCATACGGTTGAATCGTTTTTTTAAATTAACTCAATTCCGAAGTTAGAACTTTTTGTTTCAGTTTTCTTCTTGTTTCGAAGAGAGATTTGAGGGCTGGTGACATGACGGCTGTTAGCAACATCTATAAATCCATTAATCCAACAATTTCAATGATTTCGCAATCTCCAGTTTTTCGCGGACCTTCATGAAAGAAACCTTTTTGGCCGACTTTAATGTGAGCCTTATGATATTCAAACATTTCGGGCATTAAAATCCACATTTTAGCAATTCCTGATCTTGGTACACGTCCTTCAATTATTATATTTCCATTGTTATCTACGAATTCTGGATATATCATAAATAAATTGTTTGGATTATTTCCATTATGATCAAACCAAAAATCATTTCTTATATGTTGATGGGGGGGTATTCTTTACCACCAATTCCTTCTTCAGGAGTGTAATACCTATATTTAATTTTGAAGTCTTCTCTTCTGCCAAAAATTTCTTGATATGATTTGAAGGTCATGGTTTGTCTTGCTTGTTGTTCACTAACATCAGTTCGTCTAAAAACCCATTCCGAGCCCAAATTCAAACTGCATTTTGCCTAAATATAATTCAATTAATGAAGGTAAATTCACTTTATTACAAAATTGATTCTTTGTAAAGTTGAGGAACTTTGTTCGGTAAAATAGTTTAAAATGCGTGAATATTCTTAAAAACAAAAAAAAACAAGACAGAAGAATTGAAACAAACAACAAGCAATTCGATTGACCAATTATTGGCACAAATCAAAAGAATAGGTAAACTTCCCCGTTTTTCGGACAGTTTAAAAATAGTAATTTTAAACTGTTGAA
>DAISYB010000028.1:0-43059 GCA_036825545.1 Crocinitomicaceae bacterium | reverse complement strand
GTTTTATTCATCTATTTTAAATTTTAAAACAGTCAAGCTATTTCAGGGAATGACAATTTGTTTGTGGGTGGCACGTCCTTGCCGATCATCGAAGATTTGAATTTGTAGTTAGAACCCTTTGTGTCTTAAAACCCTCTGGGCGTAACTTATGCTTAGTGCCTTTGTGGTTAAAATAGGAGCAAGGAACATAGAACATGGATGGAGAAATTTAATGTAGAGAAGAGGAGCGAGACTGTCCAAACGCTACACTGCGTTGCGGTCTGGACTGCGAGAAGTGAGACTATTTCTCTAGGATATTTGGGCGAATGAATTATCGTATTATTCTATGGAAGTGTGATCAATTTGTGACACGTTGAAACAAAGAACAAGGGATAAAGAACGAAGACCTCTTATTCTAATTCTGAATTCTGAATTCCGAATTCCGAATTCTCCTGTATCTTTGCACCTCAATTTTAACAAAATGAGCGTTTTTGAACTTTCTGAACAGGAACTCCAACGAAGAGAGACCTTGAAAAAGATCCGCGAGTATGGGATCGATCCTTACCCGGCGGATTTGTACCCCGTAACTGACTATACAGCTGATATCAAGGCTGATTTTCAGGAGGGTAAACAGGTGTGTCTGGCTGGTCGAATGATGAGTCAGCGTGTGATGGGGAAAGCTTCATTTGCTGAGATCCAGGATTCAACCGGACGACTTCAGGTCTACTTCAACCGTGATGAAATATGTCCGGGTGAAGATAAATCACTGTACAACGATGTTTTCAAGAAGTTTCTTGACTTAGGTGATTTCATCGGAGTGAAAGGTGAAGTGTTTAAAACACAGGTAGGGGAGATCTCGGTGAATGTGAAGGAGTTTACCTTGTTGAGTAAATCCTTGAAACCACTTCCGTTGCCAAAAACAGATGCTGAAGGAAAAGTGCACGATGCATTTACGGATCCGGAGCAGCGTTATCGTCAGCGTTACGCAGATCTTGCTGTGAATCCGCATGTGAAGGAGGTTTTTGTAAAAAGAACGAAGTTATACAATGCCATGCGTCAGTTCTTCAATGATGCAGGTTATATGGAGGTGGAGACTCCCGTACTTCAACCAATCCCGGGTGGAGCATCGGCTCGTCCATTCATTACACACCACAATGCGCTGGATATCCCATTGTACATGCGAATTGCCAATGAGTTGTACCTGAAAAGACTTATCGTTGGTGGATTTGACGGTGTTTACGAATTCTCCAAGAATTTTCGCAATGAAGGAATGGACCGTACACACAATCCCGAGTTTACAGCGATGGAGATCTATGTGGCTTACAAGGATTACAATTGGATGATGGATTTCACTGAGCGCATGCTGGAATATTGTGCGATTGCAGTGAATGGTACAACCAAAGCGACTTTTGGTGAACATCATATTGATTTTAAAGCACCGTATAAACGTGTGACCATGCGTGATGCGATTCTGAAATTTACAGGATTTGATATTTCCGGTAAAACTGAAGAGGAGTTGTTTGCTGCAGCAAAGGGTATGGGACTCGAAGTGGATGAAACCATGGGTAAAGGAAAATTGATCGACGAGATTTTTGGTGAGAAGTGTGAAGGGAATTTTATTCAACCAACATTCATTACCGATTATCCGAAAGAGATGTCGCCTTTGTGCAAGACTCATCGCAATGACCCTGAATTAACGGAGCGTTTCGAGTTGATGGTTTGTGGAAAAGAGATCGCAAATGCGTACTCTGAGTTAAACGATCCGATCGATCAGCGCGAGCGATTCGAGGAGCAATTGAAACTTTCTGAACGAGGGGACGACGAAGCCATGTTTATTGATCAGGATTTCCTTAGAGCATTGGAATACGGTATGCCACCAACGAGTGGATTAGGTGTTGGTATGGATCGATTGATCATGTATTTGACGAACAATCCGTCGATCCAGGAAGTATTATTCTTCCCACAAATGCGTCCGGAGGTGAAATCACACAAACTGGAATTGAGCGACAACGAGAAAATGATCTTCGAGATGGTTCAGAAGGAAGGAATAATGGAGCTTGCTGCTTTAAAAACAAAGGCCGGTTTGAGCGGTAAGCAATGGGACGTGAGCATCAAGGCATTGACTAAAGAAGGACTCTTGAAAGTAACAAAAACAGAGGAGTCCTTAACAGTAGAAATAGCTTAAGAGAAAAATTACAATTAAAGAAAACAGGGAAGCATATTTGCTTCCCTGTTTTGGTTTAGTATCCTCTGTAGGTATACAAAAGGAATTAGTTGTAATAGAAGGTGTTTAACTCTAAAACTATTAGTTCAAATTTGAAAAATCTTGAAGAATAAATAGAATAAGATTTTGTGAATCGTGTTTTTGAGTTTGTGAATGGTAGTTATCTTGAAATGCGAGTAATCAACTATTTGATGGCAAATGAAATAATTAACTTGATTTGAGGAAGTCTTGAACAAGGTGTTTTCTTTCTCTTGAAACGGGAATTTTATTACCACAACTTAAAGTAAGATATCCTCCATCTGTTTTGGAGTAAGAAGTTATATGATCCAAATTGACAAGAAAGGATCTGTGGGGTCGGATGAACTTAGGGATTGATTCCAGAGAATTTTCAAAGTATTTCAAATTTTTTGAAACCAATTTTTGTTTGTTATTGGTACTAATTATCCTGACGTAGGAACCATCTGCTTCGAGGTAACATATTTCATTAATTTGCAGATACTCATAGCCCCCCTGCACTGGAATACAAATTAGATTTAAGTTGTCATCATTCAGATTGTTTGTTAAGACTTCCAACTTCACGAGGTTGTTTTTAGCAATTCGATCTTTGCTTATCTTGTTTATTGCCTCTAATAATTGGTCTTCTGAGATTGGTTTAAGTAAATAATCTATTGCAGACAAACGGAACGCTTTTATAGCATAGGAACTATAAGCTGTGGTAAAAACAATGTTTCCTGAATAACCTATTATTCGCAATTCTTCGGCTAGTTGAATTCCAGACCTTCCGGGCATTTCAATATCTAAAAAAATTACGTCTGGACTCTTGTCTTGGATTAATAATAAACCATCTTCAACATTTTGGGCTTCACCAACCACATTAATATTAGGTGCTAAATCTTTCAGCATATATCGCAATAACCTTATAGCTTGAGGTGAATCGTCAATGATTATAGCATTAAAAGGTATGGATTCAGACATGAATTCTAATCTTAACTGTTGTTCCGGCAGGCTGACCAGCCTCATCAAAGTTATCGATAATTTCAATTCCAACTAATTCCTTCATTCCGAAATTCAATAGTTTTAGCCTTTTATTCAGTGCATCAGTTGCAAATGATTGATGATCGGCTCTTATATGCTTGTTTATCTCTTCAGCTGCTTTTCGACCAATCCCATTGTCTGTTACACAAATTTCCAAAATACCATTGTGCTCAATAGCAATACTTATTTTCAAGACCTTTTTGCCGTTTAAGTGTCTTAAACCATGTTTGATCGCATTTTCTACGTAAGGTTGAATCAAGAGAGAAGGTATTTGGATTCCGGCTGTATCTACATCGTCATTGACTGTAAACACACATGTTAAGTCACTTTGTAAGAGCATTGCTTCCAGATCTATATAGAGTCTTAATGCCTCCAATTCCTTGTCAAGGCTCACTTTAGGTTGTGAGCTCATCTCAAGGACTTTTCGAACAAGACTCGAAAAGTCACTTAAATATCGCGCTGCATTTTTCTTGTCATTTTCATAAATATAACCCTTTATTGAGTTAAGTACATTAAACAGAAAATGAGGATTCATTTGAGCTTTTAGAGCATTTTGTTGAGCTAAACGAAGTTCATTTTCCAATAACATTTGTTTTACTTTTTGCTTTTGACGCTTATTATGAAGTCGCAATCTAATTAAGAAAATGGGGTAAACAAGTATTACAAAAAGTACCAAAATCAAAATGTAAAACCACCATTCTTCCCAAAACGGAGGACTTACGTTAATTATATAGTTTAAAGTGTTTAAAGAATCCCGACCTAAATGATCGATCATTTTAACTTCGATATTTAACTGGCCAGACGGTAATCTTGGTATTTCAATTTTGCCTAGAATACCCGGAACAAGTGTCCATTTGCTATTGTGTCCGGAGATTCGATAGGCAAGGTGAAAATCGCCATTGGAAGAATAGGAAAGCCCATCGACATAGATTGTCAACATGTCATTGTACTTAACATGAGGGATTTTATCAGAACGATATAGAGACGAATCAATTTTAACTCCACGATCGACAATTCTACCTAACGATGTTGTTTTGTCAAAAAGTGCTATCGGAAAGCTCATTAATCCCCCTCCACTTGCAACCCAACATGTGTCGTTTATGATTTTTATGTACCTAATATTGTTGGAAGTTAATCCATTATGGGTGTTAAGGATGGACTTCAATCCCGTTTTTAGATTAATTTGTAGAACACCTTTTATTGTTGATAGATAAAGGTCGCCTTTATAATAACGGATTTGAATAGGTCTATAGGATTCTAAATCAATCTCAAAAGTTGAAATTTGACCTTGAGCATTTAAACTAAAAATTTCACCGTTAAAACTTAAGGCATAAATTACTTTCTGTTTATCGTTTTTGGTAAGTGATAATATTTGTTTTTTGGGGTAATGATCATTGATCAATTTCCATTTATCATTCTGTTTCGTTAATTCGAACAAACCATCATTTCCAGCTACAAAATATCCTTTTCCGAAAGGCGATGGACAGATTTCACGGTACCATCCTTTGGCAATCATGTTTTCTTCTTTGAGGTGTGTACGAATGTTTTGTGTTAAGTAAATACCCTGTGATGAAAGTAAGAAATAGCCTTCATAGGAATGCAGCATATCCTTCAGTGCTCGAGCGTAATTATTAACCAAATGTATTTGCTTATTCTGTAATCGATAGATATAGGACAATTTATTGAAATAGACACAATTATCAAGCTTGTCGTAATAAAGCATTCCAATGTCTGATTGTGGCTCATGTTTGAGCACTTGAGTTGTTTTGAAGTTGTTTGAAATATTTAACAAATAACCATTGGTCCCGGCACCAATGAGACCAATATCCGCAACTACAAGATGACTCAGGTGTTCAATTCCATTAAGCCCATTATTGCGATTCCATGATCGAATACTCAATGCAGGAATTTTCAGAATTCCATGGTGAAGTGTAGTTAACCAATAATTTCCTTCACGATCTTTAATGCATCCGGAAAAAGCCATGTTTGGGTATAATAAATCGCAATTACCGGATTTGAGATTCATACAAATTACACCTGTATGTGTACATAACCAAAGATTTCCATCAATCTCATAGGCAGAAGTTGGTTTCCTTCCATGGTATAATTCAGTAAATCTTTTATCGGTATATGGCCTCCAAGCACCTTCAATTTTTCTAAAAACATTGACTTCATTGAAACTAAAAATCCATGGGTCATACTTCGAACTAGAGATTAGTAAAGCTGAATTTTCGAACTCTAATTCAACTTGTGATACACTAGCTTTTCCATTGGTAGTTATCTCAAATAAATTGGTCGTGTTTTGGAAGAATATAGTGCCAATTGAATTACGACGCACATTATTGGTATACGTTGTTTCATGTCTTCCATTGGTAAGGAGAGTAGACTGAAATTGTTTAATTGATTGATCCTTGTCATCAATTTTAAAAACCCCTTTCTGACAAGTGACCCATATATAACCATGATCATCTGTTGCAAGGCTATTTAGTTCACCTTCCCATTCCTTTATTACAAATAGTTGATCATTAGTAATGTAAAAAATCTGCCCTTTGAAGTTGTAGCCATAAATCCGCCCCGAAAGAGCTTGAATTAACCCAGTTGCAGATCGGGCTAATAAATCTTTGGATGTGAAATGTTCATAATTTACTCCATTGAATCGATATACTCCAGCATCTGATCCAATCCAAATATATCCGTCTTTATCTTGAAGTATACTGTAAATTTCATTAGATGGGCCGCCGTTTTCAATTGAATAACTTTGATATGAGGGGTATTGAGCCATTGATTGGCTTACACATATTAGAATAAATATGAGTTGTAAAAGTGGTTTCATTGCTACTTGTAAATTTAGTTGATTTATTGATTTATCCAATTTTTTTTAAGATCACTCATAAGTGTAAGAATTCAAGCTAATTATCATGGGATTTCAAGAGTGTAAACATTTTACTAAATCGATTTAGTTTTTTGATATGTACATTCGCCGCGACGTAAATCTGAACGATTATGATGCCACGAATTGTTTCTCTGATAGGAATGTTTCTTTTAGTTTTTCCTTCTTCACTTAATGCTTGTTCTGGCGGAACGAATGCCGGAACCCTTACTCCTACAGCAAGTTATCAGACACAGTTGGTTAATAATGGACAATATTTCGTTGTAAATGTGAATTGCGGATTTGTTTACAATTTTACATTCTGCTCCAACGGAGGTTCAGCTTCATGGGATACGCAAATCACAATTAACCAAACTAACAACAGCACACAAATCGCCTATAATGATGATGCTTGCGGATTACAATCGAATCTGTCTTGGACAGCGAATTTCACAGGAATTATTCATGTTTTAATTTCAAGGTATAATTGTAATCATGATGGTGTAAATAGCGGTACTCTGGCATATAATGTTTCACCTCCGGTAAGTTATAATACGTCTTGTACCAGTTCTCAAACTATTATAACTGGAATTAGTTCCCCAACATTCACTTTTAATCCTCAACCGTCAGATGGAGCAACCATTAATAGTACAACAGGTGCAATCAGTAATGCAACACCAGGTGCGATGTATACGGTTTCTTGCACACACTCGTGTGGATCTTTCAATCTTTCGGTTACAATGGGTCAAGAACCTTGTTATTTTTTAACTGGAAACACAAGTTATTTGAATGTAAATGGAGAAGACTGTATTCAACTCACTCAAGAAGTAAATAACCAAACAGGATGTGCATGGAATGAGGATCCGGTAGATTTCAGTTCAAGTTTTACATTGTCAGTTGACTACTATTTTGGGAATAATATCAATGGTGCAGATGGAACAACCTTTACTTTTCAACCTAATCCAAATTCACCATGTGGACAGAATGGTGGTCAAATTGGCGCAGGTGGGTTACCAAATGCGTTAATTGTTGAGTTTGACACCTATGACAATGATAATCCCGCACATATTTATGATATGTCCTGTGATCATATTGCTATTGAAACGGATGGTAATCTATTAGGGCCGGGTGCTCCCTACTGTGGACCGGTTTGTGCAAAATCATCAGGAGGGAATATTGATGACGGTGGAATATATGAGGTGGAGATTATTTGGGATGCTAACTCACAAACTTTACAAGTGTTTTTTGATGGTGTTGAGCGTTTGAGTTGTCAGGGAGACTTTATTACGACTGTTTTTGGGGGGCAAAATTCGGTTTATTGGGGTGTGACAGCAGCTACCGGAGGATTGAACAATCAACAATACTTTTGTCCAAGTACAGTAGTTGTTCTACCTGCAGAAATGACTTCCTTTATCTCAATGTGCAACGGTCAGGAGGAGATCATTCAGTGGGTAACTGAAAGTGAACACCGATTGGATCATTATGAACTAGAATACACGTTCAATGGACAACTGTTTTATCCATTGGCGACGGTTCAAGCAGTCGGCAATACAACTGAGCGAACAGATTATTCATTTACCGTTAAGAATAGTTCCGTGGATCAACGCTATTACAGAATTAAGTCAGTTGATCAGGATGGTAGTTTCAGTTCTTCTGACCTTATTGCAGCGCAAAAGTGCTCTTCAACAGGAATGATGAACACGTATATTTTTGAAAATGGATTATTAGTGCTTAACACTTCAGGTGAAAAACTGCACTGTTCCTTAATAAGTTTAACAGGACAGGAATTATGTGAAAAAACAATTGAAGGATCTACCAATTTAGTGGTATCTGATTTGTTTCTAAGTCAGGGAATTTATTTGTTGACAATTCAAAATATACGTACTGGTGAAGTTGAAACGTACCGCATTTTCAATCGTAAACTTTAATGACTGGATCTTGAAATGAAGGTACAGGAAAGTAAACTGTGTTTTCCGGGAGTCTTACTTTCCTTCAAACGCTCTACCATACGTCCTACACTTTCGATACCTATAGCCGAAATAGGTTGACGCATAGCTGAAATAGGTGGATCCATGTATGGAAAGGCATCGTGGTCATCAAAAGAGATAAGTTTAACTTTTTGTGGAACAGGAATTTTGTTCTGATGTAACGCCGATAAAACTTTGAAAGTTACTGTGTTGTTTAGTGCAATAATTGCATCAGTTCCGGATTGAATGGTATCTAATATTTGTTGGTCAATGTGCTTTTGTTCATCTAAAACGGAAAATGAAATACACTCAATTCCATCTTTTTTACATTGATTGCTTATTCCATCAATTCTTTCTTGAATAGTGATAACGTTAGTTTCTGATGGACAAACAAGAGCGATTTTTTTTGGTTTTTTTGAAAATAGTCCTACCAATTTCTGTCCTTCTTCAACATTACTCACTCCAACAAAATCGGCAAATTCATCACCGGGTCTGTCGGCAAAAACGACTGGAATATGAGTGTCGTTTAGAATTGGAATCAATTCCTGAATCCTGTTGCAAGGGGAAATAATCATTCCATCAATCGATCGATTGATGAGTTCACGCATCAACGATTTTTCCATTGATGGGTCATCGTTGGTATTTACAATGATCGTCGAATAATCACGGCTGTATAACTCTTCTTGGATTGTCTTGCACAACTGAGCATAAAAAGGATTGGTAATATCTGCTAATACTACTCCGATAGTCTTTGTTTTTCCCTGACGTAAGCTTTTTGCGTAGAAATTTGGGACATAAGCCATTTCTTTAGCTTTTTCACGAATAATCTCCTGCTTTTTTTTGCTGATATTGAATTCGTCACCCTTTCCATTCAAAACGAAAGAAACGGTTGCTTTTGAAACACCTACTGCTTTTGCAATATCGTCGAGAGAAGTTCGCTTTTCCCGCATTTTATTTAGGTAGTTTAGCAACCATTGCTTTGTACTGATCAGCGTACAGTTCTTTTCCTTGACATCCTTTTGTTACCTTATTATTTTGGAAGTTCTCAATACGATTTCCAGGATCAGGGTGAGTACTTAAAAATTCAGGTGTTTTACCTCCACCCATGGATTGAATTTTCTCAAAGAAACCGGCACCACCTGCTGCGTCCCAGTCTGTTGAACACAAATAGTGTACTGAGCGTTCATCTGCTTCGATCTCATGGTTGCGTGAAAATTTAAGTCCTACCAACGCACCAGTAACTTGCTTCAAAGCCTCACGGTCACCTGCTAAAACATCAAGTAAGATCTGTACGCCAAACATTTGAGTCATCTGACGAGTAGAGTGACGCATATCGGCGTGCCCCATTTCATGACCGAGAACACCTGCTAGTTCTGCTTCAGAATCAAGGAATTTTAAAATTCCAGTATAGATATAAATATACCCTCCGGGAGTACAGAAAGCATTAAGTGTTGAATCATTCTTTACAACCCTAAGTCGCCATCGAAAATCGTCTTTGAAATCTACTTTGCCTGTATTTAATATTTTGTCACGAACCTTGTACAGATACTGGTAAACTTCTTTATTTGATGCTGAATCAAGAATTGGAAATTGATTAGGATCTGATTCAATCTCTCCTGCAACTTGAGCACCAAGTTGTTTATCCTGTTCAACTGTAAATAGATTGAACCCTTTTCCTTTGTTTTTTTCATTGAAGGTACCACAACTAACAATTACAATTGTTAATACAGCAGCGAAGATAAATTTAAGGTTGTGTAAACGCATAACGATGGTGTTAAGATATAGGATAAAGCAAATTTACCAAAAAAGTTACTATTGTAGCTGCAGTCCATCCTGTGTACACTTCCAAAGGTGTATGTTTCTCCAGATATAGTCTTGCGCTTAAAGTTAGCCCTGAAGCAATAATAGCAAATAACAATACCCAAAAATGGAATTCTATTTGATTAAATAAATAAGCAAACAAGAATCCAGTTAGAATTCCAGCACCACCCGCATGTAAACTAATTTTGATCCATCGGTTAATGATGCCGTAAGCAGCAGTTACAAACACCCCAGATAGAGGTAGTGCATAAATATATTTTGGTAAAATACCTCCGGGTGCTTTTATCACAAACAGAAAATAAAGTACCAAACAATAGGCAAGCATGATCAGCATCGGAATACTACGCTCTCTTTTATTCTCCATATCAATTGTAGAGATAATTCCTTTTTTGTGTAGGTAGAGAAACGACAATCCAGGAGCAATGGCACTAAAGATTAAAAACATATAAAGAATGGCTTCCTTGGCCGCTGGGTTGAGAAAGTAAAGCGAATCTTCATTGAGTAAATAATCTTGTTGACTTGGTACGTACATGGCCAATACCAAACCATACACAGGCATTAAGAGTGGAAGAAATATCCAGGATATGACCTCAGAGAAAATTTTCATCAAAGTTCTTTTCTCATACGTGCAACGGGAATGTTCAATTGTTCGCGGTATTTAGCCACTGTTCTTCGAGCAATATTATAACCTTTCTCTTTAAGTAGATCCATTAATTTTTCATCAGTTAGTGGCTTTCGTTTATCCTCAGCTTCGATTGCGTCAGATAGAATTTTTTTCACTTCACGTGTAGAAACTTCTTCTCCACTATCGGTCGAAAGTGATTCTGAGAAAAAGTATTTCAAAGGATAAATACCGAAATTCGTTTGAACATATTTGCTATTGGCTACACGTGAAATGGTAGAAATGTCTAGTCCAACTATTTCAGCAATGTCCTTCAAGATCATTGGTTTCAAATTGGTCTCGTCACCAGTAAGAAAATACTCATATTGGTAATTCTTGATGGCATCCATTGTCAAAAGCAAAGTTTGCTGTCGTTGACGAATAGCATCTATGAACCATTTCGCTCCGTCTAGTTTTTGCTTCACAAACATCAACGCCTCCTTGTCCGATTTTGAGGTTTTGGCCCCCTCGGCATAATTGCGGAGCATTTGTTCGTATTCTCTACTGACTTTAAGTTCAGGCGCATTTCGGCTGTTCAGACTCAATTCAAGTTGACCATCTGTTTCGGTCAGCATAAAATCAGGTACGATCTGTTGGTGATTTTTCGCTGACTCTTTCATTGACCCTCCCGGCTTTGGATTCAGTTTCAAAATTTCATCGATAGCCTCTTTCAAATCCTGGTCGTCAATCTCCAGTTTTTTTATAATTCGGTCGTAGTGTTTTTTTGTAAACTCTTCGAAAAAATCTTCCAAAATCACTTTTGCTGTATGACGTGTGATATTGCCATCTTGTTTACGTCTGATTTGTATTAAAAGGCATTCCTGTAAGTCACGTGCGCCAACACCTGCTGGGTCTAATTCTTGGATTACATGCAATACTTCTTCAACTTGCTGCTCAGTAGTTGATACATTCGCACTAAACGCCAGGTCATCCACAATGGCTTCAACTTCTCTTTTCAAATACCCGGATTCATCCAAGTTACCTATGATCGTGTCAGCAATTAGGAATTGATCATCATCCAAATCCAATAGGTGCAACTGTTCGGTTAAGCGTTCTTGAAATGATTGTTCTCCAGATAAAGGAATCACTCGTTCCTCATCGTCTTTGCTTGTATTGTTTACACGTGTTTTGTAATCCGATCCTTCTTCGTCAATGTATTCAGAGATATCAAAATCCAAGTCATCGTCGTTGTCGTCGAAGTCATCATCCTGATCATCATTGTCGTAATCATCTTCGTTGCGATCTTCTCCTTCCTCCAATGCCGGATTCTCTTCGATCTCCTGTTTGATGCGCTGATCCAATTCCATCGTCGGAACCTGCAACAATTTCATCAACTGTATCTGTTGAGGAGATAAGCGTTGTTCAAGTTTTTGGGTAAGAAATTGTTTTAAAGCCATAAGATCAACTAGGTGTTCCTAAAGATAGTGAAAAAGATTAAAATTCTGCGTTTTGAGGTGTTCTTGGGAAAGGAATCACATCACGAATGTTACTCATTCCTGTTACAAACATGATCATACGCTCAAAGCCAAGCCCGAAACCTGCGTGTGGCACTGAACCAAAACGTCTCGTATCCAGGTACCACCAAAGATCTTCTTCCGGGATATGGAAGGCTGCACATTTCTCTTTGAGAATGTCAAGACGCTCTTCACGCTGAGATCCTCCAACCATCTCTCCAATTCCGGGGAAAAGGATGTCCATCGCTGCAACTGTTTCTCTTCCTGGCTCACAGTTGTCGTTTCGACGCATATAGAAGGCTTTAAAGGAAGCAGGGTAGTTGGTAATGATTACCGGACGCTTGAATTCCTTTTCAACAAGGTAACGTTCATGTTCACTTTGAAGATCCGTTCCCCATTCCACATCGTATTTGAATTTGCCTTTTTTGTATGGTGCTGAATTGCGTAAAAGATCGATTGCCTCAGTGTAGGTGATGCGCTTGAAATCGTTCTGCATTACAAACTGTAATCGCTCGATCAGGGTCATTTCGTTGCGTTCGTTCTGCGGTTTGCTTTGTTGTTCTGCAGCTTCTCGATCATTCAAGAATTTCAGATCATCTGCACAATTATCCATTACATACTGACAGATGTATTTCAGCATACTTTCAGCAAGATCCATGTTGTCTTGCAGATCAAAGAACGCAACTTCCGGCTCGATCATCCAGAATTCGGCAAGGTGACGTGAAGTATTTGAGTTCTCGGCACGAAAAGTAGGACCAAACGTATAGATCTGACCAAGGGCTAAGGCAGCTAATTCGCCTTCCAACTGACCAGAAACAGTCAGATTCACACCTTTTCCAAAAAAGTCTTCTGTATAATTTACGGATCCATCCTCGTTTAAAGGAGGGTGAACTGGGTCAAGTGTTGTAACACGGAACATTTCACCTGCTCCTTCTGCATCTGATCCTGTAATGATCGGTGTATGGATGTAATAGAATCCCTGATCGTTAAAGAATTTGTGGATTGCAAATGATACAGCGTGACGAATTCTGAACACTGCACCAAACGTATTGGTCCTGAAACGCAAGTGAGCTTGTTCACGAAGGAATTCAAGACTGTGTTTCTTTGGTTGCATAACTGTTTTCTGAACTTCATCCGGATTGGCTTCACCGATGATCTCGATCTCTGATACCTGCAATTCAACTGTTTGTCCTGAACCTTGAGATTCCACCAATTTTCCTTTTAATCCAACTGCACAGGCGGTTGTGATCTTTTTCAACAGTTCTTCATCGAATTGTTCAAAGTCAACAACTGCTTGAAGTGTATTGATCGTAGAACCGTCGTTTACCTGAATAAATCGGTTACTTCGAAAGGCTCTGACCCATCCTTTGATTAAATAGTCGCTACCAACCATAGGTTGCGAAAGTACCTCTGCAATTTTTGTTCGTTTCATCTCTTAAATTGGCGAATACAAACTTAAGAATAATAAGGTGATTTTTCTTTTCCAGAAATGAAAATGTCAGTTTAGGTTTTCACTATAAACAATGTAGTCCTTTCAGTAAAATGCTTAATTATAAATTGTCTTTAAAAGGCTTCATGTTATCCTTTTTTTATTGTATGATGTAGATCCGACGTAAATCAAACATTCATCAGTATAAATAAAGCTGAAAGGATGATTTTAGAGAACCAATTCCTTTGCTCTCATTTCAAAAAGGATTAGTGAAATTCTATTTGAAATTAACTATTTCCAAATACTTTATATAAATTTCGTTGCCCAACATTTTTTTGAATAATTCTGGATTGGTTGAATGTTGATCATGAAAGATATCCATAAGTTGATCGATCTCATTTTTAGCCAGGGCAAGTTCAGCAATGTTTGCAACTATCCCGCTGGATTCCTTCGAAACTTTTTGAACAAAATTTAATTTCATACAATCTAGGTTTTTCAATTTACAGAAGGTTAAAAATCAATAAGCAGACGATTTCTTTGAAAAACTAAAATTACGATGAAACAATAAGGTTTTGTTAGTTAGAAAAAAAAACAAGGGTATAGTGAATTTATACAGGAATTGCGTAATAGCAAGAAAAATAGACCTTTACGAAATATAACGTTAAGATACGATGGAAAATATGAGGGTGTATTCGAAAACTATAATGTACTTCTTTAAATCGAAAATGATTAGATTACCCTAAGAAAATCACTCAGTGCAACTTCATTTGGAACATCCAATTTCTTACGAATCTCACTTCTAATAGATTCTATATTTTTTGTGCTTCTCGACAATAAAAGCGCGATTTCTTTTGTTGTGTATTGGTTTATGATCAATTGAGCTACTTGTATTTCCTTCTTTGTTAGCTCAGGGGCTAGTTTCGAAATTCTATTTATTCGTTCCTGAAATTCATCTAAACTTGATGCCTGAATGGCTAGATCACTGTAATTGGAGAAAAAAGACTTGAAGTCCAATTTGGCACTTTTGACTTTATTTTGTACCTCTGGGTCTAGGTCTTTAATGGTTGCGAATTCAAAAAAATCATCCAATTGTTTCTTCAGTATGTTGATTTTATTCATTAAGAAAAGTGTACTTTCTAATTTCTCATTCTGGAGTGAAAGTCTTTCATTTAACACTTCCGTCATTACGTGATTTTCAGCAATTTGAGCATGTGCCAAAATCAATTGTTGTTCTTTCAATTTTTTAGATTTCTTGGCGTTGAAATACAATAGGGAAATCAAAAGAAGAATCAAAATGAATAGGGTTACCAAGAGTATAAAAATTATTGTTTGCTTTTTCAATTGGGCTTCCTTCGTTTTATTTTGTAATGTCAACAATTGATTTTCATTCTGTATTTTTTCATTTTTCTGACTTAATAGATAATCTTCAAATTGAATTTTCAATTTTTCGTCGATTAGTTTTGTTTGAAATTGTTGATACTTTTTTAAATATGCATTTTCGTTTTTATAATCCCCCAGATTTTCAAAGACAGTTGCAACAAATGAATAATAATTTTCATTTGCTTTATAATCACTTGGATCTAGTGATTTCTCCCAACTTAAGATTGTCTGTAAGTTGTCGTAATACATTTTGTTTTTGACATAATACGCACTGTTAAATATGCACTTCAGAGAAATAGAACTTTCGGTTGTATCCGACAAATATCTATTTAGCGTTTTTTCTAATTTTTCATTCAAATTAAATTGAACATAGGATTCTAATTCTTCTTCCAGAATTTCTTTGCTATAAGCTTTATTATATTCAAGAAGTGCTCTTGCCGAATCCAAATAGGCAACAGTAAGTTTTTCATTACTTAATCTTGAATAGGCAGAAGCTAAATTTGAATAATATAAGTACTTTACCCTTTTTGAATCTTTTATGTTTATTTGCTTTAAATAATCGATTGCCTTATCTGTTAAATTCATATTAAGGTAAACATTGGCAATATTGATATGATTGATCCAATAGTTTTCATCTTTTATTCCATTTTTGTCCATGTAACGTTTAGACTTTAGGAAATAATGAGATGCATTATTATAGTACCCCAATTCTAAATAACCTACTGCAATATTCCCTACTGTTGCAGCGACATAGTTTTCCATTCCGTTATTCTCGGCAATAGCAGCACTTTTTTTCCAATATTCAAGAGCTTCAAGTTTATTTCCCTTATAATATTCAATGTTGCCCATATGGCTCGAGGTGCTAAACATCGTGAAATATTCATTTTGTTTTTCAGCTTTTTCGAAGGTTTTGGTTAAACGTTCCTTTCCGAGAACCAAATCACCGTTATTTACTGCTTTTACCCCATCGTGTGTTTCAAGATACAATTCCAATTTAAGATTCTTATCGCGTTGAATTGTTTCTTCAATTTTTTTGCGTTGAAATTTATAGTGAACTGTATCACCCGCGAATTGATATTTTTCCAAATCCCGCATTAAGGCAATGGAGGAATCCTCGTCTGTTTCCTCTTTATCTGTAGAAGAACATGCTGTTAACGACAGAAGAATAAAAATGAGACAATATGTGCTACAAAGTATTTTCAAATCCAGAGGATAAATGAAGTGAAACAATATGTTAATACCAGTTTTCCAATTACTTATTATTCCAATTCGTCATCGTCATGTTCAGACCGATCGTTGTAAATCCTTTGATGAACTCAGTTGCAACCTTGATGCGCTCTGCCAGTGCTTCCTTTTCGTCAAGGGACCATTCTCCTAAAACATAATCTGCTTGCTGACCTTTGTGAAATTCGTTTCCTACACCAAAGCGCAAGCGTGCATATTCCTGTGAATTGAGTGTCGCCTGAATATCCTTCAATCCATTGTGACCACCATCACTTCCTTTACCTTTCATGCGCAGTTTTCCAAAAGGAAGAGCGATGTCATCAGTTATAACCAGAATATTTTCACGTTGGATCTTTTCTGCTTGCATCCAATAATTGACTGCCTTTCCTGAAAGATTCATGTAGGTCGTAGGTTTTATGAGGATTATGGTGCGTCCTTTGAACTTCACTTCTGCAATCTCGGCTTGTTTACCCAAGGTAAATGTGCCTCCCTGTTCTTTCGCAAAAGCTTCCACTACTTTAAATCCGATATTATGGCGAGTTTCGGCGTATTTATCACCAGGATTTCCGAGACCGACAATGAGGTATTTCATGATGCAAATATAAAGAGATACGAGATACTAGATCGCTTCGCTGCGAGAAAAGAGACTCCAGTTATCTCCTACCAATCAATTATCTCAAGGTAAATAAAGTCTCGTTTCTCGGTTCTCTCAGCAGAGCGATCTCTGCACTATTTACACCATATCCCAAGCTGTTACAAACACCGGTTTATCCAAGAACATTGGTTCTCCATCGCCAGTTCGTTGAACGACATCGACAGGAGCAGTTCCGATGAGTTGGTGAAAAGGGCCCCATTTCATTTTTGATTTTACAGATTGATACAAAGGATCTTTAGCATCTATCCACCATAACAAGAGATGAAGCCTTTCTTTTTCAAGAATAGCTGAAAAAAGTTCATCCAACAGTTCTTTGTTTTGTTCCTTCACATAAACGATTTCTGGTACGAGAAATTCATGATTTTTTGGTTGGATAAGTTTGTTGAGATAGGGCAGAAGGGGAATGATTCGTGTTAACTGTGAGCCAAATCTACCCGGTAGGCGTTCGATTATCCATTTTACATGTGTTACCCGTGTAAAGGCAATGATCTCCTCAAATTCATTTCGCAAGACATAAAATGGTGGTTTTTGAGCATGTGCGGTAAAAAAGTAGCTGTGATTACCGTATTCTGCTTTTACAATTGGGCTGATCTCTTCATAATTGTTTAACACTTGCAAACGATCTGATGATTTTGGTGAAATTCGACTGTAGCTTTGAGTAATCAATTGACGAATGACCTTAAATCCAAAATTCTCGCTCATCCATTTGCTGCGTTGATTTTTTGGATCGATGTAGGCGTACATGGATCGTACTTTTTTACCATCAATATTACCTAAAAATGCATCGTCGAAAAACTGTCCCAGTTCGCGTTTCAGAAAGGAATTGCTTTTATCGTGAGATTTTTTCTGATTACCGGTTTGAGCCAAACTGTGGAAAGCAAAATAACGGATATACCAATCATGTTCTCTTCTGCAAAAGGTGATATTTCCAATCACTTTTTCATTGCGCTCCATGGAAAGAAAGAGCGGTTGGTCAGCCTCATGAATCCGTTGAGGCGTATCAAGATGTCTGTATTTCGCACCATTGGTACCAAGTGTTGTTTGACTCAGCAGATCTATAATGCCGGCTGTTACCTTTTCGCGAAGTTTGAAAATCGAACTCAGAGCCATCAGATGGCAGCATTTACAATCGATTCAACATCATTTGGTGTGATGGATTTGTGCTCACCCATAGCAATCCATCCTCTTCGCTCAAATCGATCACGAATTATTTCAGCTACGTGATCTATGTCGGTTGTATAAGCACTTATCTTGGTTTCAACGTTCAACGAATGGAAAAAAGCTTCAGTTCGAGTTATTGCTTTTTTAGCAATTATTTCTTCATCACCTTGCAGCTGCCAAACTCTATTTCCGTACTGAGCAAGCATTTTTCGTTTGTTATTGAACTGATTTTCAAAAAGTCTGGGAGCGATGATAGCCAATGTTCTGGCATGGTCAATTCCAAAAAGAGCAGTGAGCTCATGACCGATCATGTGTGTTGTCCAATCAGTCGGTACTCCTAAACGCAAATTGCCGTTTAACGCATGAGTGGCACACCACATCAAATTGGCTGCAGCATTATAATCTGAGGGGTCGTTCATGATGTTTGGAGCGATTTCGATCAAAGTAGAAAGAATGGCTTCAGCTTGACGTTCTTGTAATTTATTCCCAACCGAAAAAGTTAGGTATTGCTCAAGTGTATGCATGTAAGCATCAATGATTCCATTGGCGATCTGGCGTTGTGGTAATGTAGCAACTACTGTTGGATCACAGATAGAAAACTTCGGGAAGAACAGAGGACCACCCATCGTGCGTTTTTCTTTCAGTTCATCTCGACTGATCACCGCACCTGAATTAGCTTCTGAACCCGTTGCTGGTAAGGTTAGTACTGTTCCAAACGGAAGTGCTTTTGTAAAAACACAAGCTTCTTTTCGGTCCAACACTTCCCAAGCATCACCTTCATAGTGATATGCACCTGTCATGAACTTTACACCGTCGATAACAGATCCACCTCCTATTGCCAGAATAAAATCGATTTGTTCTTTCCGTGCCAGTTCTACACCTTTCATAAGTGTTCCAAACTGCGGATTGGCCTCAATTCCTCCAAATTCAATGAGTTCGAAACTTGCAAGCTTGTCTTTTACACGATCGAGAAGTCCGGTCCTACGAATAGAGCCACCCCCATAGGCAAGTAGAATTTTATTTCCTGGTACTTGTTCTCTGATCAGCTCGGGTAGTCGGTGAAGTTGTTCGCTACCAAATACTATTCGTGTCGGATTATAATGTTCGAAATTGATCATGATTTGTCGCAAAAAAAAGCCCCGAATCGCGAACGAAACGGGGCATATACTTAAGACTTAAATTAAATATTACTGTTGTCTTTCACCGCATAAGCAATAGTCAACGCATTGATCTCTTGTAATTCTTTACGAATGTCAAAGATCAAGCCTGAAGGAGCACCTTTATCGGCTTTCACACATGTGATAACTAAATCCAAAGGAGCTGTCATACGAGATGGTTTTTGGTCAAATTTGTCTTTTTTCCATTGACCAACTGCATTCGTGGTATACAATCCATCAGGAGTTGGCTGAACAACGTTGTCCAGTGATAGCGCATAACCCATTTTAAAAGCACCCTCACGTGCAGGATTTCGTGGCTTTCCTAAATAAAGGAAGTCAACTTCAGAGCGCTGCTTGAACGGCGTAAGATCCATAGCTTTAGTTCCTTGAGGTTGATCAACATTTACCGTTGGATCAACATCTTTACTTGTGGTTGCAACCATGAAGAAGAACAAGAGCATGAATACGATATCGGGTAGTGAAGAGGTATTCACTCCTGGCATCTTTTTCTTATTGTCTTTCTTAAACTTTGACATGAGCTTGTCTTTTAGTTTTTCGGTGTAACTTCAATGATACGTGCCGGATAAAGGATTTCTAAAAGTTCTAGACGAGCCTTTTCTTCCTTCACCTTTGTCTTGTCGTTTTCGTTGGCTTCTTTTCTTTTTAGTGTATTGTACGATACACCCCAAAGTCGCTTAGCTTCCTCATCACGCAACTCGTAAATAGCTTCTTCAATCTCCGTCTGTATCTTAGCGAAGATACTGTAAGCAGTTGCCTGCATGACTTCAATACGAATATTCGCTTGATAATGAATTTCAGGAAGAACACTTCCACCATACAATTGTAATGCGCGTTTCTTCTTCTCCCAATCAGCTAACTGGTTGTATTTGAAATCGATCATATCTTGTGGTGCTCCTGCAGCTTCCATTGATTCTGCTTCACTAATTACTGATTCAATGTTTTGATCAATTAAAGACATCGACAAAACAGAATACATCGGAAAGTTGTTGTCTACGTACTGTCCAGCCATTTTTTGGTTGGAGCGATAAAACTTAAGAACGAAATCCGAGATCTTATCCGGATCACTAAAAATTTCACCGCGTACCATCAATTGATTTTGATTATTGGCTTTGATCGCAAGAATGTTACGTTTTTCAACTTCAACAGGTTCTTTTACTTCGATCTTACGGGGTATACTACGAATATACGCTTGATCCTTATCCATTGTAGTAGTTACAAGGAAGAAGATCAATAGCAGGAACGCAATATCCGCCATTGAGCCGGCATTGATTTCTGGTATGTCGCGTTTTGCCATAATTTTACTTTCTGAAGAATCCCAATACAATATCGTACACCAACAAAGAGCCTCCTATTAGAATCCCTAATCCAACTGTGATTAGTCCTGCTGTAGTAGAAACTACAACAGAATCTTCAACTGGATTTTTCAATAAAAGAGTCTCAGATGTATCGGATGTACCAATTCCTAAGAAAACAAGATAAATCACCAAGGCTACTAAAAGTCCGATGATTGAAAGTACAGTTTTCTTTGTGTTTGTCGCAAGTTGTGTAAAAAAGAATAGGAAAACTAGTCCCACAGTTGCCAGAATGATACCCATCGTAAAGAAGATAGCAGTATTCAAACGTCCGCCTTCACGGAAAGCCTCAACTGCTTCGGTACCATCGTTTACATTCGGCCCACTGAATAGCATCAAGGCAGATCCTACCCCGATCACTACAAGCGCAACGCGAACGAAACCTAGTATTGTTGTTAATTTCTCTGAATTCATAGTTCAATTCTTAAAGAATTATCTACTCAATTAAGCTTTTGCTTCATTCTTCAAAAGCATGTCTACCAAAATGATAGACGAATCTTCCATTTCGTGAACCAATCCGTCTACTTTAGACACGATGTAGTTGTAAAAAATTTGAAGAACGATCGCTGCGATCAAACCGAATACCGTTGTTAATAGAGCGACCTTGATACCATCGGCAACGGTTGTTGGTGACACCTGACCATCCTTAACAATTTTATCGAAGGCTTGGATCATACCGATTACCGTTCCAAGGAATCCTAACATTGGTGCAAGTGCGATGAACAATGATAACCAAGAAAGTCCTTTCTCAAGTAATCCCATTTGCACACCACCATAGGAAACAACTGATTTCTCAACCATTTCAATTCCTTCGTGTGAACGATCCAATCCTTGGTAGTAGATTGAAGCGATTGGTCCACGTGTGTTACGACACACCTCTTTTGCAGATTCAACACCACCACTTTTCAAAGCAGCTTCTACTTGATCAATGAATTTTTTTGTGTTAATTGTAGCAAGATTCAGGTATACGATACGCTCAATCGACAAAGACATTCCGATAATCAATACGATCAATACCGGAGTCATCCAAAGCGGATCTCCCTCGATGTACTTTTGCTTCAATGTTTGAACGAAATTCAACTGCGGCTCTTCGTCAGCCGTTTCTTCTGTTGAAGCCGCTCCTTCAGTAGCAGCTGCTGCTACGTCGTCATTCACTTCTGTTTGAGCCGCATCTGCCGGTTCAGTCTGCGCTTTAACCACATTTGAGATACCAAATGTCAATACTGCTGCGATAGCTAAAGAACTAATTACTTTTTTCATGTTCTTGAAGATTAATTTAAGTCGTATTCCTAAGTTTAAAATTTAGCCAAAAATAAAAAAAATCATGAGAAAGGATGAAAGTACAAAGAAATGATTTTGAAAACCATACTTTATAATTTTTGATCAGCCTTTTCGTACCCAAGGCTTCTCATCTCCTTTTCTCTAGCCTTATCCTTCTTACAGTCGGATGCGGAGAGAGAGGGATTCGAACCCTCGATACACTTTAGGCGTATACACACTTTCCAGGCGTGCTCCTTCAACCACTCGGACACCTCTCCATAATTCTATGTCAATTCTGATTGTTTCAAATCAGATATTATAATTCAACCGTTGTTGAACTTGTGTCTTTACATTTTGAGACAGGCGGCTAAAGTACAAAAAAAATCAAAATCCACTTGTGTTAATGATTTCTTAATATTCATTCAGCTCGCCACAGATAGATCGTTCAATTTCAATTTTAAGTACCTCCTTGTTTTCTGTGTTGGCTAACAGGAACATAAGCTTCGTTATTGCTGCTTCAGTTGTCATATCATGACCACTTACTACTCCAATTTGCTGAAAGAATGAACTGGTTTGGTACTTTCCTTGTTGCACTGAACCTGAGCTACATTGGGTTGTATTTACAATTAATCCTCCTTTTTCAATATAAGTACGAATCAACTTTTGAAAAGTACTGTCAGAAGGAGCGTTTCCAGACCCAAATGTTTCTAAAATGACTGCATCAGTTTTAGCTCGATCAAAGAGGGAATGATACACCTCTACCGGAAATCCGGGATAGATCTTGAGCAATGCGACCTTGGAATTCATTTCGGTATGAAGTGTCAACTCCTTGTTATTAGTCCGAAGAAGCAGATCGTGATTCACAACAATGTTTACTCCTGCAACTGCCAGTTTCGGATAATTTGGTGAATCAAATGCTTCAAATTGGTTCGCTGAAATTTTTGAACTTCTATTTCCCCTGTAGAGTGAGTATTCAAAATAAACAGCCACCTCTTGAATTACAGAATTCCCTTGTTGATCGTGCATGGCAGCAAGCTCGATAGCCGTTATCAGATTTTCCTTACCATCCGTTCTAATCGTCCCAATTGGCAATTGAGACCCTGTGAAAATAACAGGTTTTCTCAACCCTTGAAGCATAAAACTCAGTGCAGAAGCTGAATAAGCCATGGTGTCTGATCCGTGAAGAATCACAAATCCATCGTAATGTGTATACTTGTCAAAGACCGTTTGCGCCATTGCTTTCCACATTTCCGGAGTCATCTCTGAAGAATCTACCGGATGATCAAAACTGATCGTATGTAGCTCAACTTCCAATCGCTTTAACTCAGGCACATTGTCATAAATGTGGTCAAAGTCAAAACTTTTCAATTCTCCAGTCAGGTGATCGTTGATCATGCCGATCGTTCCTCCTGTATAAATGATCAGTACTCTTGGTTTTGCGCTCATCAATATTAACGAAGTATTTTGTGATTATTTAATTGGAATCAGACTTGTTGACTGACTGGTAGCTTTGATTGATTGTTGGGTGTGGTTTGAACAAATTTAAAGCATTTTCTGTCGTGATTTTTGCTATTTCTTCCATAGTGGTTTCGTAAATATCACAAAGTTTTTCAGCAACAAAGGTGATAAATGCGCTTTCATTGCGTTTCCCTCTATGTGGAACCGGGGGCAAATACGGTGAATCTGTTTCCAAAATGATGTGCTTCAAATCAATATGCGGCAGAACTTCTGCAAGTCCCGAATTTTTGTAGGTTACAACTCCTCCAATCCCCAGTGAGAATCCATCGTATTCAAGAATATGTTTCGCTTGATTGAGGTCTCCCGTAAAACAATGAAAAACACCTTTTAATCGTTCATCGTTCAGTTCATCAATGATCTCGAAGATTTCAGTGAAAGCTTCTCTCGCATGGATGACAATTGGTAGTTGAAGTTCTTTAGCCCATTGAATTTGCCAACGAAAAGCTTCAGCTTGTTGATCTTTAAATGTTTTATCCCAGTACAGATCCATACCAATCTCACCGACTGCAATATGTTGATTATGGAAAAGGTGATGATGAATGACTTCCAACTCTTTTTCCCAATTCTCATTAACAGAACCAGGGTGTAAACCCATCATGGCAAAGCAGTTGTTTGGAAATTGACTACACAAGTCATACATCGGTTGAATGGAAGCTAGATCAATATTAGGCAAGTACATTTGAGTGATACCTTGATTGATTGCTCGCTGCACCATTTCTGATCGATCCTCATCAAAGGCTTCACCATATAAATGGGTGTGTGTATCAATTAACTGCATGATCAAAACAAAGATACACTTAAACCAAATTGAAACAGATTCAATTGTGCGCTATTGCTACTTTTGAATAGTGAATTCAAATTATAGGATCCATAAACACTCCAGTTGCGAATTCCAATTCTCACATGAGTACTGTATATTAAACGATTAACATCCGGTAAGCTGTAGTCCTTTAGTACTGCGCGAGAACTATGACTTCCAGTAACACTTTTTTGATAGAAGTTTAATTGATATCCAACTCGTCCTCCTAAGTGCACTTTAAAATGTTTCCAACCTTTTGTTCTGAATCTTAATTCCAATGGTATGGAAAAACTATTTCCGCCTAAATAACGTTTTGTTGGAAATAAACCCGTCGTTGGACCTTGATGTATTGACGTGTATGAACTTGTTGAGTCAGCAGTAAAAACGATTCCGTCATTACGCATTTTAATAAATGAATAAGTCAATCCGGTTCCAATCGAAACAGTACTAGCCTTAGTTAATGGTATATCAAAAAGTAAATTAGTGTTTAATCCAATAGTTGTCCAGGCATTTTGAACTGGTTTGAGATCACCGTTCCATTCACTGTGGGTTAAATCAAAGATGAGTCGATCATATTTCCTGACTTTATCTGGAGTAGCGGGACGAAAACCGGTAAAATACCACATTCCACCGGGTTTAAATCGACTTATTAAGTCTTGATCCTCACTGTTGTATTGTGCGTGACCAGTACTGGACAGAATAAGCAAGGTGAAGGTCGTGAATAGTGTTTTAAGCATGTTCTTTCAATTTTTTTTCCCAATTCCAGGCATCTTGAACAGCATCTTCCATTGTATGCTGAGCCTTCCAGTTTAATAGTTTTTTCGATTTGTCTGCATTTGCATAAATTTCAGTTACATCACCAGGTCTTCTCGGACCAAATTCCCAATTCAATTTGTGTTGACTGATTTTTTCGAAAGCTGAGATCAACTCAAGTACACTCGTACCTTTTCCCGTACCAATATTTATTTGTTCATTGCAACCATTCACTTGATCGTCCAACCATGAAAGTGCTTTCACATGAGCATTCGCCAGATCACATACATGAATATAATCCCGAATACATGTGCCATCAGGAGTTGGGTAGTCATTTCCAAAAACAGTCAATTTTTCCTGTTTGCCAATTGCAGTTTGGGTAATATAAGGCAGTAGATTATTGGGTTTCCCCATGGGGTATTCACCAATCAAACCTGAAGAATGTGCTCCAACCGGATTAAAATAACGTAGACTAATAATCTTAAATTCCGGATCACTGGTTGTGAGATCAAACAAAATCTGTTCACCAATGAGTTTTGTGTTTCCGTAGGGGGAATTTGCTTTAACAAGAGGTGTTTTTTCGCTAACTTCTTTCTGCTCCCCAGGATCTCCATAAACAGTGCATGAAGAAGAGAATACGATGTTTTTTACTCGATTAATTTGTGCACATTCGAGAACATTCACTAATCCGCCAACATTGTTTCGGTAGTACATTAATGGATTCATTACTGATTCACCAACCGCCTTGTTGGCAGCGAAATGTATGATACCTTTAAAATTGTATTGAGAAAAAAGGAGTTCAAGAGCTGATTTATCGGTGATATCAATAGCGTGATGGATCGGTTTTATTCCCGTAATACTCTTTAGTCCTTCCAGAATTATAGCATGTGCATTGCGCATATCATCAGCAATAACAGGTATGTAGCCGGCCTTATGCAACTCAACAACAGTGTGGGAACCAATGTAACCAGCTCCACCAGTAACAAGAATATACCTTTCAGTATTCATTCTTCAAAGTTAAAAGAAATGCGTTAACCTTTAAGGTGGATTACAAAGCCTTGAAGAAATTCTTTTTTAGAGAGTATCATAAGGTTTTCTTCTAAATTTACACAATGTTCAACATCACAACACCTCATGGATAAGGATAGTAATATCGATTTACAACAATTTTCACCTAAAAAAGCAAGTAAATGGTATTTAGTCAGGATTTTGGTGTACACACTGTTTTTAATTCTGTTGGGATATTTAATTGTTAGTCAACTAGATAAGATGGCTAGCCAAAATCCGGACTCAAAGGAGATCGAGGGAGTAACAATTGAACTGAATGAGCAAATTAAGGATTCGCTGAATAACTAATTCCATGATGTGTTAGTGATTACGCTCAACTAGTTTACAATAATAGTCGTAGAGTTCATGTTGTGCATGAAAACTCTTGTTGGGTCTCCTATAGGTGTTTTTCAGATTTTTACTAATCAAGCGCGACTTAACACTGCCCTTCCACTGGAATTCAAAAATTGTGTCTAGTTCTTTCTTCAGAGATGGCTCCAATACAGGTACGCCGACTTCAATTCGTTTATCTAAATTGCGCTCCATCCAATCAGCACTGGTAATATAGTGGATAGGTTGACCACCATTTTCAAAGATCATAAAACGTGCATGTTCCAAATAGCGATCAACTATTGAAATGATCGTAATGTTTTCACTCAAGCCCTTTATACCAGGGGCTAAACAACAAATCCCACGAATAATCATTTCAATCTTTACACCTGCCTGACTTGCCTCGTATAGTTTACGGATCATTCTAATGTCGGTTAGGTTGTTCAATTTGATTCGAATGGAAGCTTGTTTGCTGTCTTTTGCATTTTTAATCTCTTGATCAATCAGAGAAATCAATTTTCTACGTGTATTGAATGGAGAAACTGTTAGCAATTTATAGGAAGTACGATCCAAACTATTTTCCATGAGGTCAAAAACACGTTTAACTTCTTTAGAAATTGCAGGTTTTGCTGTTATGAGAGCAAGGTCACCATATATCTTAGACGTCTTCTCGTTGAAATTACCCGTACCAATATAGGAAATCAATTGTTCTTGTGTGCCTTTACCTCTTCTAATTTGAAGTAACTTGGAATGTACTTTCAGATTTTGAACGCCAAAAATCACCTTGGCACCACCTTCACGGAGCTTGTTTGACCACCATAAATTGTTCTCTTCATCAAAACGAGCTTGTAATTCAAAAACAACTTCGACATGTTTGCCATTATAGATAGCAGCCAATAAAGCATTCATTACTTGTGAATTGGAGGCCAATCTATACACATTGATATGGATAGAAGTTACTTTGGGATCTAATGCGGCTTCTCTTAGCAGATCGACCACATGATCGAATCGTTGGTAAGGGAAATGAAGTAGGATGTCTTTTTGAAGGATTGCTTTAATCAAACTTTTATTTCCTTTTAAGTCTGGATGTTCAACAGGTTGTTGAGGTACATAAACATATTTAGGGTTCTCAAAATCTGGAAACGAGGTAAAATCTTTGAAATTGTGGTATTTACCCCCTGGTATGGTGTTAACGCCAAATTTTAAATTAAGGGATTTTAGTAAATGATCCAATAGATCTTTTGGCATACGCTCATCATAAACAAAGCGCACCGGCATTCCTTTCTTTCGATTCTTGATGCTCTTTTCAATTTTTTCAATCAATGAAACTGACAAGTCATCATCAAGGTCTAATTCTGCATCTCTGGTGAATTTGAAAGTAAATGCGTCAATTTGCACAAATGGTAGAATAGCGAATATTTCCTCGAGGTGTAAACGGATGATGTCATCGGTAAGAATTACAAACTCTTTATCTTTTTCCTTTAATCGATAAAAACGTGGAACATCAGTCGGAATCTGAATCAATGCATATTTTACCTTTTTATTTTTTTCAGTGATGCGAACAGCCAGATATATAGCGTAATCACGTAAGCGGGGAAAAGGGGTTTTTTTATCTAGTATAATAGGGAAAATAGAGTGTTTGAGTTTATCTCGGTAAAACTGATTCAATTCAGGAAGTTGATCTTTTGTGACAGCGGTATCATCTAGGTGAAAGATATTATCTTTTTCGAATTGGGCCATGATCTTTTTATAAGCCAATTCAAACTTGAGTTGTTGTTTAAGTATGATCTTGCGAATATCGTTGTAAAGTTCTGCCGGCGATCCCTTGTATCCCTCGACATTTTTTTTGCCTACTTGAACCATCCGACGTAGGTTGGCAACACGTACGCGAAAAAATTCGTCCATGTTGTTGGAATAGATTCCTAAGAATCGCATTCGTTCAGTTAAAGGGACATTTTCATCAAGAGCTTCTTGAAGTACACGCTCATTAAAACTGAGCCAACTGAGCTCACGGTTGATCAATTGCATTCAGCAAATTTCGTGAAAATCAAGATGAACTTTTAGCAGTACTTGTTAAATTAATATGAATTTAACGTATGAGGTTTACATGTCCGGTGATCACTCTCCTTTCATCCCAACGAGATAGTTTAAATTCTATTCGCCATGTATAACTTCCATCCGGACAGTATCTGTATTCTCCTTTTGACCCAAAACTACCATCCCATCCAAAATCAGAATTATTTGATTCGAAAACGATTTCTCCCCATCGATTGTAAATTTGTAAGTTATAGCTGTAAGGGTCAAATCCTGCGGTAAAAATAGGTTTAAATACTGGGTTGTAATGGTCAAAATCAGGAGTAAAAGTATTAGGAACATAATAGATAACTTCTTCAATAACCGAAATATAACTTGTAGCTGTATCAGTGCATCCAAGAGGAGAATAAGCTACGAGATATACGTCGTAAACTGCCGTGGTATTATCAGGGTATAAATGAGTGGGTGACTCTTCTGTAGTTAATGGTGATCCGTCACCTAAATTCCATTGGTAGGCAACTGAGCCAGATGATGTGTTTAAAAATACAACTTCTGTATTTAATGTGGTCACAGTACCTGGTGTAGCAATGAATGAAGCCGATGGAGGTGGTTCAACACAAATTAAATTATTAGCCGTAAAGGAGGATACACAACCTTCATTTGAAGTGGTTGTCAAGGTTACATCAAAGCAGCCGCTAGTGTTGAAAAAAATAAGGGTGGGATCGCAGCCAGCTAATAATTGACCATCACTAGTAGTCCAAATACAAGACGCTGTATTAGGAGTAGTGTTCGTGAATGTGACAAGAAAAGGAATACATCCGATTGTCGTATCAGGGTAAAAACTAACCATTGGATTGGGATGAACGGTAACTTGAACATCATCTGTTCCTTCGCATCCATGAATTGTCGTACCGATGACGGAATAAGTCAGTGTGCCAACGGTAGGACTAAATGGTATATTATTGACAACATTATTCGACCAACTATATGTCGAAGCACCACTTCCTGATAAGAGTGCAGTTTCACCTTCGCAAATTTCAAGATCAGATCCAGCATTAACTGTTGGATTAGGGTTAACAGTCACCGTAACATTATCCTCACCCAAACAACCTAGTGATGTGCCGGTTACGGTGTAATTTAAGCTTCCTACTTCAGGAGTAAATGCAACATTGTTTGTCACATTATTATCCCATGTGTAGGTATTTGCACCGCTACCAGACAGTACTACATTCGTACCTTCACAGACAGTTTGATCTGGTCCTGCATCAACAATTGGCAGTGGGTTAATCGTTATTGTAATGTTCGAAGGTTCTACTTCACAATATTCAATTGGACTGGAGTCAGTTGCAGAGGTAATTTCGTAAATATATGTTCCAGGAGAAGCTGTAGATTGTGTAATTTCCAGAGACGATTCATTCATAACTATTGTAGGCTGATTAACACCGTTAATAGTATAGTCAATTGTATAAGGTGGGGAGCTATTGTTTGCAATAAAGGTTACAAGTTGATCGGGATCATTTTCGCAAACGGTGTTATTACCGCTAACAACAATGTCAAGTTTTGGCAAAACAGTCACAGTCACTTGTGTTGTTTGAGTAGAAGCACATGCTCCTGCCTCAGTTGCTGTAACCGTATAAGTCGTTGTAACATTAGGTGTGGCAGTTGGATTTTGAGTGTTAGGGTTATTCAAACCTGTGCTTGGACTCCAGCTGTAATTGTAAGGACCGTTACAGCCATTGGCTGCTTGAGCTAGCAATTGTGTTGATTCACCCAAACAAAGATCAGGATCAACTGCACTTGCTGAAAGAGTCATTGGATTTGCACCATCTATCGTGAAAGTATATTGCTGAGTCCAGGCTAAATTACATTGAGATTCTCTAGCTCGCCATTTGTAGGTGCCGGGACAAAAATTGGATAAATTGATGTTGGTAGGAGGATATGGAACCGGAGATCCCCAAGTTGAAGAAGCTGCATTACCACCATTTATACATAATTGTGGGGAAAGATAGTTAGCTGTTCCGGTAAAATTGGCATCAATACAAACCAGCTCAATTTGAACATTGTAACAACACTGCCAACCTGCATTACTTGTAAAGTTAAGTGTTAAGGTATTGCCGCTAATGGTTTGTGTGATGTTCGATAATTGCCCACAAGGAGAACAGGCCGAAATTTTATTTCCGAAATGCAGTATTAGGATGAGTACGACTAGATATCTCATAGCAATGAATAATGATGACCAAATTAGGTCATTCTTTTTAAATTAACAAAAAAGAGCTGAAGTACCGACAACTCTTTAAAGGTTTTATCTAATTAAATTGACGTGACCAACTGATACACGTCTTTCGTCCCAGCGGTTCACTTTAAATTCGATCTTCCAGGTATATGCTCCATCTTGACACATTCCGATTTCTCCATTCTTTCCATAAGAACCATCCCAACCAACTAGATGGTTATTGGATTCAAATACGATCTCTCCCCAACGATTAAATATAAGTAGATTGTAGTTGTATGGATCAAAACCAGAAGTAAACACAGGTAAAAATACCGGATTGTATTTGTCATCATCTGGTGTAAATGTATTCGGCACATAAAAGATAAGTTCTTCATAGATCTGAATCGTTGAGTAGGCCGTGTCTGTACAGCCTAATGGTGAATATGCGACAAGTATCACCTCGTAAGTACCAACAGGATCAATGGGATAAACATGTGTAGGATTTACGGCTGTAGAATATTGTGATCCGTCACCGAAATCCCACATATAATTAATTGCTCCTGTTGTATTATTAGCGAAAATAACCTCCGTATTCAAATTGGATAATTGGTTTGAAGAAGGTGTAAATGCAGCGATTGGTGGCGCCTCTACACAGATGATATTGTTTGCCGAAAAACTTGATGTACAACCTGAAATGGAAGTGGTAGTTAATGTCACATCATAACATCCACTTTGAGTAAATGTAACCGGTATGGTACCGCAACCTGTAAGCGTTGTTCCATTACTTAAAGTCCATGTACAGTTTGCCGAGTTGGTACTCGTATTTGTTAAAGTTGTGGTAAACGGCGCACATCCAAGAGTGGGTCCAGTTGTGAATGAAACCTCCGGGTTTGGATTGACCGTCACGTTAACTTGATCGGAATTGACACATCCCGCTGAAGACGTACCAGTAACAGTATAGCTAGTTGTACCTACTGACGGAACAAATGCAACACCATTATTCACACCATTGTCCCAAGAATAGGTAGCAGCACCCGAACCAGTAAGCGTAACAGACTGACCTTCACAGACTACAACATCATTTCCTGCAAAAACATTCGGTGTAGGATTCACTACTACAATGACTTGATCAGTTGAAGTACAGCCAGCTGTTGACGTGCCGGTTACGGTGTAAGTGTTCGTACCAACTGATGGAACAAATGAAACTCCATCTGTTACTCCACCTGTCCATGAATAAGAAGAGCCTCCACTTCCATTTAATGTCACTGCAGTTCCCTGACAAACAGACTGATCAGGGCCGGCATTAATAGCAGGAATTGAATGAACTGTTACGAGAACGTTATCAGTATTCACACATCCATTGTTATCTGTTCCTGTTAAGGTATAAATCTGCGTATTTTGAGGAATAAAAGAGACGTTATTTTGAATTAATGGTGACCAACTATATGTTGACGCTCCCGATCCACTCAATGTTATTGAGATGCCATAACAAACAGCTTGATCTATTCCCGCATTAACTGGTGGAAGCGGATTAACAATTAGTGTAATATTTGCAACACTATCACAACCGGAGGCAGTTGCAAATGTTTCTGAATAAACTCCGGCAGTTGTTTGCACGACACCATGTATTGTTGCAGATTGTCCCTGACAAATTGTTACAGATGAATTAAAAGTAACAACCGGATTCTCACTTACATTAAACGCAGGGGATGTACCCAAACAGCCAAAACTATTGGTTACTTGAACAGTTATTGGATTATTTGCTGAAGTTGCGGATGTCGTAGCTGCATTTGATCCAGTTGACCAAACGTATGTGGTAAATGTTTGAGTAGTACTCAAAATGGCAGGGTTACCCGCACAATAGGTTGATGGACCTGTTATTATTGGTGTTGGATTCGGGTTTACAGTAACAGTCACCTGATCAGATCCCAAACAACCATTACCATCAGTACCATTCACCGTGTAGGTAGTTGTCACTGCTGGCGTTACAGTATGTGAGGCACCGTTTCCAAGCGTGTTGTCCCAATTGTAAGTTACCCCACCTGTGGCTGTTAAAGTGGTTGATGCACCGACACAGATAGCAACATCTAATCCTGCATTAATTGGTGCGTTTCCGTTAACTGTGACAGTTAAAGGATCCGTATTTACACAGCCATTTGCATCTGTTCCTGTTACAGTATAGTTGGTAGTTGATCCATTACTGAATGTGACACTAGCACCGGTCGTTCCACTCAAGAATGTACCCGGAGACCACGAATAGGTGGTTGCACCGCTGGCATTAAGTACAATTGAACCACCCTGACAAACCGTCTGATTGTCAGCAACAATGATAGGAAGCGGGTGAATTGTGATTCCAAATGTCGCTGGACAAGCCGGTCCAGGAACCGCAGGTGTAGTGTATGTTACAGTATACGAACCTGGAGATGAGGCTGCAAGATTGATTACTCCTGTTGTTGCGTTAATAGACAAACCTGCAGTTGACGAATAGATACCACCAGCCACACCAGTAATTGTTGGACTAGCTGTTCCAACAGGACAGTATGCTGTCTGTGGATAGCTAAGTGTTGGACTACCAACAAATGTTCCTGTTACTGTAATTGGACATCCGTTCGCATCCTGAACCTGGAAGGAGTATCCTTGTCCTGTATTCAATCCAGTGATGGAAATGACACCACCGTTATTTGCTGTTGTATTTACAAAACTTGCATTGGCAGGAGTCAAGGATCCTGCAACAACTGAAAACTGCGATCCATTTACAGCAGGTAAACCTCCTGTAATCGTTGCGTTAACATTTGTACAAGTTTGACTTTGAGTAAACGTGATTTGCGGCAAATACTGAACGGCATATGGAGATCCCATTTCGTAACACGGCAAACTGGTATTGACATATGAATAAAGTCCTTCTGTCAGATTATACATCGTAATCGGCACAAAATAAACCGTATTATTTGCAAAAGTTCCAGGAGGGAAGGCTGTCATCCAATATTGATCATTGATGTCATACATATCAAAATCTGAATACAAACCAAGTAAACAAGGGTCATTACCAATCCAATCGTTTGGAGGTGTGTTACTTGGCGTTAAAGCGATAGTTGGCGGACAAGAATAAACCAACCAAGTTATACCTGGCTCATAACCACCAGCATTTGGTGGTGCTGTAGCTTCTGCTGGTGGCGTATAATCACCATTCGCTATAATGTCAATTTCATCACCATAACACAGAACATAATTGTTTGAACTGATACCAGAGATTCCCGCAGTAAACGTACCGATGTCAGCTGGACAAAGACAATTTGGTGGAGAAACTGAATTCAATGACATGGTACAAGCCGGATCATTGCTGAATGCTACAGTAACTGTTAATGGTGAACCGTCCGAGTTATTTGTCGTAATATTATAATTATAGGTTTGACCATTGACAAATGGAGGGTTGAATGTTTGTGTTTGAGACCCGGAAGCATTCGTGACAGTAACAGTCACTGTTCCTGTTCCTGGATTATTGTTGTAAGTAAATGTTCCGGAAACTGGGAAAGTATTGTTTGTTTGACAAGTACCAATATTTGCTGTTAAGTTTGTAATAAGACAAGGCGGAATACAATTCGAAGGTGCTGTATAGTTTTGTGATATGGTACATGCAGCATTTGCCGAGAAAGTAGCAGTTATTGTACATGGAGCACCATTTGAGGTAAGTCCGGTAATGTTGTACGCTGCTGGAGAAGTGAATGGCGCATTGTAGGTTTGAGTTCCACCGCATGAGTTCGTAATGGTTAGTGTCCCACTTGTTGGTGGATTCGTAAAGGAAATATTTCCTGAAACACTATATTGGTTGTTTGCAGGATTACAAGCTCCAACATTGGTTGTTATACCCGTCATACTACAAGGTAAACAAGAGACTGGTGCTGTAAAGTTTTGGGTTCGAGTACATGTATTGTCTGCAGAAAAAGTCGCAGTGACCGTACAGGCCGCACCATTAGAAGGTAAATTCGAAAGGGTGTAATTTGTCGGTGAGGTAAATGGGGCGTTGAAAGTCTGACTACCACCACAACTTGATGTCACAGTTAATGTACCTGACGTGGGAGGTTCAACAAATGTTACCGATCCAGTCAAGTTGAAGGTATTTGTTGCTGGGTTACAAGCTCCCGGCGTAGCCATTAAATTTGTTATATCACATGGTGTTACAATCGAACAATCTGCAACTCCTGTTCCGCCAGTTTGATTAAAGGAGATGTATCCTGAACTTCCACTGTAATTCGTAATTAAAATAATGTAAACACTACCTGCAGTAGCTGCTGGTGGAGTAGATGCACCGGAACCTGCCCCTCCAGGAAGACCAATTCCAACAGTTTCTGTATAGGATGCTGAAAAACTACACTGAATCGGGGCGGCTCCTGCCATAACGGAATTACATCCTGCGGTTAAGCTAGTATAAGGTCCCCACATGGCAAAATCGACGTCAATTCCACTCCCTGTTCCATTAGGACCTGTTGTTTGCGATAAACCAATTTGAAACGTTCCAGGTGTACTTACCTGCATATAATACCAAATAGGGTTCGGTTGTGAACCTAAACAACCGTAGTTGGGTCCTGACGGAGCTGATGTATTCGTGGAATTTGCAAAATTAAGATTGACTTCAGTACAAAATGGATTAGCACTGCTGCATGGAATAACTGTTCCACCTCCACCTCCTCCCGCAAAGAGATTGAGAATGGCAAAAAGTGAAACCGAAATAGCTAGTAGTAAATTTTTCATAGTGGTCTTGCTTGGAGATTAGTTTTTTGGGAGAATTTCAATTATGAATGGCATTCCATCAACTCTAAAATAACTCGAAGTAGTTGAGTGATAATTAAAATGGTATTTCAAAGGATTAAATGACTCAACAGTGAAGGTAGAAGGATCGTAAGTCATTGAAGGATTACATTTATCTTTTCTACCAACGGAGGACAAAAGAGGGCATTCTGGATATTCACCAACAGCCACACTATGAATTCTTGTGCGCTGTAAAAAATCTAAACCGAAATTAATATGGTCTTGGTTTTGATACTGTGGACATTCTGCATAAACTTCAGAAATGAACTCATTAATCTTGGTAAGATCAGGAGATGACTGACCAAATGCACTGGATGACAGAAATACAATAAATAATACAGTAATCCCTTTCAGTAAGTAATTTTTCATAGTTTTCAGGTTTGATACACAAATGTATAATTCTCAAATCATTATCTAAAAGTGTATTATGTGAATTATTTCACGCCGAAGAAACGCTGTTTTTACGAACAGGTTGCCTGAAATGTGCATTTTTTTTCTGTTTTTTGTCCTTACTTGAATTTTAATCGCCATGAGCCACATGAAAAGTTTCGTATCGATTTACTTGTTTGCTATACTTTCGGGTATTTTATTATGGTTGGGATGGCCTAATATAGGGTGGTTTCCTTTTCTCTTCGTCGGTTTGGTACCTTTCTTTCTTGGTTTAGAATCGATTATTGATTCTTCAGTCAAATTTAAATGGCTTCATCTATTTATTTTGACTTTCATTACGCATTTCATTTGGTCCGGAATAAGTATTACGTATTTGTATAATACTTCTCCAAAAACCTATTTCATTGTTATAATTGTTCAGTCTTTTACCCTTGCATTAGGGGTGTTTACATTAGGGATGTTCAATAAATTCAGATCGAAATATCTAGTTGGAATTTATGTCATTGGCACATTTATGAGTGTGGAGTATTTGAATCAGAACTGGATGATTGGATCACCATACTTTGTTTTAGGTAATGGCCTTGGAATGTACCCGTCTCTCATTCAGTTCTATGAGTTTGTTGGTGTGGAAGGTGGTACATTGCTCATTTTATTGCTAAATGTTTTTGCATGGATTGCCATTAGTAATATAAAATCAAAAAGATCCTTTCAATTACCCGTAATTCTTTTTGTAATATCAGTTTTACCATTTGTGTTATCGCCTTTTTTTAAGGTAGATGAAGAGTCTTCAAAGAAGCAATTTAAGGTTGCCGCCTTGCACACATACATGGAAACATACACAGAGGAAGGACATAAAGACCCTTCACTGGTTATTGATAGCTTATGGAAAATGTCGGTAGTTGATGACTTGTCAGATATTGAACTCATGGTGTGGCCTGAAACCATTATATCTAATCTGGGATGGATTCACAACATATCAAATGAAAAGGCATATCAAACAATTGAGGGGAGGTTATCTGAATTCCCTAGGCTTTCCATTTGTACAGGTGGTTATGGTTTTTCAGTTGTTGGGGAAGATAAGATTGATGCTTATTCAGTAAAGGATGAATCAAGAAACTTCCATTATACTTCACATAATGTTGCGTTGACAATGAGTTCAACAGGAAGATGGCCTGTTCGGAGTAAGGCGATATTTATTCCATTTCAAGAGCGCATCCCCTTCTTGGATCAATTCCCTTTTCTTAGGAATTTTGCTGATGTGGTTGGTTCGAATACAATGATTTCTTATTATGAACATGGTGATGATATTCACAAAACCAGCGGCGGTAAGAAATATGCGCCTATTTTGTGTTTTGAAAGCGTATATCCACTATTAATGGCTGATTTGGGAAAGCAATCAGATTTGATTTTGATCCTTTCTAACGAGTTTTGGAATAAGGACTTAAGGGGGTCAGATCAATACATGACCTATCATACTGGAATGGCTATACAAAGCCGAACACCAATAGTGCGAAGTTGCAATAGCGGCATCTCTGTTATCATTGATCGAAATGGAAATGTATTAGCTAAAAAACGTGGTAAGGATACTGGAATTTTGAAGTCTTCCATCACCTTAAAGCAGGATGAAACTTTTTATGAAAAAATTTCTGGTTTGTTCTATACTTTGAGCCTCATTGTTTTTCCCGTCTTATTTCTGTTCGGCTTAGTTAGAAAAAGATGGGCGAAATAATTCAACAAAGATTCATAGATCCTCTGCTGAAACATCACCACGAATTATCCTAAACCGTTTTCTCGATTCTTCAGTGAATAAACTTCCCTTAAAGTCAAATAATATTCGCTTGTAATAGTCAGAAGCTTTCTCCGTGTCATTTAGATTAATTTCATGTATTTCTCCAAGTAGGAAAACAGCGTCATCTGCCAGAATATCCGTTCCGTGGTATTTCAAAATATCCTCAAGATGCTTGATTGCATTGTTCCACTGTCCTTGCTTCATAGCGGCCTCTGCTTTTTTCATTAGTATTTCATCTCCGAGAGAATGATAGGGAAATGCAGAGATCACACTGTCAAAATACTGAAATGCTAACGCATATTTGTGTTGTTCAATTAAAAGATCACCTTGCGCAAACCACCACATCGCCTGATAATTGCTATCCAAACCATAGTTATCGGTGATCATGACAGATAGCTTCAAAGCATCATTGGCTATTAACTTAGATGTCGATTCCTTGAGGACATCCAATTGAGCCTGAGCAAAATCAAACTCACCATCGTAATAAAAGATCCGCGCATTCTTGAATTTTGCTTCTTGACCAATTGTTTCAAACTTAAAATCATTTTCAACTTGCATGTAAAGGAGTGAAGCTTCCCAAATATCGGCATGTAAAACATGAATGTCAGCCAATTTCATTTTTATCTCGGCCTTTTGCATATCGGTTAATCCTGGAATCTTAAGTGCGTTGTCCAGTTCACTAATTGCTGTTTCTGCGTTGTCGTTATAAAAAGCTTGAATATGACTCAATTCAATGATCAGTCCAATTGAATTACGCTTTTTACCAACACGATCTAGTGTATGTTCATACAGATCTACTGTTTCTTTGATTTCTGATCGGTCAAATGTTCTCCCTGCGGTAACCTCTAGAAATCGTGTATTCAATAAGGCATTTTCTGCCTGGTAATAGTAAATGGAACTTTCACCTAAACTAACGACATATTGAAATGCTTTTCTTGCTGTTTCGTAGTCTTTGTTTTCTACACAAATTTTGCCCAGATCATACACACGTTTTCCTCCTTCGGATTGACGCTTGTCCATGGCTTGAGCTTGTGTAAGTGCCCCACTAAAATTCTTTCGCTGAATAAAAAGCCAAATCAACATTTCACCATAGACTGGTTGATCAGGTTTTTTTTGAGCACGATCAAGCAAAACTTGTCTTAAAGTTTCGTATTCTCTAGATTCAGGTTTAGACAGATCAAATTGACGTGTTAGAAGGGTTTGTACGGACGACACATAGCCTATGTTGTAATCCAGTAGGTCCAAGTACTCGCCAACCATTTTGTCTGTTTGACCAGTCGCGCCATAATAGTCGGCAAATTGAAAATGCAATGGGTAACTATTCTTGAGCATTTTGCGCCCTTTGTCAATCACTTGAAACGCTAGATCGTTTCTACCTCTTGCTTTGAATGCATTGTACAATGAAACAATACGGTTGGCATCTGGCGTTATTTCCTGGATTAATTCATCATAGATCTTTTGTGCCCTGACGGTCTCTTGCTGTTCTTCATAGAATTGGGCAAGCATGATGCGGTATTCGACATCTGTTTTATTGGATGAAATTTGCTTCTTCAACAGCTTCTCAGCCTCCTTTTGATCACCCGTGACTTGATGACACTCGTAGAGTCGTGTGAAATTGAATTTCGATGGATCCTTGGAATAAAGACGTTCATAATACATCTTCGCTTTGTCGAATTCACCGTTGGAATAATAATGTTGAGCTAACTGCTGATCGGTTTCGGTCTGGGCACTAAGAAACCAGCTTAAGGAAATAAATAGGATCAGGAGTAAGTTCTTCATAGTAAGATTGGCAACAAATTACGGGCCTTATTTTTTAGGCTTTGGTTTTGGCTTGTTCAACAAACTCATTGAAAAGGCATTCAGTTCTGGATACAATTCATTGAAGGTAGTCATTGCTGATTGCTTGCCATCAACATATTCTCGTATTAAAGAACGCAATTGCGCTACTTTTTGTTGTTCGAATTCAACATATTCACCATATTTTTTGCGATCTCCATTACCTTTTTCAATATCATCTCTTAGTAAAACCAAACTTTTCTTTTGTTCATCAACACCTGCATCAATTGTACTACTCAATCGACCTAATCCGGGCAATGTTTTTCGCATTCGCTTAAATGCATCCATTTTCTTACCCAGTTCCATGTCAATTGTGTCTGCGTAATAATTGTTTTTTATTCGAAGTTCCATTTGCATAGCTGCCCCTATAACAGCATGAAGCGTGTCGATCTGATTTTCTTTCAGCACAATCGAAATACTATCCAAAGTAGTATTCATAGATTCTAGATCTTTTAAATACTCACCTTTCTTTAAATCACTGCAACTGGCTATCAGTCCGATTAATCCGATCGCTATAAAAATTCTGTTCATTGATTGCGTCATGAGATAAAAGTACAAAGATTAGTACCTGATTGTAAACAGACTTATGGAAAATTAACAAATCAACCCTATTGTAAGTGAATGCGGTTGGATGTTATATTTTTAAGACAACCCAACTTAATCAATTCGATCGAAGCCAGTGTACTTGCGCAAAGCTTCCGGAATTACAATTCCATCCTCAGTTTGGTGGTTTTCCATCAGGGAGGCCACAATGCGCGGCAATGCAAGAGCAGAACCATTTAAGGTATGACAAAGTTGACTTTTCTTCTCACTGTTCTTAAAGCGAAGTTTCAAACGATTTGATTGGAAGGTGTCAAAGCGCGAACATGAACTCACTTCCAACCATTTCTGTTGTGCAGCAGAATAGACTTCAAAGTCATAGGTCATGGCCGAAGCAAAACCGGTATCTCCACCACAAAGCCTCAGAATACGGTACTGAAGTCCGAGTTTCTCCAATAGTCCTTTAACGTGATCAATCATTTCCTCCAAGGCTCTTGCCGTATTGTTTGGATGTTCGATGCGTACAATCTCAACTTTGTCGAATTGGTGCAGACGGTTCAATCCACGAACATCTTTACCGTAAGATCCGGCTTCGCGACGAAAGCAAGGTGTGTATCCCGTTAATTTGATGGAGAAATCTTCAGATGGCAGGATCACATCACGATAAATATTCGTCAATGGTACTTCTGCAGTTGGAATCAAATAAAAATCGTCCTCGTTGATGTAGTACATTTGACCTTCTTTATCCGGCAATTGACCTGTACCATATCCACTCGCTTCGTTGACAACTAATGGCGGAATGAATTCTTCATAACCGGCTTTTTCGGCTTCATCCAAAAAGAACGCGATAAGTGCACGTTGTAACTTAGCTCCTTTACCTCGGTAGAATGGGAATCCTGCTCCAGTGACCTTCACGCCCATTTCGAAATCGATGAGGTTGTATTTCTTTGCAAGGTCCCAATGTGGCAGCGGTTCAAATGAAAAAGAAGGTGTCGCTCCATGGTTTAGGACGATTTCATTGTCCTCTTCATTTTTTCCTGCTTTGACAAGATCATTGGGAACGTTAGGAAGTGTGTATAATAATGATGTTATGTTTTGTTCGAATTGATCTACTTCTACTTTTAGTTCGCTCTCACGCGTTTTCAAGTCCGTAGTTCTGCTCTTTGCAACATTCGCCTCTTCTTGTTTACCTTGTTTAAACAAGTCTCCAATGGATTTTGCCAGTTGATTCAATTCTGCAGCGATCGTTTCTAATTCAGTTTTTGAATTTCTCCATTGTTGATCGAGCTCAAGGATTTGATCCAAGGTTGCTGTGGCATCAATGTTACGTTTTTTAAGTCCATCCAAAATGGCTTCTTTCTCGCTTCTAATACGTGTAATTTCGAGCATGTTCTTTTGTTTGTGGTGCGAATTTAACAATTTATTCCATCCCAACTTATGGATAGATTGTGGCATTATAAGCAATAAAAAAGGCGGACAAAAACGCCCGCCTTTAAATGCTTATACTTTTTAGTTATGCTTCAGCTGCGTCGAAAGGAACAACTGATACAAACGAACGGTTGTTCTTACGCTTACGGAAAGCAACAGTACCGTCAGTCAATGCATAAAGGGTGTGATCTTTCCCGATACCAACATTTTCTCCAGGGTGGTGCTGTGTACCACGCTGACGAACGATGATGTTTCCTGAAATAGCAAGTTGTCCACCGAAGATTTTAACTCCTAAGCGCTTGCTTTCTGATTCACGACCGTTTTTCGAACTACCGACTCCTTTTTTGTGTGCCATGATTTCTACTATTTGATCCGCCGGGGCGGAAAGATTATCAAATTATGCTTTAATGTCCTTGATAGTGATCGCAGTGAACGATTGACGGTGTCCGTTTTTCTTTCTGTACCCTTTACGGCGCTTCTTTTTGAAAACGATTACCTTGTCACCCTTAACGTGATCATTTACCTCTGCAGTTACCTTAGCTCCTGCAATAGCCGGGGCGCCAACATTGATCTTTCCACCATTGTCAACCAAAAGAACACGGTCAAATTCTACTTTTGAACCAGTCTCAGCTGCCAAACGGTGCACGAAGATCTTTTGGTCTTTTTGCACTTTAAATTGCTGCCCTGCTATCTCTACAATTGCGTACATATAGCTTGTTTTTAATAGTTAAATTCCCTAAAATTAGGACGGCAAAGATAGCTATAAAATCGAAAGTACCAACGCTTTTTCAACTTTTTACTGTTGAAAGTTCATTTTTTTCATTTTTCTTGCCTTTGAAGAGAAGTGGGCCTAAGTTGACCAGGATCACGCCGAGGAGGATAATAAACATGGCAACGATTTGCCAATAACCGATGGTCTCTTTAAAGAAGTACCCGATAATTACGGCTACAATTGGAATGAAGTAGGTAACACTGCTAGCGAATAAAGCAGATCGGACACTGATGATTCGATTGAAAAGTATTACGGCTAATGCTGTTCCGATAATCGATAAAATACTTATGAAAAATAAGCCTTCATAAGCGTACGGATTGGTCTGCAATGTTTGAAAAGTGTCAAATCCGTAAGCGGCTATGAGTGAGGGCGGAAGTATTACGGTAAATGCCAAAGAGGTGATTTGAATGGCATTAAAGTCCTGTAATGTGTGCTTGATGGTATTCAAGCTGATACCATAAAATAAAGTTGCGATGACAACAGCTATAATGTGAGACCAATCACCGGTTTTGGAAATGCTTTTTCCGGCAGCCATTAAAAAGTAGATGCCCACTGTTCCAATGAGAATTCCAATAATTTGGATAGGTGTTAGTTTGACTTTAAAAATGAAGTAACCGATCAAAACAGTAAAAATGGGCGTAAAACTATTGAGCATTCCTGCAAATCCGGATGAGATACCGGTTTCAGAATAGGTAAAGAGAAATGCTGGAAAAAAATTGCCAAAAAATCCAACTATACTCAAACAGAGCAACTGTTTGAAGGTTTTGATGAGTCGTAAATAGATAAGGCCAAAAGGCAACAGAACGAGTCCTGCAATAAGCATCCGTAAAGATCCAACTTGAGTGTCGCTGAAAATAGCTTTTCCTTCGCTGGTGAACATCCCTTTTTTCATCAGGATGAATGAGCTCCCCCAGATGCAGGCAAGAAATAGAAGCAAGAGCCAGCCTTTGAATTCTTTTGACATGCGCAAATGTACCAATTCACTTGAATCGTTTGAGTTGGACAGTGAATATTTGTGGATAAAGTGTTTATATCCTGTTGAAAACCGATTCTTTCAAATTAATTAAATTTTTACTTACCACTTTTTACCACCAAGCTATTTTTCTAGGTTTTTAAAAGAAATTGAATAGATAAATGAAACTTATAATTCGTTTAT